>NZ_JBOBRE010000006.1:0-304082 GCF_050586525.1 Massilia sp. BKSP1R2A-1 | reverse complement strand
CCCAAGCCAGCCGGCACCCTCATCAAACGCCCACACTTATCGACTGTTGATTGTTAAAGAACCGTATTCTGTCTCTTGCTATCGCTGCGAAGCGTTGTGTTCGTCAGCAGCAGAGGAATGAGATTATGGGGGAGCTGATGAGCTGCGTCAACCCCTACTTTGCGCGTGCTCACAAAAATGTCACACGCAGGTCATGGCTGCATGGGCCGGACGTCGCCGGTCCGCAAGCCGGCCTGGCGGATCGCCGCCTGCAGCGCCTCGATGCGTGCCCCCATCGACGGGTGCGACGCCAGGTAATGGGCGAACGCCGGGGTCTCGTCGTCCTTCTTGCGCAGCGACTCGAAGAACTCGGTCGCGCCGCCCACGTGCCCGTAACGGCACTGCAGGATTTGCAGTGCCCGCGCATCCGCGTTCGACTCGCGGCCGCGTGAATAGTGCGCCTCTCCCAGGTGCTGGGCCGGCGCCAGCACGCTCGCCGTCCATGAGCCGTCCCCGGTCAGTACGGTAGCCGCCGCAACGATGACCAGGCTGCGGCCCAGCCCGCGCAGGTGGTCGCGGTGGATCAGGTGGGACAGCTCGTGCGCCAGCACGAAGCTCATGCCGTTTTCCGACCTGACGTGCTCCATCAGTCCGGAATGGACGATGACCGTGCCGCCGGGGACGACAAAGGCGTTCGCCTCCTTCGACTTCGCCAGCCGCACCGTCACCGGTTCGCGCATGCCGGCACAGGCGCGCATCCCATCGACCAGCGCCTGCAGCCGCACCTCCTGCGACTTCAGCGCCGGCTCGGTCGCCGGCGGCGCGGGCGCAATCAGGCGTGTGATCCGCGCCTCGGTTTCAAGACTCATTTTGTCGACGACCAGGTCGACCGCCAGCCCCAGCGCCCAGACCAGCGCCAGCACCGCCAGCGAGAGCCCGGCCAGGATCAGCACGAAATCCTTCAGCGGATGCTCGTGCGAGATATTGTCGTTATGCTCAGGCAGCGCCGGCTGGTACTTCATGCCTTGGCGTAGTAGATCGCCGTGCCGTAGGCCAGCACCTCGACGCTGGTGATCTGGTTGCGCTGCTGGCCGGCCAGCGGCATGGTCTCGAGGCGCAGGTTGATGACCTCGTCCGCGCCCGGACAGCTTTCCTTCAGGCGCAGGATGGCTTCGCGCTTGGCGCGGTCCAGCAGGGTCTCATACGATTTCACGGGGCCGCCCACGAGCGAGCGCAGGGCCGACGCCGCCTTCTTGAAATAGTCGATCGAGATCACGACGCTGCCCGTCACCAGTTCGCTGCGCTCGACTTGCCCGCCGCGCACCAGGCCCTTGAGCGAGGTCGCCGGCAGCTGCACCAGTTCCTTTTCACGCGCATGGATGGAGCGGTAGTGGCGCGCTTCGGCCGCGCGGCCGAACACATAGCCGAGCAGCACCGGCACCGACCAGAAGGCCAGCAGGATGAGGTATTCCATCGCTTAGCCGACGGTGACAGCGGTGCCGTAGACGTAGATCTCGGCGGCGCCGGCCGCGACCGACGAGGTCGAGAAGCGCACGTTGACGATGGCATTGGCGCCCAGCTGGGCGGCCTGCGCCTTCATGCGTTCGGTGGCCTGCTCGCGCGACTCTTCCAGCAGTTCGGTATAGCCGCGCAGCTCGCCGCCGACCATGTTCTTGAGACCCGCCATGATGTCGCGCCCGACGTGCTTGGAGCGCACCGAGCTGCCGGAGACGACGCCGTGGCAGACGGTGATGGTTTTACCCGGGATGGTTTCGATATTCGTGATGAGCATGGCGTGCCAATGAAAAAAGGTGGTGCCCGATTGTAGGCACCACCTTTATTAGAAGCAACTCAGCACGCATAGCTGCTGCCGCTGTGTTTACTCCCGCAGGGTCATGGTCGAGTAGTTCGCATCGGCCTTGATCTTGTCCGCGGCAAAAGGCAGCACCGGCCACTGCTTGCGCGAGTACGCCACGGTCTGGTCGGCATACCAGGGCGACTTCGGATCGGTCGACTGGCCATAGGTCAGCATCGCCTGGGCCACCGGTCCCTGGTCGTCGAAGGTTACGGTCTGGATGTAGCTCTGGCCCCAGTGCACGCCCACATAGCCGCTCGAGGTCAGCCCGGTGCGCATGGTGATCGAGCCGTAACTGCCTTCCTGGTTGCCGTTCCCGCCATGGATCGGGATGCGCACGCCGTTGCGTGGCTCGACCTGCCAGTCGCCCAGCCGTCCATCCAGCGGCACGCCCAGGGTCTGCAGCTTCTGGGCGGCGCCGCGCAGGGCCGTCAGCATGGCCGGCATCGCCGCCGGGGCCACGCCGTAGGGCGTATTCACCGGGTCGGCCGGATTGAAGGCCACCGCCCACTTGTTCGGGATCGCCGACGCCGTGCTCCAGAATTCGCGGAACACGACTTCACCGCGGCTGTCGACATCGGCGCGGCGGTCCCACGCCTGCAGCACGTTGCAAGCCTGGCGCAGCAGCGTGTCCGTCGATGCCGCGCAGGCCGGCAGCAGTTCCGGCAGCACCAGCTCGGCCGCATACACGCGGTTCGAGAAGGCCAGCGCCTGCATGTCGGCGAGGTTCAGCTTGCTCTTCTGCGCCAGCAGGTCTTCCAGCTGGCGGAAGCCGATGCGGGTGCGCAGGCTCTGTTCGATGCCGGTGCGTCCATACAGCGGCGAGTAGCCCAGCGGCGCCGGGCCGACCAGCAGCGACTTCGGATTGGTCAGCCAGTAGGCGTCGTTCGAGTTGCCGACGTAGTCCGTCCGCATCATCCACGGCGCCCGCGCCGGGGAATAGATGCCGGTGGGCGCGCCGGCGTCCTGGCCTAAGGCGCAGCTGCTCTTCGAACCGTCGAACAGCAGCGCCGCCTGCAGCAGCAGGCAGCCGTTGACGAATTTATTCGCATCCATGTGGGGCACCACGCTGGCGTCCGCGTACAGGGTATTGCCCTCGCGGTCGGCGGCGATCGTGTTCACCCAGGGCAGGCCCACGACCTTGTCGAGCGAATCCTTCAGCGCACGCACGCTGCCGGCGGTGCCGATGCCCAGCCATTGGTCGATCATGCGGGTGTTGTTGCGGTTCGGGTCGGCCAGCACGTAGGCGGCGGTCGAGGTCCAGGTCATGCCGGCGGCGGGACGCGAGATGACGGCGCCCTGGTGGCTGAACCAGAAGGTCTTTTCACGCTTGGCCGTCGTGCCATCGGCCTGCAGCACGTCGATGCCGACCGTTTTCGACGTCATCTTGCGGCGCTCGCCATCATAGAGATAGGTGGTGCCGGTGGCGTCGCCGGCATCCAGCGCCAGGCGGAAGGTGGTGAAGTGATAGGCGAAGGTGACGGTGTGGCTCCAGGCGACGTCCTTGTTGAAGCCGATGACGACCGCCGGCACGCCGCCGATGATCACGCCCATCGCGTCATAGCGGCCCGGCACCGTCAGGTGGGCCTGGTAGAAGCGGTCGGCCGTGGTCCAGGGATAGTGCGGATTGCCGAGCAGGAGGCCGCGGCCGTTGCCGGAGAGGTCCTTGCCGACGGCCAGGGCATTGCTGCCGAAGCCCTGCTTGTTCATCTTGTCGAGCTGGGCCACCAGGGTGGAGGCGTCGATCTTGCGCGGCGCCAGCTTGGCCAGGCTCACCGCGGCGCCCGGCGTGCGGCCGGCGGCGACGAAGTCCCTGGCGAAGGCCTGGCCGGAGGCGTGCAGCGCTTTCTCGGCCACCACCAGCACCATGTCGTCGAAGGACATCGGGCGTACCCACTTGGCGTCCGCGCAGGCTGCGGGCAGCTTGCCGGCATAGTCCTTCAGGTAGCGGTTATAGCCCTCGACGAAGCCTTCCAGCAGGTCGCGCGGTTCGGCGCTGCCGGCGGTGTAGTTGGCGCGCAACTGCTCGAGGTCGAGGTAGCCCTTGAAGAAGAAGTCGCTTTCTTCATTGTTCAGGTCCATGAAGCCGCTGCCGCCGCCGTACTCGTCGCCCATGCGCTGGCGCGGCCGCGCATCGGGGCCGAAGAACATCGAGCGCTCGCCGCGCACGGTCACCACGGAATCAGCGAACATGCAGACATTGTCCTGGGCGTAGGCATAGGCCAGGCCATAGCCGAGGCTGCGGAAGTTCTCGGCACGCACGTGCGGCACGCCATGGGTCGTGCGGGCAACCTCGACCTGGATGCGCGAGGCGGTCTGGGGCGGCGGGGCATCGTCGTCATCGTCGCTGCTACTGCAGGCGCCGAGGCCGAGTGCGAGCGCAGAGGCGAGGAGAATCCGGAGAGGAAGCGTGGGACCGAACATGAGGGCCTTTCTGCGGCCGGGCCGCACAGGAAGAAGTTAAACGCGTTGCAATACTTTAACCCTGAAATAGTACTCCCGTGCTATTCATTCAACATAAAATCGCTGGGCCGGCTTGGCAGATTGCCAGCGCTTTCCCGTCCGCGAGCGCTTAAAATGACTGCTTTTCCAGATCCGGCCCCTCCATGACCATCCTGCTGTCCACCCTCAACGCCCGCTACACGCACGCCTCGCTCGGCCTGCGCTACCTGCTGGCGAACATGGGGCCGCTCGCGCAGCAGACCCGGATCCAGGAATTCGTCATCGGCGCCAAGACCAGCGACCTGGTCGAGCGCATCCTGGCGCACCAGCCGCGCATCGTCGGCTTCGGCGTCTACATCTGGAACGTCGAGGAGACCACCCGCCTGGTGGCGATGCTCAAGCGCGTCGCGCCGCAGGTCACCATCGTGCTGGGCGGCCCCGAGGTCTCGCACGAGACGGGCGAGCAGGAGATCGTGAAGCTGGCCGATTACGTCGTTACCGGCTGGGGCGACGTCACCTTCCCCAAGCTGTGCGGCGAGATCCTGAACGGGCCCAAGCCCCTGATGAAGGTGCATGCGGGCGTGCAGCCGCCGATGGCGGAGATCGCCCTGCCCTACTCTCTATATAGTGACGAAGACATCGCCCACCGCACCCTGTACGTGGAAGCCTCGCGCGGCTGCCCCTTCAAGTGCGAGTTCTGCCTGTCTTCGCTGGACAAGACGGCCTGGCCTTTCCCGCTCGACGATTTTCTCGGGCAGATGGAATCGCTGTATGCACGCGGCGCGCGCCTGTTCAAGTTCGTCGACCGGACTTTCAACCTGAACGTCAAGACCAGCCTGCGCATCATGCAGTTCTTCCTCGATAAAATCGCGGCGAACCCGGACGACCCGGTCTACGCCCACTTCGAGCTGGTCCCCGACCACCTGCCGGAAGCGCTGAAGGAATCGATCGCCAAGTTCCCGCCGGGCGCCCTGCAGTTCGAGATCGGCATCCAGAGCTTCAACCCCGAGGTGCAGGCCCTGGTAAGCCGGCGCCAGGACAATGCCAAGGCCGCCGACAACATCCGCTGGCTGACCGAACACTCGACCACCCACCTGCACGTGGACCTGATTGCCGGCCTGCCGGGCGAGGACGTGGCCAGCTTCGCGCGCGGCTTCGACCAGCTCGTTAGCCTGGGCGCCCAGGAGATCCAGTTCGGCATCCTGAAACGCCTGCGCGGCACGCCGATCATCCGCCATACCGAACCCTTCGGCATGGTCTACGATCCCTACCCGCCCTACACGGTGCTGGCGACGAACAGGATCGACTTCCCGACCATGCAGCGCCTGGTGCGCTTCGCCCGCTACTGGGACCTGGTTGCCAACTCGGGCCGCTTCGCCCACAGCACGCGTACGCTGCTGGCGGATGCGCCGTTCGACAACTTCATGGCTTTTTCGGACTGGATGTTTACAAAGACCGACGCCACCCACCGCATCGCGCTCGAGAAGCTGGCCAGGCTGGTGCAGGAGTGGCTGCAGCTGCGCGGCATGCCGCGCGAGGAAGCCGCCGCCCTGCTTGCCAGCGACTATGCGGGCAAGGTCGATCATCACGCCCCGCCGAAAGCGGCGCCAGCCGCCGTGGCTCCGGTGCGGCAAGTGCGCCACCTGGCCGCGTGAATGGTAGGGTGGGCCTGGGCGGCCCCGCGAGTCCTCCGCCCACGCGTTCAACTCACTGATGCACTGTGGCGATGCTTCTGCTGCTTGAACGCGTGGGCAAGGGATTGCCCATCCTACGAAATCCCGAATAGCTTTAGAGCAAGCGTGTAGCAACGTTAACGATTCTCTTTTACACTGGCGCAATGCAGATTGAAAATGCGCCAATATTGACCATCCAGCATTCCGAGACGGGCGACAGCCCGGGGGCGGGAACATCGGTCATTGCAAGCGGCGTCTGGCAAGTGCATACGCTGTCGCGGCGTGGAGTACTGAAGGGCATTACCCGTACCCTGGCGGCGCTCAAGCACAAGGACACCCTGGACTGGGACCTGTCCGGCATCGAGCGCCTGGACCATATCGGCGCCCAGATGTTCTGGAACGCCTGGGGCAAGAAGCGCCCCGCCAAGCTGACCATCGACCCGCGCCAGGAAGAGCTGTTCAACCGCATCGAGAAGGCGAGCGGCCTGAGCCTGGCCCGCCACCGCACCAGCCCCCTGCACTGGATCATCGTGCTGGGCGCCGGCATCCTGAACTTCTACGAGCACCTGAAAAGCTTCATCGGCCTGATCGGCCTGGTGGTGCAGGACATCGGCCGCTTCATCCGCAACCCGCGCACCGGCCCCTGGCGCGAAATCTCGGCCAATATCTACCATTCCGGCTTCCAGGCGCTGGGCATCACCGCCCTGGTGGGCTTCCTGATCGGCGTGGTGCTCTCCTACCTGTCGGCGCAGCAGCTCAAGATGTTCGGCGGCGACATCTACCTGGTCAACATCCTCGGCATGTCCGTGATCCGTGAACTCGGCCCCCTGCTGGCGGCGATCCTGGTGGCCGGCCGCTCCGGTTCCTCGATCACCGCCCAGCTGGGCGTGATGCGGGTGACCGAGGAACTGGACGCCATGCTGGTGATGGGCGTCTCGCACGGCTACCGCCTGATCATGCCCAAGGTGGTGGCGCTGGCGATCTCGATGCCGCTGCTGGTGGTGTGGACCGACGCCATGGCCCTGATCGGCGGCATGGTCTCGGCCAAGGTCGAACTGGGCCTGGCGGCGCGCTACTTCCTGCAGGAGCTGCCGGAAGCCGTGCCGGTCGTGAACTACAACATTGGGCTCTTGAAGGGGGCGACCTTCGGCATCCTGATCGCGCTGGTGGCCTGCCACTTCGGCCTGCGCATCAAGCCGAATACCGAGAGCCTGGGCCGCGGCACCACGACGTCCGTGGTCACGGCGATCACGGTGGTGATCGTGGCGGACGCCGTGTACGCGATCATCTTCAGCGGAGTGGGGTTCTGATGCCGGACCAGAAGCGACCTCCCCAGCGCCTGAACATGCGCCCCGACGAGGAAGTCGGCGCACCGGTGGTCGAGATCCGCAAGCTGTGGACGCGCTTCGGGCGCACGGTGATTCACCAGGACCTGAACCTCGACATCTACGACGGCGAAATCCTCACCATCGTCGGCGGTTCCGGCACCGGCAAGACCGTGCTGCTGCGCCAGATGCTGGGCCTGGAGCGTCCTTCGCAGGGCTGCGTCAAGGTGTTCGGCGAGGACATCAGCGCGGCCTCGCAAGAACAGCTGCAGCACATGCGCAACCACTGGGGCATGCTGTTCCAGCAGGGCGCGCTGTATTCGGCGCTGACCGTGTTCGACAACATCGCCTTTCCCATGCGCGAGCTGCGCGCGCTGCCGGAAGACGTGATCCGCGACGCCGTGCTGCTCAAGATGGACATGGTGGGCCTGGGGCCCGAGCACGCCAACAAGATGCCTTCCGACCTGTCGGGCGGCATGATCAAGCGCGCCGCCCTGGCGCGCGCCCTCGCGCTCGAACCTCGCTTACTCTTCCTGGACGAGCCCACCGCGGGCCTGGATCCGGACCTGTCGGACGCCTTCGTGGCGCTGATCCAGACCCTGCACCGCGAGCTGAAACTCACCGTGGTGATGGTCACCCACGACCTCGACACCCTGTTCGCCCTGTCCTCGCGCATCGCGGTGCTGGCCGAGAAGCACGTGCTGGCAGTGGGGCCGTCCTGCGACGTGCTGCGGGTCGACCATCCCTTCATCAAACACTTTTTCCTGGGCCCGCGCGGCCAGCGTGCACTCGAAGTGCTCGAGGAGCGCCAGGCACAGAACGATACGGAATCGGAGAACTAGTTATGGAAAACAGGTCGTATGCCCTGATGACGGGCGTCTTCACGATCGCGCTGCTGGTGGCGGCGGTGCTGGTCGGACTGTGGCTGAACCGCGACCGCACCGAGATGGCGCCGTACGAGATCGTCACCACCCAGTCGATCCCGGGCCTGAACCCGCAGGCGGCGGTGCGCTACCGCGGCCTGGAAGTCGGGCGCGTCGAGGAGATCGTGTTCGACCCGCGCGTGACCGGCCAGATCCTCATCAGGCTCTCGGTCGACAAGGATTCTCCGATCACCACCACCACCTTCGCCTCGCTCGGCTACCAGGGCGTGACCGGCATCGCCTTCATCCAGCTCGACGACGACCGCACCGGCTCGCCGCGCCTGGCCCAGCGCGAAGACCAGGCGGCGCGCATCCCGCTGCGTCCGGGCCTGCTGGACCAGCTGGAAAAGCGCGGCCTGGCCATCCTGGAAAAGACCGAGCAGATCACCAACAGCCTGGCGAACATGGTCACGCCCGAGAACCAGCAGACCATCGTCGGGGCGTTCGACAGCATCGGCAAGGCGGCCGACGCCTACGCCGCCATCCCGCAAAAGCTGGATCCGACCCTGGACCGCCTGCCGGCGCTCACGGCAAAACTCGATCGCAGCCTGAGCTCCTTCGACTCGGCCGCCGCCAGCGTCGACCGCACCGCCGCCAACTACGACGCGCTGGCCACCCGCCTGCAGGGCCCGGACGGCCCGCTCGAGCGCATCAACGGCGCCATCGGCACGGTGCAGGCCGCGGCCAACGAACTCGAACTCGAGACCCTGCCCCACGTCGTGCAGATGACCGACGAGGCGCGCGGCGCCCTGCGCGCCGTGAAGCGCACCGCGAATTCGCTGTCCGACCGCCCGCAAGGCATCCTGTTCGGCGCGCCGAGCGCCCAGCCCGGCCCGGGCGAGCCCGGCTTCGTGCCACCGACCAAATGAGGACCACCGTGACCGCCAACCGCACCCTCTCCATTCTCGCCGCCGTTCTCGTCCTGGCCGGCTGCGCCAGCAGCAAGACGCAGGAAGCCACGACCTTCGACTTCGGCCCGGCCGCCGCGCAGCAGACGAATGCACCCGCCGCCCTGCCCGCCATCGTCGTGATGGACGCCACCGGCCCGGCCGCGCTCGAGAACGAGCGCATGTACTACCGCCTGAACTACGCCAACGCCCTCGAGGCGCGCACCTACGCCAACAGCCGCTGGGCCAGCAATCCCCTGCAGATGGTCACCCAGCGCATGAAGGCGCGCCTGTCGCAGACGGGCATGAAGGTACTGTCGGCCACCGACGCCTCCACCGGCGTGCCGCTGCTGCGCGTGGAAGTCGACGACTTCGTGCACGCCTTCTCCAGCGCCGGCCAGAGCGAAGGCCAGCTCACCCTGCGCGCTTCGCTGTTTAGCGACCACCGCCTGCTCGACCAGCGCACCTTCACCCGCACCACGCCGGCGCCGAGCGCCGATGCCGCGGGCGGCGCACGCGCGCTGGCCGCCAGCCTTGATGCCGTCGCCGCCGACATCCAGGCCTGGCTGGCGACGGTCGACACCCGGAAACGATGACCGCGCCGAAAGCCGTCGTCGAGCAGCGCGAACGCCCGCGCGAAGGACGCGGCTCGCCGATCTCGCGCGCGGCCCTGCTGGCCTACCTGCTCCTGATCATCTACGCCAGCTGGTATCCCTTCACCGGCTGGCGCGACAACGGCCTGCCCCTGTTCACCTTCCTGAACACGAACTGGCCGCGCTACTGGACCGGCTTCGACGTGGGCGTCAACATCGTCGGCTACATCCCCTTCGGCGTGCTGCTGGTGCTGTCGATGTACCCGCGCGTGCGCGGCGTGTGGGCGGTGCTGCTGGCGGCGATCGTCGGCGTGCTGGTGACGGGCGCGATGGAGACCGTGCAGAACTACCTGCCCAGCCGCGTGCCCTCGAACCTGGACCTGGTGACGAATGCCGGCGGCACCCTGGCCGGCGCGATCCTGGGCGCCTGGTGGGCGCCGGGCCTGCTGGACCGCAGCCGCCTGTTCCAGCTGCGCCGCCGCTGGTTCGCCCCGCATGCGAGCCAGGGCCTGGTGCTCGTCGCCTTGTGGCCGCTGGCCCAGATCTACCCGCAGAGCTACCTGTTCGGCCACGGCCAGGTGCTGCCGATCCTCTCGGACTGGCTGTCGCGCTGGCTGGACATGGACATCGACCTGGTCGGCATGCTGCGCCCCGGCGGGGACATCCTGACGGTGGAACAGTACTGGCTGTCCGAGACCATCATCACGGCCTGCGGGATGACCGGCGCTGTGCTGACCCTGATGTGCCTGGTGCGCCGCGGCGCGCCGCGCTTCCTGCTGATGGTGACTTTCCTGGCCGCCGCGCTGCTCATGAAAACGCTGGCCAGCTCGCTGCTGTTCCGTCCCGACAACGCCTTCGTCTGGGTGACGCCGGGCGCCGAGGGCGGCTTCATCATCGGCCTGATCATGCTGGCCGGCCTGGTCTTCGCGCCCCAGGTGGCGCAGCGCCGCCTGGCGGTGGTGACCCTGATCCTGAGCCTGATCGTGGTGAACACGATCCCCGTGAACCCCTATTTCGTCTCCACCCTGCAGGGCTGGGTGCAAGGCAAGTTCCTGAACTTTAATGGAGCGGCGCAATTCCTTTCGCTGCTCTGGCCCTTCTTCGCCCTGTGGTTCCTGCTGCTGCCCTCGCACAAGCTGAACCGCCAGGACCCGCGGCCGCAAGCGGAAGCCTAGCTCCGGCGAATGCCGTATCATGTGCCCCGGCACACCTCGAAGAGACAACGACATGAGCGACATGACCGACGATAAACCCTTCTACCAGCACCATGTATTCTTTTGCATGAACGTGCGGGAAGGTAAGGATGCCCGCCAGAGCTGCGGCAACTGCGGCTCGGAAAAGGCCCAGAAACACGCCAAGAAGCGCATCAAGGAACTCGGCCTGAACGGCGCGGGCAAGGTGCGCATCAACCAGTCCGGCTGCCTCGACCGCTGCGAGGAAGGCCCGGTGCTCGTGGTCTACCCGGAAGGCACCTGGTACACCTATGTGGACAACGACGACATCGACGACATCATCGACACCCACCTGGTGGGCGGCAAGGTCGTGGAACGCCTGAAGATCTGATTGACTGACACACGTAATGAACAAGTTTTCGCATAAATTCACCCTCGACGGCCATGCGGGCAAGATGCAGTGCGTCCTCGACCTGCCGGAAGACGCCCCGCGCGGCATCGCCCTGGTGGCCCACCCGCATCCGCTCTACGGCGGGACCATGGAAAACAAGGTGGCCCAGACCCTGGCGCGCACCTTCGTCACCCTCGGCTACGCCACTGCCCGCTTCAACTTCCGCGGCGTGGGCGAGTCGGAAGGCGTGCACGACGAGGGCCGCGGCGAGGTGGATGACATGGAGATCATGTACCAGCACATGGTCAAGGAATACCCGGGCCTGCCCGTGGCCCTGTCCGGCTTCTCCTTCGGCACCTTCGTGCAGGCCCAGTTCCAGCAGCGCCTCATCGCCCAGGGCCGCCCGGCCGAGCGCCTGGTGCTGGTCGGCACCGCGGCCGGCAAGTGGCCGATGCCGGAAGTGCCGCTCGACACCATCCTGATCCACGGCGAACTTGACGATACGATCACGCTGCAGGACGTCTTCGAGTGGGCGCGTCCGCTCGACATCCCCGTGACCGTGATCCCGGGCGCCGATCACTTCTTCCACCGCAAGCTCGGTCACATCAAAAATCTTGTCGTGCAAATGTGGCGGCGTGACATTTGAGGCCTTCGCTGGCCTATAATTAGTCTCTTCTCTTGCGGCAATTCCTGTAAGGTATTGCCGTGCGCTTTACCGCACCACCACCAACCTGTAGACGATATTGCTCCCATGAAAAAACTGTTAGCGGCCGTGGCCGCCAGCCTGCTGATGGCCTCGGCCAGTGCACAGACCGTGCCGGCGCCGTCCATCGCAGCCAAGTCGTGGCTGCTGCTCGACGCAACGAGTGGCCAAGTCATCGCCGCCCAAGACCAGAACGCCCGCGTGGAACCGGCCTCGCTCACCAAGGTCATGACGGCCTACGTGACCTTCGCCGCCCTGCGCGACAAGAAGCTGACGCTGGACACCATGGTCAACGTTTCGACCCGCGCCTGGAAAGTGGACGCGAGCAGTTCGAAGATGTTCATCGACCCCAAGGTCCCGGTCTCGGTCAACGACCTGCTGCACGGCCTGATGATCCAGTCGGGTAACGACGCAGCGGTGGCCCTGGCCGAAGCGGTGGCCGGCGACGAAGGCACTTTCGTCACCCTGATGAACCGCGAAGCCGAGCGCCTGGGCATGAAGAACACGCGCTGGGCCAACCCGCACGGCCTGCCGGACGCGAACAACTACTCGACCGCGAGCGACCTGTCGATCATGGCCGCCAGCGTGATCCGCGACTTCCCGCAGTTCTACAAGATCGACTCGATCAAGCAGTTCACCTACAACAAGATCACCCAGCAGAACCGCAACCGCCTGCTGTGGCTGGACCCGACCGTGGACGGCATGAAGACCGGCCACACCGATTCCTCGGGTTACAGCATGATCGCCTCGGCGCGCCGTGCCAACGGCAACGCCGGCCAGCGCCGCCTGATCTCGGTGGTGCTGGGCACCGCCTCGGACGCGGTGCGTACCCAGGAAAGCCAGAAGCTCCTGAACTGGGGCTTCCAGAACTTCGACACCGTCAAGCTGTACTCGAAGGGCCAGGCGGTATCGACCGTGCCGGTATGGAAAGGTGCCGAGTCGACCGTGAAGATCGGTTTCACCCGCGACGTGCTGGTGACCGTACCAAAGGGCGTAGCCGGCAAGATGAAGCCTGTGCTGGAACGCAAGGACCCGCTGGTCGCGCCCCTGGCGCGCAACGGCCAGGTCGGCACCCTGAAGATGATGGTCGACGGCAAACCGCTGGTCGCACTGCCGGTGGTGGCGCTGGACGAAGTGCCGGAAGCGGGCATCTTCGGCCGCGCCTGGGATGCGATGCGCCTGTGGATGCAATAAGCGCCGTCCAGCCTGATCCGAAAGCCCGCCTGCGCGAAAGCCTGGCGGGCTTTTTCGTAGGGTGGGCGGGTTTCCCGCCCGCGCGTTCGAATCACGTATCCCGGCCCGCTCCGTGGCGTGCATGGGTCCGTCGACCGCGTGGGCGGAGGACCGCCCACCCTACGAAAACCTTGAGACGGTACCGCTATAATCATAAAGATTACATAACAGGACCCACGCAATGACCCTCACCTGCCCCCGCATCACCACCCGCGACAATGGTCCGACGCTGTCCCGCATCGTCGCCGGCATGTGGCGCATGAACGAATGGGGCATGTCGGTCCAGCAGCGCGTGGCCTTCATCGAGCAGTGCCTCGAGATGGGCGTGACGAGCTTCGACCATGCCGACATCTACGGCGACTACGGCGTCGAGGGCGTATTCGGCGAAGCCCTGCGCGCCCAGCCTTCGCTCCGCGACCGCATCGAAGTGGTGAGCAAGTGCGGCATCAAGCTGCTGTCCTCGAAACGTCCGCAGCACGGCATCCAGCACTACGACACCACGGCGGCGCACATCATTGCCTCCGCCGAGGAATCGCTGCGCCAGCTGGGCACCGATCACCTCGACCTGCTGCTGATCCACCGCCCCGACCCGCTGATGGACTTCGACGAGATCGCCGGCGCCTTCACCCGCCTGATCGATGCGGGCAAGGTGCGCCACGTGGGCGTGTCGAACTTTACGCGCCACCAGTTCGAATGCCTGAACCGCCGCATTCCGCTGGCCACCAACCAGGTCGAGTTCTCGCCGATGTTCGTCGACCCGATGTTCGACGAAACCTTCGACGGCCTGCAGGACCTGCGCATCGCGCCGATGGTGTGGTCGCCGCTGGGCGGCGGGCGCCTGTTCACCTCGAACGATGCGAAAGCAAGCAATGCGCGCGCGGCGATCCAGGAAATCGCCGACCGCATGCAGCAGCCCTTCGCCAGCGTGCTGTTCGCCTGGATCATGGCGCTGCCGAGCCGTCCGATCCCGCTGACCGGCACCGGGCGCATCGAGGCGATCCGCGAAGCCGTCATCGGCGCCGGCATGCAACTGGAACGCGAGGACTGGTTCCACATCCTGCGTGCGGCGCGCGGCCACGAAGTGGCGTAAGGGGGACGGCAATGGCCGACGGCGCGCTGAAGATCGTCGAGGGCAGCGCCCTCACCGCCCAGCAGAAGAAAGACCTGCTGAACCGGCTGGCGCGCATCGAAGGCCAGCTGCGCGGGGTGCAGAAGCTGGTGGCGCTTGCGGCCGAGCCGTCGGACATCGACGCGGTGGCCCAGCAGATGGCGGCGGCGCGCAAGGCGCTCGACCGCTCCTTCGTGCAGCTGCTGACCAGCGCCATCCAGACCCAGTCGGCCGATGCGCGTGATCTCGAAGAAGCGCGGGCACGCGCCGCCCACCTGGCGGCGATGCTCGACAAATTTGCGTAAGAAGCTAGTCTTCGTAGACCTTCGGGCGCGCGATACCTTCCCAGCCCATGCGCCAGCCGATGTTCAGCAGCAGGGTCGCGCACACGTAGAGCAGGAAGAAGAGCACGAAGAAGCGGGTCTGCAAGAGAAGCAGCAGCACCAGGCAGACGGCCAGCAGCGCCAGCATCACCTTGCCGCGCGGGTGCTTCGAGCTGGGGAAACGGATGGTCGAGACCATCAGGGTGCCCACCACCACCATCAGGGCGATGATGGCGAAGCACTGCGCCATCGTGGTCGCCGGATCCGGCCAGGCCACTACCACCGAGGCCACGCAGGCCGCGCCCGCGGTGATCGGCATGCCCACGAAATAGCGCGGGTCGGTGCGGCCGACCATGACGTTGAAGCGCGCCAGGCGCAGCGCGCCGCAGGCAACGAAGATGAAGCAGGCCAGGCCGCCCATGCGCACCAGGGTCGGATGCGCCGCGCTCATCTGGGCGAAGCCGTAGCAGTAGAGCAGCAGGCCCGGCGCGCAGCCGAAGTTCATCACGTCGGCGATCGAGTCGAGCTGCACCCCGAAGCTGGACTGGGTATTGGTGGCGCGCGCGACGAAGCCGTCGAGCGCATCGAAGACGCCGGCCAGCACCAGCAGGATCGCCGCCAGGCGGTAGTCGTCGGGGGCGCCGACGTGGGCATTGTCCACCGAGATGACGATGCTGCCGAAGCCGCAGGCGATCGACAGCAGCGTCACGAAACTGGGCAGGGCAAACTTGGCGCGCGCGAGGCGCTGCTGGCTGGATGGCTTCAATTGAAAGCTCGGCAAGGGAAAGATGCCATATTCTACAGGCAGCGAAATAAGGCGAGGTTCCGCAACACATGCGTTCCGCATACCCCAGCCTTTTGCTCTAGAATGTCGCCTGGTTCCGACGTATTGACAGGAGTTGCAAAATGAGCTATGTGCCTCGCTGGCGTCCCCTCATCGCCGCGCTGGTGGTCGTGTCGAGCTTGTCCGCCTGCGGAGGTGGAGGCGGCGATGACAACAACGGCGGCATCGTCGGCACCCCGGTAGCGAACACCCCATCGCCGGGCACGGTCGCGCCCGACGCCAGTGCGCCGGCCCTGACCAACAATATCGCCGTCGATGGCCGTAACTGGATCAACTACCGCCGCAGCCAGCTCGGCGTGCCGGCCGTGACGGAAAATGCGCTGATCAACAATGCGGCCCAGGGCCACTCCGAATACCTGCGCACCAACAACCTGATGAGCCACGACCAGGTCGCCGGCCGTCCCGGCTTCACCGGCGCCACCTTGGGCGACCGCCTGAAGGCGGCCGGCTACAACCTGGGCGCTTCGGGCTACGCCTATGGCGAAGTGATCTCGGGGACGACCAACAGCAGCGGCTTCTTCATGGCAGAGGAACTGGTCACCGCGATCTACCACCGCTTCGTGATGTTCGAGCCGAAGTTCCGCGAGATCGGCACCGGCGCGGCCACCGCGAGCAACCGCTATAACTATTTCACCGCCGATTTCGCCACCCGCAACGGCTTCGGCCCCGGCATCGCGGCCAACGCCGTCGTGACCTGGCCCTTCAGCGGCCAGACCCAGGTGACGCCGAACTTCATGAGCGACACCGAGCAGCCCGACCCGGTGCCGAACCAGAACGAAGTCGGCTACCCGATCAGCGTGCACGCCAACATCGACGCGCCGCTCACGGTGCAGACCTTCACGGTGCGCCCGCGCGGCGGCGCCGACTTGCAGGTGCAGCCGGTCTACCCCTCGGGCGAGCGCACCGCCGCCGCGATCGTCCCGCTGGCGCCCCTGCGCGCCGCCACCACCTATGACGTCAGCTTCACCGGCACGGTAAACGGCGCCCCGGTCACCCGGGCATGGTCGTTTACGACGCGGTGAGCGGCCAGCCCCTTGCCAGCGGCCAGGAGGCCGCACTCGACTACGCGGCCGGACTGGAAAGGATGATGGGGGACCGGGAGATGTACGCTCGCGTGCTGGCGCGCTTTCGCGGCGACTACCGCGACAGCGCGGCGCGCGTGCGCCTGGCCGCCGATGCGGGCGACCTGGCGCTGGCCCAGCGCCTCGCGCACACGCTCAAGGGCGCGGCCGCGATGATCGAGGCACCCGGCCTGCGCCAGCACGCGGCGCAAGCCGAACAGGCCCTGCGCGCGGGCCGCACGCCGGATGCGCAAACGTTCGATTCGCTGGACGCGGAACTGGCGTGCGTGATGGTGCAACTGGATACGCTGCTGGCGGCGCCTGCCCCGCGCGAGGCCGTCCCGGCGCCGGCATTGAACGACGCGGTGCTGGGGCAACTGTGCGCGCTGTTCGATCTCGGCGACAGCGCGGCGCAGGATCTCGTCGAAGAATATGCCGCGGGATTGCGCACCCTGCTGGGCGCGGCGCGCATGGCGCAGCTGCAAGCGGCGGTGGCGTGCTTCGATTTCGAAGGCGCGCTGGGCATGCTGCGGTCGGAGGTAACTGGCCGCAGGGACCTGCTCAGCGGGTAAATTCCGCTTCTTCGTCGAAGGAATCGGCGCAGCCCTTGCCGCAGAAACGGCGCACGCTGTCGAGCGGTTTCTCGCAATACCAGCACGATCCCTTTGCAGGCAGGCTCAGTCGGGATGGCATGCCTGTGGCAACACCGGTCGCAGCCGCAAGCACCGGCTCGGTCGCCAGCCCATTGTCCGGAAAACTTTCCTGTGTCGTTTCCAAGATTACCCCCTACGACAGACTGAAGTCCGATCAAGATTACCTCAGTGGAACATGGTGCCTATGAGAAACCTCAAGCGCGGACCGCAGCTGGCACGCGCCACGGCAGCTAACTGCGTTCCAGTGTGCGCCGAATGGGCTGGCTCTGCAATCTTCGCGGGGCGATTCAACATACCCACAACAATTCTTCCAGGAAGCGCGCGGTAATCGGCAAAGCAGGCGAAAAAATAATAGCGTATTGCCAATTTGTACGCTCGCAAGCGTGCGCGTCGCGTAAACGCTACTTCGCCGGCTCGAGCGTCACCAGCAAACCAGAGCGTGTGGTTTCGATGCGGGTCGGGATGTATTGGATGCCTGCGTAGCGCAGGTCCTGCGGGTCGAAGGCGTACACGGGTGTGTCGCGCACCACCGTGTCGATCAGGGAATTCACCACGCGCGTGAGCTGGCGCTCCGCTTCGCGGTTGGCGCCGACAGTGAGGTGGTCGACGCGCGGCTCGGCCATCATCACGGCGGGACGGCCGGGGTCGACGTAGAGGCGCCCCGAGAAGGCCACGCTGCCGGCCCAGGCGTCGCTGGCGAAGGGCGGCGAGATCGCGGCCTCCAGCGCCAGCGCGACCCGGTCCTGCTCAGGCTGGATCGACAGCATGGGGCGCGAGAGGCGGATGTCGAAGATCTGCAGCAGGCGATTGTTGACCGGGAAGCGGCGCTCCAGGCCGGCCTGCAGCTTGTGCAGGGGGATTTCGACCTTGCGCGGGCCGGTCAGGCTGGCGCAGGAGGACAGCAGGCCGCACATAGCCAATGTCAGACCTGCTTTGAACAACTGTCGCTTATGTATCGCCATGCTTCCTCCTCGGACTGATGCGCTAGCCTAGCATAGCAGGGTGCACGGCTCTGCCGTGCGCGCGTTCAGCTCCCGCATGAACGGATATGACACGATTACTCACCGGATGGTTGAACGCGCGTTCGGCGGAGCCGAACACCCTACTTTCCGATACAGAAGCGGCTGAAGATCACACCCAGCAGGTCGTCCGGCGTGAACTGCCCGGTAATGCTGGACAGCTGGTCCTGCGCCAGGCGCAGCTCCTCGGCGAACAGGTCGAGCGACTGGTCGTCCTGCATCGCGTGCTGGCGCGCCAGCTCCAGGTGCTCGCGCGCGGCGCGCAGGGCGATCAGGTGGCGTTCGCGCGCCAGGTACAGCGATTCGCCGGTCTGCTGCCAGCCGGCGATGCGCAGCAGCTCGGTGCGCAGCAGGTCGATGCCCAGCTTCTCGTTAGCCGACAGGTACAGGTGGGTGGCGTCCGCCGACATGTCGATCGAGGGCTTGTGGCCCGACAGGTCGATCTTGTTCCAGATGCGCACCACCGGCACGCCCTGCGGGAAGGCGGCGACGATGCGCTCATCCTCCGCGCTCGGCCCCAGGCTGGCGTCCAGCAGGTGCAGGATCACGTCGGCCTTGCCGACTTCTCCCCAGGTGCGCTCGATGCCGATGCGCTCGACCACGTCGATGTCCTCAATGGTGCGGATGCCGGCCGTGTCGATGATGTTGAGCGGGATGCCCTCGATCTGGATGGTCTCGGTGACCTTGTCGCGCGTGGTGCCGGCGATCGGGGTGACGATCGCCACGTCGGCGCCGGCCAGGGCATTCAGCAGCGACGACTTGCCCACGTTCGGCTGGCCCACCAGCACCACGTTCAGGCCTTCGCGCAGCAGCGCGCCTTGCGCCGCCTGGCGGAACACGTTCTCGAGCGACTCGATGATGACGGCCAGCTGGCCGCGCGCGTTCGATTTTTCGAGGAAGTCGATCTCCTCTTCCGGGAAGTCGAGGGTCGCTTCCACCAGCATGCGCAGATTGATGGTCTGGTCGACCAGCGTATGCACGACTTGCGAGAAGGCGCCGGACAGCGACTGCGATGCCGACTTCGCGGCCGCCTCGGTGGAGGCGTCGATCAGGTCGGCCACCGCCTCGGCCTGGGCCAGGTCGAGCTTGTCGTTCAGGAAGGCGCGGCGGGTGAATTCGCCCGGTTCCGCGAGCCGCAGCCCGAAAGGCGCGCCCGCTTCCAGCACGCGCGCGAGCAGCATCTGCAACACCACCGGGCCGCCGTGGCCCTGCAGTTCGAGCACGTCCTCGCCGGTATAGGAATGCGGTCCCTTGAAATACAGCGCGATACCCTGGTCGATCACGTCGCCATTGGCCGCCTTGAAGGGGATGTAGGTCGCGTGGCGCGGCGCCAGCGTCACGCCGGGGAACAGGGCGTCGATCAGTTCAGCGAGGGATTTGCCGGAGGCGCGGACCACGCCGATGCCGCCGCGGCCGGGGGCGGTGGCGATGGCGGCGATGGGGGAGGTGTCGAGTTTCATGGGGCGATTGTAAGGGATACGGCGCGCCGCGACAGGGACGCGAAAAGTAAAAAGCCCGCGCGAGGCGCGGGCTTTCGGGCGGAAGCGGGAGGACTTACTTGGCCGCGCCCGATTCGAACTTCTTGGTGATGACCCACTGCTGGGCGATCGACAGGATGTTGTTGACCACCCAGTACAGCACCAGGCCGGACGGGAAGAACACGAAGATCACCGAGAATGCCAGCGGCATGAACAGCATCATCTTCGCCTGCACCGGGTCGGCCGGCTGCGGGTTCAGCTTGGTGGTGATGTACATCGAGATCGCGTAGATGATCGGCAGGACGAAGTACGGGTCCGGCTGGGTCAGGTCGGTGATCCAGCCGATCCACGGCGCGCCGCGCATCTCGACCGACGACTGCAGCACCCAGTACAGGGCGAAGAAGACCGGCATCTGCACCAGGATCGGCAGGCAGCCGCCCAGCGGGTTGATCTTCTCGGTCTTGTACAGCTCCATGGTGGCCTGCTGCATCTTCTGCGGGTCGTTCTTGTAGCGCTCGCGGATCGCCTGCATCTTCGGCGTCACCACGCGCATCTTGGCCATGCTGCGGTAGCCGGCCGCCGACAGCGGGAAGAAGGCCAGCTTGATCAGGACCGTCAGGGCGACGATGGTCCAGCCCCAGTTACCCAGCATCGCGTGCAGGTGGTCCATCACCCAGAAGATCGGCTTGGCGAGGATGGTCAGCACGCCGTAGTCCTTGACCAGTTCCAGGCCAGGGGTGATGGTTTCCAGGGTCTTCTCGTCCTGCGGGCCCGAATACAGGCGGCTGTCGCTCGAGACGGTGGCGCCCGGCGCCACGGTTCCCAGCGGCTGCACGGTGCCGATGGCGTACAGGTTGGTGGCGATCTTCTTGGTGAAGATGTCGCGCTGCGCCTTGTCGGCCGGGATGAAGGCCGAGACGAAGAAGTGCTGCGAGATCGCGACCCAGCCGTTGTTGGCCTTGGCCGAGTGCTCGGCCTTGCCCTTTTCGATTTCCTCGAAGGTCAGCTTCTGGTACTTGTCCTCGTTCGTGTACAGGGTCGGGCCGGTGTAGCTCGACATGAACCAGGAGTCGTTGGCCGGCTTGTTGCCGTCGTGCTGCAGCTGCAGGTAGAGCGACGGCTGGACCGGCGCGGCGGTCAGGTTGGTCACGTCGTGGCGCAGGCCGATGGTGTAGTCGCCCTTCCTGAAAGTGAAGGTCTTGGTCAGGCGCACGCCGCCCTGCTCCGCGTCCAGCACCAGCTGCACGTTGCCGTTGGCGTCGCGGGTCGGCGCGCCGCCGCGGACGGTGAACGGGGTCTGGTGGTTCGGCAGCACGCCGGCCGGGGTCTGGCCGATCAGGCCGGTCTGGCCGAGGTAGGTGTTGGGGCCACCGACGTTGAACAGCACCTGGTTCCTGGTCTTGTCGAAGTGGTCCGGGAACTTCAGCAGCTCGAGGCGCTTGATGACGCCGCCGAGGGTGTCGATGTCGACCTTCACGATGTCGGTGGTGATGGTGACGCGTTGCGTCGCCGGTGCGGCGGCCGCGGGTGCGCCAGGAACGGCGGCGGCGCCTGCCTGGGCGGCGGCCGGCACGTCGTTCGGCTTGGCCGGCTGCTGCTGCGCGACCTTGGCGGGCGGCGCAGCCGAGAACAGCGACTGCTTACCGTTGGCCACCATCCAATTGTTCCAGAGAACAATCAGGGAGATGGCGAACACGATCCACAGGACGGTACGTTTATTGAGTTCCATTGGAGTCTAGTCAGGAGTGGTTACAACCGCGAGCGGCTGGTGGAGGTTGCTGGTGCTTGTCCGCGGGCGGAGGCACGAAGTCGACGCCGCCCGGATTCCACGGGTGGCAGCGGCACACGCGGCGCGCGGCCAGGAGCGAACCGCGTGCGGCGCCATGGACGCGCAACGCTTCGATCGCATAATTGGAGCAGGTCGGGTAGAAACGGCATTTCTGCCCGAGCATCGGGGACAGCAGCAGCTGGTAGCCGCGAAGGAACCAGACCAGCAGCGTCTTCATGGCGCTACGGGAGGACTGGGACGGCGCGGACGCTGGGAAGCGAACAGGCGCGTGAGTTCGGCGCGCAGCTCGCGCTTGAGCGCGCGCGTGGTCGCCGGTCCGTCCTTGCCGTTCACCGGGCGCGACAGGCGCACGATGCAATCGACAGGCAGGAGAGCGCTGGTGCGGAACAGTTCGCGCGTGACGCGCTTGATCGTATTGCGGGTGACCGCGCGCGGCGCAAAACGTTTGGCCGCAACGACGCCGAGCCGCGCATGCGGCAGCGTATTGGGTCGGGTATAGAGCACGAAATGCGCGGATTTTTGCGTCGGCCGCAAACGAAAAACGGATGAAAACTCATCCGTTTTAACGATACGCCGAACGCGCGCGAAGTCGTGCGAACCTTCGCCTGTCATACCGACCGCGTCGATCTGTCTAAAACTTAGACAGCCAGGCGCTTGCGGCCCTTGGCGCGGCGAGCGTTCAGGACTTGACGGCCACCACGGGTAGCCATACGTGCGCGGAAGCCGTGCGTGCGCTTGCGACGGACGACGGAAGGTTGGTAAGTACGTTTCATGGTGGTCTCGCTTAAAGCAAAAGTAAGTGCAAAATCGGGTCTGACGTCGTGTCAGGATTCGTCGCCAATGACAGTTCGCAGATGGTTAAGCCAGCGTCACGCCACAGGGGATACTCGTTTTCGCCCGGACAACCTGGTGCCAACGATGTCAGCTTGATATGGCGCACGGACGGGGAACCCTGAATTAGACACGATTTGCAGTCCAGCTGTCAAGAAAGCTGTTGTTTCCCGATGAGCTTCGCCGGGCTTGCAAAACCGGCCATTCGGTTGAAAATAGTGGGCGCAACCTGTGGATAACTTCGGCTGAGACAGGTAAAATAGCGTGTTACGTATCAACTAGCGAAGTATGGAAAATTTTTGGCAGACCTGTTCCGCCCAGCTGGAACTCGAGCTGACGCCGCAGCAATACAGTGCATGGATTAAATCCCTTGTCGTGCTCGACTACGAGGACGGCAAGCTGCGCATCGCGGCGCCGAATCGCTTCAAGCTCGATTGGGTCAAGACGCAGTTCGCCACCCGCATCACCGAGCTCGCCTGCCAGTACTGGGAAGCGCCGGTGGAAGTGCAGTTCGTGCTCGACCCGAAGAACAATCCGGCCAAGAAGCCGGCGGGCCCCGCCACGACCACGGCCGGCGCAGCCGCCAACCTGGACGCCCCGCGCCAGCCGGAAGCAGCGCCGACCCAGGGCAACGTGAACATCGCCAACTCGCCCAAACGCGAGCAGAGCCGGATCAACACCGACCTGACGTTCGACAGCTTCGTGACCGGTAAGGCCAACCAGCTGGCGCGCGCCGCCGCGATCCAGGTCGCCAACAACCCGGGCATCTCCTATAACCCGCTGTTCTTCTACGGCGGCGTGGGCCTCGGTAAGACCCACCTGATCCACGCGATCGGCAACCAGGTCATGGCCGACAATCCGAACGCGCGCATCCGCTACATCCACGCCGAGCAGTACGTGCGCGACGTCGTCACCGCCTACCAGAGAAAAGGCTTCGACGACTTCAAGCATTACTATCACTCGCTCGACATGCTGCTGATCGACGATATCCAGTTCTTCGGTGGGAAGAGCCGCACGCAGGAAGAGTTCTTCTACGCGTTCGAGGCGCTGATTGCGGCCAAGAAGCAGATCATCATCACGTCGGATACCTATCCGAAAGAGATCACCGGCATGGACGACCGCCTGATCTCGCGCTTCGACTCCGGCCTGACGGTGGCGATCGAGCCGCCGGAGCTGGAAATGCGCGTGGCGATCCTGCTGAAGAAGGCGCAGTCCGAGGGCGTGGGCCTGTCGGACGACGTCGCCTTCTTCGTGGCCAAGCACCTGCGCTCCAATGTGCGCGAGCTGGAAGGCGCGCTGCGCAAGATCCTGGCCTACTCGCGCTTCCACGGCAAGGACATCACCATCGACGTGGTGAAGGAAGCCCTCAAGGACCTGCTCTCGGTGCAGAACCGCCAGATCTCGGTGGAAAACATCCAGAAGACGGTCGCGGACTTCTTCAACATCAAGGTCGCGGACATGTATTCGAAGCGCCGCCCGGCGAACATCGCCCGCCCGCGCCAGATCGCCATGTACCTGGCCAAGGAACTGACGCAAAAGAGCCTGCCGGAGATCGGCGAGCTGTTCGGCGGCCGCGACCACACGACCGTGCTGCACGCGGTGCGCAAGATCGCCGCGGATCGCCAGAAGAATGCGGAGTGCAACCACGAGCTGCACGTGCTGGAGCAGACCTTGAAAGGCTGATTTACGTAGGGTGGACGGCTCTGCCGTCCGCGCGTTCAACTCCCTGGTGAATAGATGCGCATCGAATGTTCACCGACCGGTTGAACGCGCGGTCGGCGAAGCCGACCACCCTGCATGAATTGTGTTTGCCGTTGGCAATTGGCAAAATAGTGTTATAGCAATAAAAATTTCAACATCTACTGAGGATATCTATGCAACTGGTCAAAACCACCCGAGACACGCTTCTCCGGCCACTGCAGATCGTGAGCGGTATTGTCGAGCGTCGGCACACTATGCCGATTCTGGCCAATATCCTCATTCGCAAGGACGGCGAAAGCGTCTCGTTCCTCTCGACCGACACCGAAGTCCAGATCACGACCCTCGCGAACATCGGTTCGGGCGACGACGTGACCGGCACCACCGTCGCGGCGCGCAAGCTGCTCGACATCCTGCGCGCGCTGCCTGAGTCGGGCGACGTGACCATGACCCTGCAGAACAAGCGCCTGGCCGTCCAGAGCGGCAAGTCGCGCTTCGCCCTGCAGACCCTGGCGGCCGAGGAATTCCCGACCGTCTCGGTGGCCGACAGCTACAACGCTTCGGTGACCCTGCCGCAGAAGACGCTGAAGCACCTGTTCAACATGGTGCACTTCTCGATGGCCCAGCAGGACATCCGCTACTACCTGAACGGCCTGCTCTTGGTGCTGGACGGCCAGAACATCATCGCCGTGGCGACCGACGGCCACCGCCTGGCCTTCTGCCAGGTCGAGACCGAGCAGCAGTTCGAGCGCCAGGAAGTCATCATCCCGCGCAAGACCATCATCGAGCTGCAGCGCCTGCTGGAAGAAAGCGATGAAACCGTGCGCCTGGACATCGCGGCCTCGCAGGTGAAGCTGACCTTCGCCGACATCGAGCTGGTGTCGAAGCTGGTCGAGGGCAAGTTCCCTGACTACACCCGCGTGATCCCGAAGGGTTACAAGAACGAGTTCACCATCGGCCGTGACGAGCTGCTGCGCTCGCTGCAGCGCGCCGCGATCATGACCAGCGACAAGTTCAAGGGCGTGCGCTGCATCATCGAGCCGGGCGTCATGAAGATCAGCTCGACCAACGCCGACCAGGAAGAGGCGGTCGAAGAACTCGAGATCGACTACGGCGGCGACACCATCGACATCGGCTTCAACGTGACCTACCTGCTCGACGTGCTGAACAACCTCAAGTGCGACCAGGTGAACATCGCGCTGGGCGACTCGAATTCGTCGGCGCTGATCTCGATTCCCGACAATGGCGACTTCAAGTATGTCGTCATGCCGATGCGGATTTAATCAGTCTGCACACCTCACGGCCGCGTGCCAGGCGGCCTGAATTACCCGTTTTATGAGAAAGCAGTCCATGTCCGAGAATACCCAACCAGAAAACACTCCCGCCCCCAAGGCGGATGAATACGGCGCCTCCTCGATCCAGATCCTGGAAGGCCTGGAGGCGGTTCGCAAGCGTCCGGGCATGTACATCGGCGATACCTCGGACGGCACCGGCCTGCACCACCTGGTGTTCGAGGTCCTCGACAACTCGATCGACGAAGCCCTCGCCGGCTTCTGCTCCGAGATCCACGTCACGATCCATTCGGACAACTCGATCTCGATCACCGACAACGGCCGCGGCATCCCGACCGGCGTCAAGATGGACGACAAGCATGAGCCGAAGCGCTCGGCGACCGAGATCGCCCTGACCGAATTGCACGCCGGCGGCAAGTTCAACCAGAACTCGTATAAAGTCTCCGGCGGCCTGCACGGCGTCGGCGTCTCCTGCGTGAACGCACTGTCGAAACTGCTGCGCGTGACGGTGCGTCAAAAAGGCAAGGTGCACCAGCTGGAGTTCTGCCGCGGCGTGCCGGTGGACCGTATCATCGAAGTGGTCGATGGCGTGGAAGTCTCGCCGATGAAAGTCATCGGCGACACCGACAAGCGCGGCACCGAAGTGCACTTCTGGGCCGACGAGGAAATCTTTACCACCGTCGAGTTCCACTACGAAATCCTGTCGAAGCGTATCCGTGAGCTTTCCTTCCTGAACAACGGCGTCAACATCAAGCTCTCCGACCACCGCACCGGCAAGGAAGAAGTGTTCGCCTTCGAAGGCGGCACCCGCGGCTTCGTGGAGTACATCAACAAGGCCAAGACCGTCCTGCACCCGACCGTGTTCCAGGCAACCGGCGACCGCGTGTCGGACCAGGGCACGAACATCTCCGTGGACGTGTCGATGCAGTGGAACGACGCCTACAACGAGCAGGTGCTCTGCTTCACCAACAACATCCCGCAGCGCGACGGCGGCACCCACCTGACCGGCCTGCGTGCGGCGATGACGCGCGTGATCAACAAGTACATCGACGAGAACGACTTCGCCAAGAAGGCCAAGGTCGAGATCTCGGGCGACGACATGCGCGAGGGCCTGACCTGCGTGCTGTCGGTGAAGGTGCCTGAGCCGAAGTTCTCCTCGCAGACCAAGGATAAACTCGTGTCGTCGGAAGTGCGCGGCCCGGTCGAAGAGATCGTGGCGAAGACGCTGACCGACTTCCTGATGGAGAAGCCGAACGACGCCAAGATCATCTGCGGCAAGATCGTGGAAGCCGCCCGTGCCCGTGAAGCGGCACGCAAGGCGCGCGACCTGACCCGCCGCAAGGGCGTGATGGACGGCCTGGGCCTGTCGTCGAAGCTGGCCGACTGCCAGGAACGCGACCCGGCCCTGGCCGAACTGTACATCGTCGAGGGTGACTCGGCAGGCGGCTCCGCGAAGCAAGGCCGCGACCGCAAGTTCCAGGCCATCCTGCCGCTGCGCGGCAAGGTGCTGAACGTGGAGAAGGCGCGCTTCGAGAAGATGCTGTCGTCGGAGCAGATCACCACCCTGATCGCGACCCTCGGCACCTCGATCGGCCCGGACGAGTTCAACGTCGACAAGCTGCGCTACCACCGCATCATCATCATGACCGACGCGGACGTCGACGGCGCCCACATCCGCACCCTGCTGCTGACGCTGTTCTACCGCCAGATGCCGCAGCTGGTCGAGCGTGGTCACATCTATATTGCACAGCCGCCGCTGTACAAGGTCAAGGCCGGCCGCGACGAGCGCTACCTGAAGGATGACCTCGAAGAAGCCAGCTACATGATGACGTTCGCGCTGAACGGAGCCTCCCTGATCCCGCGCGAAGGCGCCGACCCGATCACCGGCGAAGGCCTGAGCGAACTGGTGCGCCAGTACAACCTGTCGAACGCCATCATGATGCGCCTGACCCGCGTGATCGACCGCGCGGCGCTGACCGCCATCACCGGTGGCGTGACGCTGGACATGAGCACCCTGGAGAAGGCGGAAGCCTCGGCCAAGGCGATGGAAGCGGCGATCAAGGATCCGGCCGTGAAAGTGGTCGTGCGTTCGGACGAACTGTCCGAGAAGCACGCGCTGCGCATCGAGCGCATGCGTCACGGTAACGTGCAGGTCACCTCGATCGATGCGGACTTCGTGCTGAGCAATGACTACGCGGTGCTGGCGAATGCGGCGGCGACCTTCCAGGGCCTGATCGGCGAAGGCGCGATCATCCGCCGCGGCGAGGGCGAGAAGATGAAGGAGTTCGCGGTGCGCGGCTTCCACGAAGCCATGCTGTGGCTGCGTGACGAAGCGGAACGCGGCGTGAGCAAGCAGCGTTATAAAGGTCTGGGCGAGATGAATCCGGAGCAGCTGTGGGAAACCACGATGGATCCGACCGTGCGCCGGCTGCTGAAGGTGCAGATCGAAGACGCGATTGCGGCGGACCAGATCTTCACCACGCTGATGGGCGACGAGGTGGAACCGCGTCGTAACTTCATCGAATCGAACGCGCTGCAGGCGGGGAATATCGACGTCTGAGCGCTTCGCATCACATCACGCGGCCTCCTTCGGGAGGCCGTTTTTTTATTCTCTACAGCTTGCCTCTCGGCGGCGGCTCGATATTCTCCTCGAGTTCGTTCAGCCGATTCAGTATTACCGGGTTTCTCGCATACTTTCGCTTCAACCGCGCCAGCTTTTTGTCGGTGCCCGTACACAATCTGAGTATCTCGCGCTCGATCTCTTTCATGCGCTGCTCGTCCGGCGGGTCCGGGAATTCGCCGCGGAAGTGCTCGCAACCTTCACGTTGTTCCACGAATCTGGCGACATCGGAAGGCAGCCGAGGTTCCGCTGCGGATGCTGAAGCTAGTCCGAGGCAAGACTGGGCCAGGAAAAGGGCGGCTTTCGCTATTTCATGCATGGTGATGCTCCGATATGCGACCATTGAGAAACGACGCGACCGAATCATTAGAGAACACGCTATAAAAGATGCTTTGCGCTGGAGCATGACGATCTGAGCCCCAGCAGCCCCTCATCGTCGATTGCTGGGGCTTGGCAAGAAACATGGGTAGAATGAACCGCCCAGCACACCATGAAAACCGACAAACCGCTCGCCACCTACCGCCATCTGCGCACCCAGCCACTCTGGCGCCTGCTGGCGGCCGATACCGGCCCTGCAGTGCTGGCGCTGCTGCAAACCCATCTCTACGACAACGAGCGCAGCCTGCCGGCCTCGATCCTGCACGAGCGCATCGAACGGGACCTGGAACAATTGCGCAACCGGGGCGAAGACTGGCCCCGGACGGCCCAGCTCTACGTGGCCGGATGGCTCGCCGAAGGCTATCTGGAGCGGCGCTTTCCGCCGGGCTCCCAGGAAGAGTCCTATGAGCTGGCGACAGCGACCGTCGAGGCGATCCGCATCGTGTCGGGCCTCACCAAGCCGCACAGCGCCGCCACCGAAAGCCGTCTCAGCCTGGTCATCGGCGCGCTCGGCAAGCTGGCCGACGATACCGACGCCGACCAGGCCCGCCGCAGCGCCCGGCTACACGCGGAAAAGGAGCGCATCGAGCACGAGATCGCGGCAGTAGAAAGCGGCAGCTTCGAGGTCTTGTCCGATGCGACTGCGCTCGAGCGCACCCGCGAGATCATCGCCCTGGCGGACAACCTGGCCGGCGATTTTCGCCGCGTACGCGACGAATTCGAAACCCTGAACCGCTCCCTGCGCGAACGCCTGATGGACCACGACGGCAACCGTGGCGACGTGCTCGACTCGCTGTTCGCTGGAATCGACCTGATTTCGGAAAGCGATGCCGGCCGCACCTTCACCGCCTTCTGGCGCCTGCTGACCGATCCACTGCAGTCCGCCGCCCTGGACGACGCGCTGGACCAGCTCATGTCGCGCCGCTTCGTCGCCACGCTCGATGGCAGCGAGCGGCGCTTCCTGCTGCACCTGACCCGCACGCTCCTCGAGCAGGGCGGCATGGTGCACGACGTCCTGCAATCGTTCGCGCGCAGCCTCAAGCACTTCGTGCAAAGCCGCGAATTCCTGGAACAGCGCCGCCTGAACCAGCTCTTGCGCAAGGCGCAGCGGGCTGCGCTGCGCTTGAAAGACGAAGTCAAGGCAACCGACACCCTTCAATACACGCTGACGCTCACCAGCAGCAAACTGAGCTCGCTGTCGCAATGGGTCTTGCACGACCCGGCGCTGCAAGCCCTGCCCGGGGCCATGGGCGAAGGCGAAGCATCGTCGCTGGACCTGTCCACGATCGGCGAGCTGGTGGCGCAGTCCGAGATCGACTTCCGTTCGCTGGAAGGCCATGTCGACGCCGCGCTCGCCTTGCGCTCCCAGGTCTCGGTCGCCGACATCCTGCTGGAATACCCGGCCAGTCAGGGCCTCGGCAGCGTGCTGGGATTGCTTGCCCTCGGCGTACGGCGCGGTATCGTATCGGAGAACCACGAAACCGTGGGCTGGACCGGCGCCGACGGCGTGGCGCGCAGGGCGCGCATCCCACTCATCTATTTTTTCAGGGAGAAGCAGCGTGATCCATCCTGAGTCCGGCATGGACAGCGTTCCCGTCCCGGCCGACGCCATGCCGGCGGGTGCGCTGTTCGTCAACGACAGCGGCGAACTGCCGCTCGATACCCGGCGCGTGCTGGTGCAACTGCTGTCCGGCCCCGCGCTCGAGGGCAGGCGCCACTCGGCCTTGTGGACGGTCCTGCTGCGCGACGAAGCCGTGATCCGGCGCCGCCTCTCCGAGCTGTTCCTGGACCTGGTCCTCGACCGCGACATGCAGGTGGCCTTCACCAGCCAGGTCAGCGCGGAAGAGCTGGACGTGCCGATCCTGCTCCGGCGCGCGCAGCTGACCTTCATCGATTCGGTGCTGCTGCTGTTCCTGCGCCAGGGACTGACGCAGGCCGAAGCCCACGGCGAGCGCGCCGTGGTGGCGCGCGACGACATGGTGGAGAACCTGCTGCCCTACGAGCGCTCCACCAGCACCGACCGCGCCGGCTTCACCAAGCGCGTCAACGCCTCGATCGAGAAGCTCAAGAAGCACAACATCCTGCAAAAGCTACGCGGCAGCGAAGACCGCTTCGAGATCTCGCCCACGCTCAAGCTGCTGTTCTCGGCCGAGGAAATCATCACGCTCACCGCGCTGTACGAACGCATGGCGGCGGGCGACGCCGCCGCGCCGGGCCGGCAGGCGATCGACGAAGAGGACGAGGAATGAGCAAGGCTACTTCCAGGCGCGCCGCCCAGCAGTTCCGCATGACCCGGCTGCAGGTCTATAACTGGGGCACGTTCGGCGACCTGCACGACATTCCGATCAGTGAGCGGGGCTTCCTGATCGTCGGCCGTTCCGGCGCCGGCAAGTCGACCTTGCTGGACGCCCTGTCCGCCCTCCTGATTCCGCCACGCTGGATCGATTTCAACGCCGCCGCCCGCGAAGCCGAGCGCGCAGGACGCGACCGCAACCTGCCCAGTTATGTGCGCGGCGCCTGGACCGCGCAGACCGACGCCGCCTCCGGCGAGTCGGCGGTGCGCTACCTGCGTACCGGCACCACCTGGTCGGCGCTGGCGCTGCACTATGCCAGCGCGGCCGGCCAGCACGTCGTGCTGGTGCAGCTGTTCTGGATCAGGGGGAATGCCAACGGCAACGCCGACGTCAAGCGCTACTTCCTGATCCTCGAGCGTCCTTTCGACCTGCGCGAGATCGGCGATTTCGGCAGCAACAACTTCGATGTGCGCAAGCTCAAGCAGCTGTTGCCGGACGCCTTCGCCCGCGACGAATTTTCACCCTATAGCGAGCGCTTCCGCCGCCTGCTCGGCATCGACAGCGACATGGCGCTGCGCCTGCTGCACAAGACGCAGTCGGCCAAGAACATGGGCGACCTGAACGCCTTCCTGCGCGACTTCATGCTGGACAAGCCGGAAACCTTCGCGGTGGCGGATCGCCTGGTTGCCGAATTCGGCGAACTCAATGCCGCCCACCAGGCCGTCGTCACCGCGCGCGAGCAGGTGCAGACGCTGGCGCCGGCGCGCAGCCGCCACCAGCAGATGGACGCGCTCGCGCTGCAGCGCAACGCGCTCGAAGAACTGGCGGCCGGCATGCACAGCTACCGCGAGAGCCTGCGCATCCGGCTGCTGGAAGAACGCATCGCCGAGCGCACGATCGAAATCGGGGCCCTGGCGGGCAAGGTGCAGCGCCAGCAAGGCACACTCGACAACCGCAGCGCCGCCCTGGCCGACCTCGAACGGCAACGGCGCGAAGCGGGCGGCGAGCAGATCGAGTCGTTCGAGGGCCAGTTGGCTGTTCTCGCCTCGCAGCGCGAAGAGCGCCTGCACAAGCGCGGCCAGGCGGTGAACGCCTGCAAGGCGCTGGCATGGGACTTCCGCGGCGACCCGCAGGGATTCGCCGAGCTGCTCGGCACGGCGCGCCAGGAAATCGACGCCTGGCAGAACGACGACAGCTACGATGACGCGGCCGCCGCCCTCGGGCGCGAACTGGACGCCGCACGCGGCGCGCTGTCCGGCATCAGCCAGGAAGTCGCGTCCCTGCGGCGCCAGCCCTCGAACATCCCGGCGCCGATGCTGCTGCTGCGGCGCCAGCTGGCGCAGGCCATCGGTGTGGCCGAGGGCGCCCTGCCTTTCGTGGGCGAGCTGCTCGAGGTCAAGCCGGAAGAGCAGGCCTGGCGCGGCGCGATCGAGCGCGTGCTGCGCGGCTTCGCGCTGTCGATCCTGGTCGACGAGTCGCACTACGCCGCGCTGTCCGGCCACATCAACGAGGTCGATCTCGGCGCCCGCCTGACCTACTACCGCACCGTGCGCGCCGAGAAGAGCGCCGCCAGCGCGCTGGCGCCGGAATCGCTGGTGCTCAAGGTGCGCGTCAAGGAAGGCGGCTTTGCCGACTGGCTCCAGGCCGAACTGCGCCAGCGCTTCGACTACGCCTGCGTCGATTCGCTGCGCGGCTTCCGGGCCGCGCGCGAGCGTGCGCTGACCCGCGAGGGCCAGGTCAAGCACAGCCGCACGCGCCACGAGAAGGACGACCGCCACGCCGTCGATGCGCGCCGCCACTGGGTGCTGGGCTTCGACAACCGCGAAAAGCTCGCGCTCTACGAGCAGGAAGAGCGCGAACTGCAAGCACGCGAGCGTGAACTCGATGGCCGCCTGCAAACCCTGCGTGCGCAGCGCCAGGCGCGCGGCGCGCGCCTGCTGCATTGCCAGACCCTGGCCAACCTGCAATGGCAGGAAGTCGACGTGCTGCCGCTGGCCGAGCGCATCGCCGCCATCGAGCGCCAGCTCGCCGCGCTACGCGACGGCAATGCCGACCTGCAGCGCATCGACGAGCGCCTGCGCGCCCAGCAGGAGCTGGTGACGGCGGCGCGCCACGCCGTGGGAGAGGAAACGGTCGCACTGCGCACCGCCGAACGGGAAGTCGACAAGCTGGAAGCCCAGCTCGCGCAACTGCGCGCCGATGCCGGCATCGTTGCGCTCACGCCCCATCAGCAGGTAGGCCTCGACCGGCGCTTCCAGGCCTGGCGCGCAGCGATCGCGCTGGAAGAGGTGGACAGCGCCGACCGCGCCGTCGCCAGGACGCTGAACGAAGAAATCAAGGCCATCGATGGCGATCTGGCGCAGGGCGAAAAATTCGTCGAGGCGCAGTTCGCCGCCTTCATCGGACGCTGGAAGGCGGAATCGGACGGGCTCGATGCGCGCCTGGTGGCCGCGCCCGACTTCTTCCGCAAGCTCGCCCGCCTCGAAACCGACGGCTTGCCGGCCTACGAGCAACGCTTCTTCGAACTCCTGCACGACCAGAGCCACCAGAACCTGGCGGCCCTGTCGAGCTACCTGAACGATGGCCGCAAGGCGATCCTGGCGCGCATGGAGCAGGTCAACGACAGCCTGCGCCAGGTGCCGTTCAATCGCAGCGCAGACCAGCAGACCTACCTGCATATCCAGCCGAAGGACCGCCAGCTTCCCGAGGTGCGCCAGTTCAAGCAGGACATCGTTGCGGCCCTCAGCCATGCCTGGACCGAGGAGCGCGACACCGCCGAGCAGCGCTTCATCGAGCTGCGCCGCCTGGTGGAGCGCTTGTCGAGCCAGGAAACCGCGCACCGGCGCTGGCGCGACGCGGTGCTCGACGTGCGCCTGCACGTGGAGTTCATCGCGCGCGAGTTCGACGAAGCGGGCCAGGAAATCCAGGTCCACCACAGCGGCGCCGGCCTGTCCGGCGGGCAGCGGCAGAAGCTGGCCACCACCGTGCTGGCGGCAGCGCTGCGCTACCAGCTGGGCGGCAGCGACACCGGCGTGCCGACCTATGCCCCGGTGGTGCTGGACGAGGCCTTCGACAAGGCCGACAACGAATTCACCGCCCTGGCGATGAACATCTTCGCCAACTTCGGCTTCCAGATGATCGTCGCCACGCCGCTCAAGTCGGTGATGACGCTCGAGCCTTTCATCGGCGGCGCATGCTTCGTCGACATTCGCGACCGCCGCGTCTCGAGCGTGCTGTCGATCGAATACGACGAGCAGCGCCAGCGCCTGAACCTGCCGGCCCAGGCCCAGGAAGGAAGCGCACTTGAAGTCGCCGGCTGACGTCCGGGAGTCGCTGCTGCGGCGCTTCGGGCGGCAGCACCGCGCCTGGCTCGCAGCCGGCCCGGAAAGCCAGGCCTGGCCGCTCGACATCCCGCTCGGATTGCCGGGTGAGCAGGCGGCGCTGGCCCAGCTGGAAGCCACCCGCGCCTGGGTCCGCGCCTGGCAGGCCTGGCAGGGCGAAGGCAGCGTTTGCTGGACCGAGCGCCGTTGGCGCACGCTCGGCAGCCAGCGCCTGCCCGAGCTGCTTCGCCTCGACAACCCGCGCCAGCTGGCGTGGTGGATCGGCATGCAGGAGCGCTGGGACCGGGCCGTGCTGCGCCATACGCGGCTGTTACAGCGCTGGCCTGCCCTGGCCGGCCACGCAGCAATGGCCTTCGATGCGCTGGCGGACTTTTCGGACAGCGACGTCGACCGCCTGTTTGCCGCTTTAGATTGGTTCGAAGCCAATCCTCGTTCCGGCCTGTATTTGAGACAGGTGCCAATTCCCGGACTCGACACCAAGTGGATCGAGGTGCGGCAGTCCCTCTTATGCAGCCTGGTCGGCGCCCTATTCGGTGTCGAGGCAGGCGGCTCCGACATCCACGCGCTATGCGGCCTGCGCAGGATACCGGGGCTGGTACGCCTGCGCGTGCTCGATCCCGTGCTGCGGCAACGGACCGGCGGCCTCGGCGACCTGTCAGCGCCCGTGGACGAGCTGGCGCGGCTCAACCTCGATCCGCGCCATGTCCTGATCGTAGAAAACCTGCAGACCGGGCTCGCGCTGGAGGACATGCCAGGCGCAGTCGCCTTCATGGCGCTCGGCTACGGCGTCGACGGGCTGGGGCGCCTGCCCTGGGTCGGCAACGCGCACTGCCTATACTGGGGCGACATCGACACGCATGGCTTCGCAATCCTGAACCGCGCTCGCGGGGTGCTGCCGGCGCTGCGCTCCTTCCTCATGGACGAGCACACCCTGCTCCGGCACCGCCCGCTCTGGAGCGAGGAACCAAGCCAGCATCCGGCGCAGGCATTGGAGCGCCTGCATGCCGGGGAAGCCGAGGTCTACCTCGGCCTCAAACAGCATGCCTGGGGGCCGTCGGTGCGGCTGGAGCAGGAACGCATTGCCCTTGACTGGGTGGCGGACGAATTGCAGCGTGCGCTCGATCCTGGCCAGTAGTTCAGCCGCCCTGCTCGGGAATAGGGGCAAGTACCAGGAACTGGTATGCCATTGCGCCGGCGAAGGCGATGGCGGCGCCTGTCAGCAGCGCCGGCACGAAGGACCAGCTCTGTGCGATGTAGCCGGTGAAGATCGGCGCCAGGGCGCCGCCGACGAATCCTCCGAAGTTCTGGATCGCACCAAGCGAGGCAACACGGCTGCGTGGCGCCACTGCCGTGGCAAGCGACCAGGAACAGGCCGACGCCGCGTTCGCGAGGAAGATCACGATCGAGATGCAAGCGATGGCTGCGGTATTGCTTTCGACCAGTGCGGCCGGAATTGTAAAAGCCACCATGCCCAGCATGGCCAGCACGACCGCCGTACGGCGTCCCGTGACGGTCGACGCGGCACGCTTGGTGATCTGGTCCGATGCCCAACCAGCCGTCAGGGCGCCGGCGAAGCCGCACAGGAAGGGAATCGTGGCGGCCACGCCGACGTAGGCGACGTCCATGTGGCGCTCCGTGCGCAGGTAGCCCGGCAGCCAGGTGAGGAAGACCCAGTTCAGATAGACCGAACCGAAGAAGCCGAGCAGCATGCCCCAGGTGGCGCGCTGGCGGAACAGTGCACGCCACGACGCGAAGCCAGCTTTCGGCGCAGCCTCGAGGGACTGGCCTTCGTCCAGGTAGGCACGTTCAGCCTCGGTCAGTTCCTCCCGCACTGGATCGCGATAAAGCATGACCCAGACGACAGCCGCCACGATGCCCAGTGCACCGGTGACGAAGAAGGCCCAGTGCCAGCTGGTTGCGGCGATCAGGGGCGACAGGCACAGGGGCGCCAGTGCGAAGCCCAGCGGCGAAGCCGAGTTGTAGATGCCGGTCGGGGTGCCGCGTGCGCGCAAGGGGAACCAGTTGCTGACTACGCGCGCCGCCGCCGGGAACTGGGGCGCTTCGCCGATCCCGAGCACGACCCGCGCGAGCACGAACCAACCGAAGCTCGACACCAGCCCGCCCGCGGCCTGCGCCAGCGACCAGACCACCAAGCCCATGCCGAGCAGCCAGCGCGGCCCGATCTTGTCGACCAGCACGCCGACCGGGAGCTGGCACAGCGCATAGCTCCAAGAGAACGCCGACAGCAGCAGTCCCATCTCGCCGAGCGAAAGGCCGAGATCGGCACGGATGAATTCGTTGGCGACAGCGAGCGTGGCGCGGTCGAGGTAGTTGATGACACCGGTGACGACCAGCAGGACAAGTGCGATGGTCTGGCGGCGGCGAATGCGTGGCGGGGTGATTCCGTAGGAAGGGGATGCGTTCATCCCGAGATCCTATCAATGAACATTGATTGAACGAAAGTTTATTCCGCACCCTCAGTAGGATGATTGCTCAAATGTAGCAATTCGATCACGTTCGAGACCATCCTAGATATTGTTGAGAAGATATTGAACAAGAATTAGACTGAGCAGATCAATAGTCCGATCAGCCTCATGTCCAACATCCCAAACTCAGGAACCGACGAGAACTACTGAAGCGATGCCGAATTAGGCGCCACCATCAAGGCCTATCTCGGCATGCTGCACAAAGAACTCAACGGTATTCGCTACAACAAGGCAGCCGTCAATCGGGAAATGCGGGCTGGTGAGTTAGCCAATCGGACCGAAGGTTCGGTTGAGTTCAGAATGCAGAACATCTCCGCTGCCTTGTACGAGCTAAGGATGCCGTTTATCGCTGGCTACAAGCCGGCTCGTAATATCGGCGCAGACGTGAAGCAAAAGATGATTGCCTTGCTGAGTGCGTATGGCATCGAATCGCTCGAGCCCTACGTGCCGACCGATGACGCCAGTGAACTTGCATTGCGTGTCTCCACCCTGCGCCAGCGACATTTGGGCATTGCTCCAAAAGGATCGACGGCACCTGTTGCGACCACATCGACCATCACGACATTCGTACGTGATCCAGCGGTGAAAGCATGGGTGCTCCATGCTGCAAAGGGCCATTGCGAAGCTTGCGGCAGCCCAGCGCCGTTTGTCGGAAATGATGGCTTGCCTTACCTCGAAGTTCATCACGTCATGCCCTTGGCGAGTCATGGGTCGGATACGATTACGAACGCGGCGGCCCTTTGCCCAAACTGTCACCGCCGCTGCCATTATTCGAAAGATCGGGATGAATTCAAGATCACCTTGTATGAGCGAATTCCACGCTTAATCCTTGAGGTTCCAGAATTGAGCGGTGAAACCGTCTTGCCCATGCAAACTTCAAGCCTCGCCTGAAGACGGCAGTATTCGAGCGGCTCGCGATTACCCCTTACATGAACGCTTCGCTCATTCGGGTTCCATTGCAAGCAGCCCCGCCGAGCGCCTGCTAATCACTTTCCCAGCAACCATGAACACGCCCTCGCCTGTGTAATGCAGCGTCTCCGGATGCCTCGGTGTTCTCGCCGCCCGGGCAGCGACGACTTCCCAGATAAAGAAGTTGTACTTGTCCACCAGGCTATCGTCGTGCAGGCGGCAGGCGAACTGGGCGTGGCATTCGCGGATCGCCGGCGCTTCTACGCGATCGATGGCCTCGGGGGTGAGGCCAAAGCGCTCGAACTTGTCGACGTCAAGGCCCGAGCTGGTTCCGATGCCGACCACGGCATCCGTTAACGCCGCGGTCGGCAAGTTGATGACGCACTCGCGACTCTGACGGATGAGCTCGAAACTGTGGTTGGACGAGGCGATCACGCAGCCGACCAGCGACGGCGAGAACTCCATCACCGTATGCCATCCCATCGTCATGATGTTGTGCTGCCCTTTCCAAGCGGAACTGACGAGCACGATCGGTCCCGGCTCAAGGTAGCGTCGGATCTTGTGGAGTGGAAAATCTTGTTTGGTGTAGCTGCGCGCCATCGGAATAGACGAAGCGAGACGAACGCCGTCGTGCGCCACGATTCGGTTGACTAAAGCATCATAGTAAGGTCAGACCAACCCAGCCGGAGCACGAATGCACAAGCACTTGCGCAATGCCGCCATTACCCTCGGAGGGACCTTGCTTTCTTCAATCGCAATCGCCGCGCCTGAGCAGCAGGCTGCCGCGTTCATGGACATTTATTCCTCGCACTGCCTGAAGTACCTGCATGACTTCGACGGCCTGCGTAAGCATCTGAGCACGACGCCGCAGCTGCCGGCCGAGAAGGCGGCGATGTTCCTGCAGGGCGCCAAGGGCAATGCCTGGGTCGTTCCCAGCCAGCATGGCCAGTTTGTGTTGGTCGTGCACCAGGATAAGAATATGTGCGCGCTTTACGCCAAGACCGTCCCTGCGGACGCGACCAAGGCGCTGTTCGAGAAGGCGATGAGCAAGCCGCCGGCGCCTTTTGCGAGCGAACGTAAGCGCAACACGGCGGACAAGGGGCCGGATGGTGTGAAGAGCACTGTGGCTTATGAGTGGAGCAATGGGCAGTCGCCGCGCAAGCCGCTGTTTGCGCTGACCGTTACCACCAGCAAGTCGAGCGTGGCGCAGGGGGTGGCGACTGCTGCCATTGGCCATTGAAGCTGAAGCAGCTACTCAAGTGACTTAGGCACCGGCCTTCGCCGGTGCGACGGTCTTGGAGCTAACGATTAGGGCAACACGATCTTGATGACGGCGTGCCCAGAGGTCGCATACAGCGTCCCTTTGCCGTCCGTCGTGATGCCGCGCAGGTCTGCGAAACTGCTGCCTTCAAGCGGCCCGGTTTTCAGGCTCGTGCTGCGCACGGTGCCCGCAATGGTCGACACAACGCCGCCCGGCGTGATCTTGCGGATCAGGTTGTTCACGCCGTCCGCCACGTAGAGGTTGCCCTGCGGGTCGGCCGTCATCGCCACCACGCGCTCGAAGCTGGCGCTGGTTCCCGTCCCATTCGTCGCGCCCGTGATGCCGGAGGAGCCGACGAAACGCGTCAGGCTGCTGCCATTGCCACCCAGCTTGCTGATCGTGTTCGTCAGGTCCGCCACGTACACCACGTTGCTGTTGTCGACCGCCACGCCGCGCGGCAGGAAATCGCGCGTGCCAGTGAGGTTGTTCTGCGTCGCCACGCCTTCGATCATGGTCGCAACGCCGAAGGACGTAATGCGGCGGGTGCCGTAGCCGTTGGTCACGTAGACGTTGCCGGTGGTGTCGACATCGATGCCGCCCGTGTACACGTGGCTCAGGCTGCCGGTCGCTACATTGGTCCCGATCGGCAGCGTGAACATGGTGTCGACCCGCCCGTCCAGGCCCACCCGGCGAATGGCGCGCGCGTCGGCCACGACCATCACGTTGTTGCCGTCGATCGCGATCGCCGCGGGACTGGTGAAGCGCGCATTGGCGCCGGTGCCGTCGATGCTCTCGCGTGCTTCGGCGCGGCCGGCCAGGGTGGTGACGACGCCCGACGGCGTGATGCGCCGGATCGTGGCGTTGACCTGGTCAGTCACGTAGAGGTTGCCGCTCGCGTCGATGGTGATGCCGCGCGGCGTGTTGAAACGCGCCGACGTGCCGGTGGCATCGCGGGTGCCGGAGGCAGTGGGGTCGCCCGCGACGATGGTGATGGCCGCGTTCTGAGGCGGCGGATCGTCGTCGTCATCGTCGTCCTTCGGCGGATGATCGCCGCATGCCGCAAGCAGCACCATCAGTGCCGACGCGCCCAGCAGCTTCAGGCGCCTGCGCGCAGTCCCTGTCTCCACATGCTGTTTCATCGTCTTGTCTCCAATTCAACTCGTCAATGCTAGCATGCTCCGCCGAACATGCTTTTCGTCCGCTTAAAGCACCGATTCGCGGATGTGTTAGGAGAGTTCACGGCAAAAGCCATTTCGCCGGCAAGACAGGGATGGTGCAATGCAATTCCCATCCACCGCATACTCCTTCGACCACCATGAGGACACCAGCACACTCCCTTCTGGCCATGCTGCTCGCACTGGCCCTGCTCCCGGCCGCCGCGCAGGCCGCCGGGCCGGCGCCTGCATGCGACGCTCCCCGTATCGAAGCGGCAGGCTTCGCGGCGCCGACGCTGTGCGCCCTGCTCGACGCGCCGGCGGTTGATGCCGCCAACGTCCACGCCATCGTCGTCCTGCGCCACGGCGCCGTGGTGGCGGAGCGCTACTACCAGGGCCGCGACCGCTCGATATGGTCGCCCTTCGCGCGCACCGTGCAGTTCGACGCATTCACGCGCCACGACCTGCGCTCGGTCAGCAAGTCGGTCACCAGCCTGTTATGGGGCATCGCGCAGGGTGAAGGCCGCATGCCGCAGCTGGATACGCCGGCGCTCGATCTCTACCCCGAGCTCGCCGATCTCAAGACGGCAGGCCGCGAGAAGGTGACGCTGCGCCAGCTGTTCACCATGACGAGCGGCCTGGCCTGGGAAGAGCCGATCCGCTACGGCATGGGCAACGACGAGACCGGCCTGTACTGGCGCTCCTCGCAGGCGCGCTACCTGTTCGACCGGCCGCTCGCGCCAGGCGGGACCGTCTTCAACTACAACGGCGGCGCCACGGCGGTGCTGGCCGACATCCTCGCGCGCCGCACCGGCATTCCCCTCCAGGACTACGCGCAGCAAAAGCTGTTCGCGCCGCTGGGCATCACGGATTGGGAATGGCAGAAGGATGTGCGCATGCGCCCGATGGCCTTCGCCGGCCTGCGCCTGCGGCCGCGCGACCTGGCGACCATCGGCCAGCTGGTGCTGCAGCGGGGCCAGTGGCAGGGCAGGCAGGTGGTGCCGGCACAGTGGATAGCCGAATCCTTGAAAGCGCACGTGGAAACCGGCGACGGCCTGCAGTACGGCTACCAGTGGTGGAGCGGAACGGTCGAGGCCCTGGGCGGCAGGCACCGCTGGTACGCGGGCTTCGGCAACGGCGGCCAGCGCCTGTACATCGTGCCCACCCTGGACCTGGTGGTCGTGAGCACGGCCGGTGGCTACGACGATGCGGGCAGCGGACGCCATGCCGGCGCCGTGTTCCGCAGCATCGCAGCCAGTCTTACTCGCTAAAAGAGCCGCCCGTGCTCATGCGGTCGAGGAACTGCACCGACGCGCGCTCGCTCATCACCAGCACCAGCTTCAGGCGCGCACGCGTCATGCCGACAAACAGCTTGCGCAGCGTGAGCTCGTCCATCTCCTCGAAATCGATCTCGGTGAAGATCAGCGCCGGCGCCGACTGGCCCTTGAAGCGGTAGACCGATTCAGCCAGCAGGCCGCCTTCGCGGAACACCGGGTTGCCGAACAGGTCGTAGGCGCCGGTAAACGAACGCAGCGTGTGCGCGTCGCTCAGTTTGTCGAGCTTGAGGATGGCCGACTTCTCGCGTCCGCGGAAGGAGCAGATCGCGATGTCCTGGCGCCCGAAGCCGGCGGCCAGGCAGGAGGTGACGGCGCGCCGGGTCTGGGACAGCATGGCGTCGACGTCGCCTTCCGGATAGGTCATCTCTTCGATGTCGGCGCCCTTGAAGGGGCTGCCCGCCTCCACCGGCTGGCTCACCGCGCCGATCGAGGACAGCATCTGCACGACCTCGCGCGGGCTGCGGTAGTTGGTGTTCGAGTGCAGCACCACCCAGCCGGGCAGCGCCACCATCTCCTTGCCGTACAGGTTCTGGTCCGGGTCTTCCAGCCAGATCGCGCGCCCGCCGCCCCTTAACATGCGCAACGCGATGTCGCGCCAGACGGGCGAAAAATCCTGGCCTTCGTCGACGATCAGCACGTCGTACTGCCAGGTCTCGGGCAGGTCTGCCGAGGCGAGCACGCCCTCGATCTCGGACCAGACGTCGGGCTTGCCGTAGTCCGGGCTTTCTCCCTTGGCGCGCAGCCAGGCGTCGCACAATTCGTGGAAGTTGGCGACCCGTCCGCCGGGCGGCACCAGGCGCCCGATGTGGTCGGCCAGCGGGCGGTTGAAGCAGACATACAAGGGCCGCAGGCCGGCGTCGATGGCGGCCGTGTATTCGGCTAGCGCCAGCTGGGTCTTGCCGCTGCCGGCCGTGCCCACCACGCGCAGGCGAAATGGTGAAAACTCGAGACGGCGCGCCCAGGTGGCGAGGCCCCCGGACAGGCGCGTCACCATCTGGGTGGCGCAGCCGATCATCGAGCTCGGGTCGGGGCGCAGGCTCAGGGTGTCGCCGAGGTAGCGGGTGACCCGGTCGAAGTCCTCGGTGCGCGCGGTGATCGGCAGGATCTCGCGGATCTTGGCGCCCAAGCGGCCCTTGGTGGTGGCGTCGATGATGTGGCTGGGGTCGATGCCGGCCTGCTGCGGGTCCTTGACGATGTAGTCGGGGCAGTAGAGCAGGTAGTCGATCGAGAGCTGGCCCTGGTAGCGCTTGGCGAAGCCTTCGATGGTGTGCAGGATCTGGTGGCGGATCTTGCGCGGCTTGCCCTGGTAGTTCTTGACCAGGCCGTCCTTGGATTCGTTCAGGAAGCCTGCGATCTGCTCGATGAGCAGCAGGCGGCCGTTGGGGGCGAGGATGATGAAGTCGATGTCGCCGTAGGCCGAAAAGCCCTGCTCGACGTTGGTCCAGTGCACGCCGTGGTAGATCTCATAGGGCGCGTCGGATAAGCGCTTTTCCAGCAGCGTCAGTGTTTCGATCTCACGTGCTGCAGCGCCGGTGACGGACATCTCGCGCCATCCGGCTGGATGGATGTGGGCCATGGCTGGACGGACTCGCCTGTTTTTAAGATGAAAACATTGTAAGGCCGATCACAGTGCAGCGATCACGCGCTTGAAACAAAGGTGTGCCGGTCGAGCTGCGTCATCATTTGACGGGACCGCACGTAGGAGGGCGTGCCGCCTGAATGAAGCATCGCCGCGCAGCATTGAACGCGGCTATCGGCAACTGGCGGAATCATGGTACGGTGATCACAGGCAGACCCGGACCGGGCGCCGCCAGGATAAGGCCAACCATGTCGAGCCAGTACTACCGCGGATACAAGATCGACGTCAGCTGCATGAAGAACGAGGGGCGTTACGGCTACCGGGTAAGGATCGCCGGCATGGCCGGCAGCATGGCGCCGCATGCCTGCGACAGCGAAGCGCACGAATTTGCCAACTCCAGCAAGGCCGCGGACGCGGCCTTTTACTATGCGCGCGCCTGGATCGACTCCCATCCCCTGCCTTGGCCATTCGCGGCGCCGCCATGAAGCGCATCGAGCGCCGAATATCGATGTGATATTTGCACGGAATCCGTCGTCCATCGAGACTCCCGGTGGTATGCTGTATTGACGACGTTGTTCCACTCACCATGTACAGGGGAAGCCATGCAGGCTCATCATACCCAGCGGTACATGCAGTTGATGGCATCGAAAGACGACGTGCTGCATGAGTGGATCACACATGTTCGCCAACAAGTTCCCTACGCTGCTGACGTGCCGCTCCACGCGCTCGTCAACACGCTCCCCCTGTTCTATGACCATCTGGTAGCGCTTGCCTGTTCGGAACCGCCGAGCTGTTCACCGTCTAGCATCGCGTCCGAGCACGGTTGCCAGCGTGCCCAGGTGACACGCTTCGATGCGGGCTCGATCGTCCACGAATTCCAGCTGATCCGCGCTGCGGCATTCCATACCTGGCACCAGGCCGGGATTTCGCTGGAACTTCAGGAAGTAGCACAGATCAATGTCGCCATCGACGAAGCGTTGCGCGATTCCCTGTCCGGGTTCTCGCTGGCCGAGGCCCGCATCCGCGAGCAGTTTTTCTCGGCCTTGACGCACGACCTCAGAACGCCGCTCGCCACGGCCGCTACCGCTGTCGACATGATCCAGGGCTGCGGCGATCCCGAGCGCATCGACCGCCTGGCGGCGCTGGCCGGGCGCCAGCACGCGAGGATGGCGGCAATGATCGGCGACCTGCTCGACATGATGGTATCGAGGGCGGACAGCGACAAGTCGCTTGCCCTGGAAGATAACGAGCTGCTGGGGCTGTTGACCGAGGTGGTAAGCAGTGTGGCGCTGTCGTCGGGACGGGTGATTGAACTGCGCGGCACACCGGTCAAGGGCCTGTGGAGTGCGGCCGCCGTTCGGCGCGCCATCGAGAATCTGCTGAACAACGCCGTCAAGTACAGCTATCCGGGTACGGACATCGGCGTCACGCTCGAGGCGGTCGGAGGACATGCGATGGTGTCGATCACGAATGCCGGCCCGCCGATACCGGAGGAACAGACCGAAGCCATATTCCAGCTGTTCCGGCGTGCATCCCGCGATGAGGAACGCGGTATTCCGGGATGGGGCATAGGCCTACCGTATGTGCGCAGCGTCGCGGAGCGGCACGCCGGCAGTGTCATCGTGCGGAGCAGCCCGAGCCACACGACGTTTGTATTCGACATTCCTGTCGATCCCCGGCCGAAGCCGGCGATCTGCTCGATGAGCAGGCGGCCGTTGGGCGAGGATAATGAAGTCGATGTCGCAGTTGAATCACGGCCAGGATAAGGACGAAAAAAAAGCCCGCGTTCGCGAGCTTCGTTTCAAGCATTACCGATTTATCGCCGCTCCAGCCCATGCTATCTGCGTGGTGCCGGGGCTCATGGCCACCCAAGCTATCTGCAGGGTGTGGCCGCTGTACAGGCTGACTGATACGTCGAAAACACACCATCCGGGAAAGCAGCGCACTGCACAGGCGCAGCAACAGTATCGGACGGGCCCGCCAAAGCCATGGACTCCAGCGAAAACACAGTGTAACAGATCTTTTTGTGCAGCGCACAAAAATGATTCGCCGACGCGAGCGCCGGCGCTTTCTCGCGACGCCCACGCATGGGCGCCTACGGCTTAGCGGCGGCGCGGCGCCGGACGCGGCCCGGTCGGACCACGGTTTTCGATGTGACGGAAGGTGATGCGGCCCTTGTTGAGGTCGTACGGCGACATCTCGAGGGTCACGCGGTCGCCCGCCAGGATACGGATGTGGTTTTTCTTCATGCGGCCCGAGGTATAGGCGATCAACTGGTGTCCGTTGTCCAGGTTCACGCGGAAGCGCAGTTCGGGCAGGATTTCGGCCACGAGGCCGTTCATTTCGATAAGTTCTTCTTTTGCCATGCTGGTTCTCCTGATGCAAATGCATGTACGGCCCGGGCGGCGCACGGGTTCGGTGAAGCGTCGGTCGCACCGCCGGGCGCTGCATGGCAGTGTTTGGTGCTGGCCTGACCGGTGCCAGGCGGGAGAGAGAAGCGCGCAAGCTGCAGGAGCTGCGGAGGCTTGGGCGGCGCCGTAGCGTTGTGGTGCTGCTATGGGGCCGGGGGAAAGTCGGAGGCGGGGCTCGACGACAGGACGCCAGTATACCACTTAGCGTGCTGCGCTGCACGAAGGAGACGTTGTCGACCGGTGAGAGGGTCCTCCAGCCCTACGGTGGATAAGCGCCTTTTTAGCAGCGAAACAATCTTTTCTCCCTTGCCGCATTACAAAATCCGGTCGAATCCACGATGCGCCGCACAAATTTTCGCTTGACACACCTTAGCCACTCCCCTAAAGTCTTCCGCATGTCTTCCCATCCGCATCTGTCGATCTCCCTACCTGCCACCGGCGCGCTAGCGCTGGGCCTGCTACTACGCGCGTAATCCACGCCGTACGTCCCGGCCACAAGCCGGCCCCCCAAGCAGTCTCGCAGTCCAGGAAGTGAACAAGATGTCCCGGTTTTCCACCCCAGCGTCACACAGCAAGTCCTCCGGCCCCACCCTGCCGTCAGGTTCGCGCGCCTTCGTCCGCCTGCTGCTAAAGCTACCGATCGGTTGCCGGGCCTAGCGTTCCCGCGGCCCGCCCGGCAGCCCCTTCGCCGCACTCCCGCCCCATCCAGGGCCCGATGTGTCACTAGTAGTCAAGCAATCAGGAGCAACGATCATGCTGAAGAATCCCGCCGCCAAATACCGTCCCTTCCCCGCCGTCGCACTGAGCGACCGCCAGTGGCCAAGCCGCACCATCACCCAGCCGCCCATCTGGATGAGCACCGACCTGCGCGACGGTAACCAGGCGCTGATCGAGCCGATGAGCCCGGAGAAGAAGCTGCGCTTCTTCGAGATGCTGGTCAAAATCGGCATCAAGGAGATCGAAGTCGGCTTCCCCTCCGCGTCGCAGACCGACTTCGACTTCGTGCGCATGCTGGTCGAGGAAAACCGCATCCCCGACGACGTGACCATCATCGTCCTGACCCAGGCGCGCGATGAGCTGATCCGCCGTACCGTGGAATCGGCCGTTGGCGCCAAGCGCGCCATCGTCCACGTCTACAACTCGGTGGCCCCGGTGTTCCGCCGCGTGGTGTTCGGCATGGAGCGCGAGGAGATCGTGCAGATCGCGGTCAAGGGCACCCAGCTGATCAAGGAGCTGGTCGCCCAGCATCCGCAGACCCAGTGGGGCCTCGAGTATTCGCCGGAATCCTTCTCGACCACCGAGCTCGATTTCTCCAAGCAGATCGTCGATGCCGTGAGCGCCGTGTGGCAGCCGACGATCGAGAACAAGATGATCGTCAACCTGCCTTCCACCGTCGAGGCCAGCACCCCGAACGTCTACGCCGACCAGATCGAGTGGATGTGCCGCCACCTGAACAACCGCGAATCGCTCGTCATCAGCGTCCACCCGCACAATGACCGCGGAACCGCGGTGGCCGCCGCCGAGCTGGCCGTGATGGCCGGCGCCGACCGCGTCGAAGGCTGCCTGTTCGGCAACGGCGAACGCACCGGCAACGTCGACCTGGTGACCCTCGCCATGAACCTCTACACCCAGGGCGTCAACCCGGGCCTGGACTTCTCGGACATCGACGCGGTGCGCCAGCTGGTCGAGGAATGCAACCAGCTGCCGGTGCACCCGCGCCATCCGTATGTGGGCGACCTGGTGTTCACCGCCTTCTCCGGCTCGCACCAGGACGCGATCAAGAAGGGCTTCGCCAAGCAGCAGGCCGACGCGATCTGGGAAGTGCCCTACCTGCCGATCGACCCGGCCGACCTGGGCCGCAGCTACGACGCCGTCATCCGCGTCAACAGCCAGTCGGGCAAGGGCGGCATGGCCTACCTGCTGCAGCAGGAATACGGCCTCGAACTGCCGCGCCGCCTGCAGATCGAATTCTCGCGCGCCGTGCAGCGCATGGCGGACAGCACGGGGCGCGAAGTGGTCGCCTCCGACATCCACGCCCTGTTCTCGCGCGAATACCTGGAACAGGACCAGCCCTATGACTACATCGCCCACCGCATGGTCGAGGACAGCGCCCACGGCGTGCAGATCGACCTGGACGTGACGCGCGACAGCGCCCGCAAGACCTGCCAGGGCGCCGGCAATGGCCCGATCGACGCCTTCGTGAATGCGCTCGGCCTCGACATCCGCCTGATGGACTACCACGAGCACGCCATCGGCCGCGGCGCCGACGCCCGTGCCGCCTGCTACGTCGAGCTGCGCGTGGGCGACGGGGCGACGCTGTTCGGTGTCGGCATCGACAGCAATATCGTGACGGCCTCCTTCCGCGCGGTGCTGTCGGCGGTGAATCGCCACATGGCGCAGGCGGTGCCGGTCGCCAAGGCTGCCTGAAGCGGCAATTCGTTGTCGGCTTGTCCAGAAAACGTTGCTTTACCGAAAAATTCGTTGTGGCATCACGTTAACTGATGCAAACTTTCGGGAATTGACGCTTTTGACAATGGACAAGCCGTGTCCTTTCCTCTTCCCTTCACGCTGATTCTTGCCCGCGCACCGCTACGGCGGCGCGGCGCCCTGGCGTGGACGGCGGCCTGCCTGCTGTTCCTTGCAGGATTGCTGGGCAGCGGCGCGGCGCAGGCCACCGTCTATACGTTCAACGGCAACCCCGTCGATACCTGCACGCTCTCGAACAAGGTCTATACCTGTCCTTATCCTGCCTACCTCGACTGGGACGACTCGGTCGTGATCGGCAGCGGCTACACCCTCAAGGTCACCAACAACGTCGCGGTCACCTGGAACCAGGGCCTGACGATGGGCAGCGGTTCGAAGCTCATCGTGACGGGCAACCTGAACCTGAAGGACGTCAACCCGGCCAATCTCAAGATCACGGGCGGCGACATCGAAGTGGGCGGGACCTTTTCGATGGGGGCGTCGGCACAGTCGGCGACCGCCAATATCACTGCCGGCGCGATCCAGTTCGGCACCGACCGGGTGACGATCACCGGCAACCTCACCTCGAAAGGGGTGGTCAACATCAGTTCCCACTCCCGCATCACGGGCAACATCGTCGGTACTGTCGTGACCACCGGCTCCCCGGTCACGATCACCGGCGACGTCACGGCGAGCAGCAAATTCACGCTGGCCTCCGGCAGCACCGTCACCGGCCAGGTCAGCGCGCCGGTATTCGACATGCTGGCCTCCGGCAGCAAGGTGACCGGCAACGTGACCGCAAGCAGCAGCATGACCATGGGCTCGGGCAACTCGGTGACGGGCAACGTCGATACCGGCGACCTGCTGCTGCAGTCTTCCAGCGCCCTCATCACGGGCGACGCCAGGGTCAACTGGGCGACGCTGGAATGGGCCGGGCGCGTGGCAGGGACGATCTACTGCAAGAACGGCACCAAGAAGAACAGCTGCGACTGCGTGACGAACAACAGCGGCTTTGCAGTGAATTCGGCGAACGGGCCGCGCTGCGAAGCCGTGGCGCCGAAGGGCGTCCACCACTTCCAGATCAGCCATGACGGACAGGCGCATACCTGCGTCCCCGAAACCGTCACAGTCACCGCCTGCGCCAATGCCGCCTGCACGGCGCCGCACTACACGGACGGTGTTACCGGCCTGGTGCTCCAGCCCGGCAACGTCGCCATCGACATCGGAAGTTCAGGCATCAACAGCAGCGGCACGGTCTCGAAGCTCGCGACGGGCACGATTGCGCTGTCGCTCGGGAACTTGCCGGCTTCGGCGGGTGCCACTACCTGCCTCATGCCCTCTGGTTCGACCAGCTGCAACATGAATTTCGCCGGCGGCGCGACGTTCAAGGTCAACGTCAAGAACCATGTATCGGCCAGCACCCAGGACGTCGAGATCTCCGCCGTGAAGCTCGACGCCCAGGCCCAGGCCTGCGTCCCGGCGCTGGCCGGCAAGAAGAACGTCGCGTTCAGTTGCCAGTACCTCGACCCGGCCTCCGGCAGCAAGACGGTGACGCTGGGCAGCGCGCCGACGACCATCCAGGCGAGTTGCGACGGCACGGCCGCCAGCCTGCTTCTCGATTTCAACGCGAGCACCGGCATTGCCGGCGTCAAGCTGAACTATCCGGACGCGGGCAAGGTCAAGCTCATCGCGACCCATACCAGCGCGGACGGCGACAAGATCAGCGGCAGCGATGAGTTCATTGCGGCGCCGGCGAAATTCGTGTTCACCGGCCTGCCTGCGGCAAACAGCACCATCCGCGCCGGCGAGGACTTCAGCTTCAAGATTCAGGCGCAGAACAGTGCGGGTGCGCTGACGCCGAACTTCGACAAGACAGCCCTGTCCGGCAAGCTGAGCGCCGTCGAAACGGCGCTGGAACCATGCACGGTGCCGGGCCTGAACAAAGGCAACCTGGGCGCCACCACCACGAGCGATTTCTTGAAAGGCGAGGCCGGCGTCACCCTGTCGTGGTCCGAAGTCGGCAAGATGGGCCTGAAGGCGAAGCTGACCGATTTCCTGGGCAGTAGCCTGGCGGTCGAAGGCGGCACGGCCTGCGACGCCATCGGCAACTTCATCCCCCACCATTTCCATGTCGCGCTGGCCGATCCCGCGGCAAAATTCTATTATTCCAGCCAGCCGTTCGGCGTGGTCGTCACGGCCAGGAACAAGGGCAAGGGCACCACAAGCAACTACAACAAGGCCACCGGGCTAAGCCAGGCGGTGACCCTGAGCGCGTGGAAGGAGGACGGCAGCGCCGCCAACCCTGGACCGGGCGTGATCTCGGCTGCCGCCATCGGCGCCAACGATTTCGAGAATGGCGTGGCCAGGCCCAAGCCTGCGTATGCCCTGACGCCGCCGCCGCCGGCGCCGCTCAAGGTACGAGTGCGTGCTTCGAATGCCCAGGTTACATCGAAAGACCAGGCGGATGCGGAACAGGCTTTGCCCCTGATCCGCTTCGGCCGCCTGCGCATCGCCAACCGCTTCGGCAGCGCACGCGCCAAGCTCGCTCTGCCGGTGATGGCCGAATACTGGAGCGGGAACAGCTGGGTCCTCAACACCGACGACGACAGCACCGTCGTTCCCTTCACGGCCTTCGTGCTGCGTCCGAATACCCAGGCCTCGGCGCTTGCTGCGCTCGCAGTGCCGAAGCCGGACAAAGACCTGGCGATCAAGGCCGGCATGGGCGAACTGATTCTGCAGCCGGGCAAGGACAGCGGCGCAGGCTGGGTCGACGTGGTGTTCAACCTGGGCGAGACCAAGACCGACAGTTCCTGCCTGGCGTTGCCCAAGCCGGACAGCACGGGCGCCAAGCTACCCTGGCTGCGCTCCCTGAACAACGCCTGCGCCACCACCTACACCGTCGACCCCTACGCACGCGCCACCTTCGGCGTGTTCGCGCCGGAGAGCCGCCGCATCATCCACATTCGCGAGGGCTTCCGGTGAGGCGGCAGGCGGGTTTCACGATGGTCGAGCTGGTGACCGTCATGGTGCTGATCGGCGCCCTCGCGGCGATCGGCATCCCCCGCCTCATGGGCAGCAACACGACCGCCACCATGGTGTTCGGCGACCAGGTGGTGAGCGCACTGCGCCATGCCCAGAAGACGGCGGTGGCGCGGCGCCGGCTGGTGTGCGTGACCCTGGAGGGCAAGGCGGTGCGGCTGCGCATGCGCGAGGACTTCGGCCTGCCCGGGGCGGGCGTGCCCTGCACCCTGTCCACCGGCGCCACCGACACCGAGTACGGCAGCACCAACGACAGCGTGATTGCCGGCGCCGGCAGCTTCGCGGGCCAGGCCAGCATCGCTCTCTTCTTCCACCCGGACGGCACGGTCAGCAAGGACGCCGCCGGGACAAGCTTCGTCACGCGCAGCGATTCAATCGGCATCAAGGACGGGAACAGCGTGGCGCGCACCATCGTCGTCGAGGGGAGCACCGGCTATGTACAGTAGACGCATGGCCGGCGTGACCCTGGTTGAACTGGTCATCGCCATCGTCATCATCGCGGCGGCGCTGGCAGGCCTGGTGGCCGCACTCACGCGCGCCAACCGCGCCAGCGTCGATCCCATCCTCACCCAGCAGATGACGGCGATCGCCGAAGGCATGATGGAGGAAGTGCTGCTCAAGCCCTTCCTGGAAGACGATAGCGTCGCCGCGACCGGCCGCGCCGACTACAACGACATCTGGGACTACAACAAGTACGCCAAGGACAGTCCTGTCGAGGACTTCAACGGCAATGCGATCGCCGGGCTGGAACGCTACCGCGTCAGCGTCCAGGTGGACAAGGTCGCCCTCACCAATATTCCCCTGGGCGACGCGGCGCGCGTGCGCGTCACGGTGCGCAACGGTGGCCAGAGCATCGTGCTGAACGGCTGGAGGACCAAGCCATGAGGAAGCAGGCCGGCTTCACCCTGGTCGAACTGGTGATCGTGATGGTCCTGACCGGCATCATCGCGGGCGTGCTGGCCACGCAGCTGGGGCCGACGATCCAGTCCTACCTGGCGGTCGAGCGCCGCGCCGCCCTGACTGACCAGGCCGACACCTCGCTGCGCCGCATCGCGACCGAGATCCGCAGCGCCGTGCCGAATTCGCTGCGTCTGCATTCCTCGGAGTGCCTGGAGCTGGTGCCGACGATCGATGGCGGACGGCTGCGCACAGGGCCCGACATCGCCAAGCCGGCGAGCCCGGGCGCCTTCCTCGACCAGTTCGAAAGCAAGGCGGCCTTCGACGTTCTCACCCGTTTCACCAATCCGGTCGGCAAGGGCGACCTGGTCGTGATCGGCAACCAGAACACGACCGACCTGTACGACGGCACCAACGTGGCCGTCATCGACACCGTCTCGCAGACGGGCGACAGCACCGGCGAGCACAGGATCACGCTGACGGCCGCGCGCACCATCCCGCAGGGCTACGACAGCGGCCGCTTCGTCGTCGTGCCTGCCGGCTGGCGTTCGGTCAGATATGCCTGCGTCAACCCAGGCAAGGATGCGCAGGACAACGGGTCAGGTACGCTGTACCGCGTCACATCGAATGCGCTCGCATTGGGCGCCGGCTGCCCGGCGCCGGCGAACACGGCGCCCATCGTCGCGACCAATGTGGAGGCCTGCAGCTTCGAATACTCGCCCAACCAGGGCGCGACCCAGGAAAGCGGCTTCGCCCAGCTGCGCCTGACCCTGCGCGCGCGCGGCGAGTCGGTGTCGCTGACGCTCGGCGCCCACGTGGACAACGTGCCATGAAGCGATCACGCCAGCGCGGTTTCGCCTACATCGCGGCGGTCGTCCTGCTGATCGTCGTCGCCGGCGTCGTCGTGTCGCTGCTGCGCCTGACCGCGACCCAGCAGAGCACCGTGAACCAGACCCTGCTCGGCGTGCGCGCCAGCCAGGCGGCGCGCGCCGGCGTCGAGTGGATGTTCTATCGCCTCGCCTATGACGGCGCCCTCGGCTGCCCGGCGGCGCCACCGGAAACGGAATTCCTCGCCGATACGGGCTTCCGTGTGACGGTCATCTGCACCACGCCCACGGACCCGTTCAAGGAAGGCGAGCAGCCAGCCGGCACCGCCACCGAGAAATACGTCTACCGGATCGAGTCGATCGCCTTCAACGGCAACGTGACGCAGGCTGAATACGTGGAACGACGCCGCATCGCCACCATCTGCATGACGAAAGCCGGCGGGATCTGCTGAGGCTTCGTTCGAGCCCTGCCGAAGGCCTGCCGGTACTGCGCGGTCGTCATCCCCGTCGCTTCCTTGAACATGCGCCGCATCCCCGTGTCGCTGCTGAAGCCCAGCTCCGCGCTGATGGTGCTGGCCGGCAGGCCGGTGTGAATCAGGCGCTCGCTCACCTGGTTCAGCTTCACGCGCCGCACCCAGGCCGCGGCAGGCAGGCCGGTGGCGGCGAGCACCTTGCGCGCCAGCGTGCGTTCGGAGGTAGCGAGTTCGCGCGCCAGCCGAAGTAATGTGCCCGCTCCCGCCGGCAGGCGTTCGACTGCATCGTGCAGGCGCCGCATCAGGGGGCCGGGCTGGGCGATCAGGTGCACGGTCTGGAAGGCCTGGTGGGTGCGCTCGGGGCGCGGCAGCATCATCAGGCGGGTCAGGTCGCGGTAGGCCTCCATGCTCAGGCGCGATTCGATGAGGGCCTGGGCGATCGGCAGGTAGCCGTTCACGCCGGAAGCAGTGGCCGTGCGCTCGTTGAACACGTCGGTGCGCTCGACCTGCCAGTCGACTTTCGGGAAGCGCTTGCGCGCGCTGTCCGCCAGCCACCAGGTGATGGTCGCGCCCTGCCGGTCCAGCCTGCGCGCGGCGGCGGCCAGGCACACGCCGGTGCAGTAGCTCCACACCGCGACCTGCTTGCCGAGCCGGCCGATGGCGGCGACGAGGGGCGCGTTGTCCGCCAGCGCCATCTCGACCTGTTCGGCGGACTCGGTCCAGAAGCCAGGCACCAGCAAGGCATCGACCTGCGCCTTGTGGAGCGCTTGCGCGGCCGGCAGGCGCAGGCCGTGCGCGCAGGCGACCTCGCCTTCGGCCAGCCCGACGAACACGGTCTCGAACAGGCGCCGTCCGGCACGCCGGTTGGCCGCTTGCAGCAGGTCGGCGAAGGCGAGCAGGCCGGCCGGTGGGGCGCGCTTCGACCTGGGCAGCGCGATCATCATGGACGCGCAGGATGTCGTCGACCTGCTGCGCCTCACGCAAGGCCAGGTGGTGGCGAACCACCTGGAGGCACTGAGCCACTGTCCGGTCACCCGGACCGGACTGGCGCAGGCTGCCACCCAGGCCGGCATGCAGGCCCGGCTCCATGTCCCGGCCGATGGCGAAACCCTGACGTTCCACGAAGCAGAACTGTTAATGGTGATGGAATAATGATGCCAGTTTTACCGTAATTATCCCTTTTCGATAATCGTTCATCATGCGGGTATCCCATCCAGACAAGAGGAGCATCCGCATGAACCAGGACACCCGCCCAGTCGCCATCGTCACCGGCGCATCGCGCGGCATCGGCGCCGCCATCGCCCAGCGCCTCGCCGAGGATGGCTACCGCATCGTCGTCAACTACGCCAGCAACGAAGCCGAGGCGCAGCGCGTGGTGGCGACCCTGCACGCCACCGGCCACGGCGCCATTGCCGTCCGGGCCGACGTCTCCAGACCCGACGAGGTGCGCGCCCTGTTCGATGCCGCCGAGCGCGAGCTGGGCCGGGTCGACGTGCTGGTCAACAATGCCGGCGTGCTCAAGACCATGCCGCTGGCCGAGACCAGCGACGAACTGTTCGAGAACACCTTCGGCATCAATGTGCAGGGCACCTTCAACACCCTGCGCGAGGCGGCGCGGCGCCTGAACGACGGCGGGCGCATCGTGAATTTCTCCACGACCGTGCTGGCGATGAAGCTGCCGGGCTATGCGATCTACAGCGCCAGCAAGGCGGCGGTGGAGGCGATGAGCGCCGTCTTCGCCAAGGAACTGCGCGGCCGCCAGATCCGCGTCAACACCGTGGCGCCGGGGCCGGTTGCCACCGAGCTGTTCTTCTCCGGGAAGACCCAGGAACAGATCGAGGGTTTCGCCAGGATGCCGCCGCTCGAGCGCCTGGGCGAGCCGGACGATATCGCGCGCATCGTGTCCTTCCTGGTGAGCGAGGAGTCGGGCTGGATCAATGGCCAGGTGCTGCGTGCGAACGGGGGCACGGCCTGAGCTTCCCCTATAATCGGGCGCATTGTTCCTACGGTGTGCCCGCATGTCTTACCGCCTCGCCATTTTCGACTTCGACGGCACGCTGGCCGATTCCTTCCCCTTCTTCGTCAGCGTGTTCAACCGCATCGCGGACGAGCACGGCTTTCGCCGCGTCGATGGCGACGAGGCCCAGCAGCTGCGCCACCACGATACACGCACCATCATGCGCCACCTCGGCATGCCGGCCTGGAAGCTGCCCCTGGCCTCGCGCAGCTTCATCGGCCTGATGCGCGAGAACGCGGCGCGCATCCCCCTGTTCGAGGGCATCCACGAAGTACTGCACACGCTCAGCCGCGAAGGCGTGCGCCTGGCCATCGTGTCCTCGAATTCGGAGCAGAACGTGCGGCTGGTGCTGGGCCCGGCGCTGGGCGATTTGTTCCAGCATTACGAGTGCGGCATGTCGGTCTTCGGCAAGGCGGCGCGCATCCGCAAGGTGGTGAAACAGGCCGCAGTGCCGGCTGCGCATGCGCTCTACGTGGGCGACCAGGCCATGGATGCCGAGGCGGCGCGCAAGGTCGGCGTGGCCTTCGGCGCCGTCAGCTGGGGTTATGCGCCGATCGAGGTCCTGCGCAGGGTCGGGCCAGAGCGCGAATTCGGCACGCCGGCCGAATTGCTGCGCATCGTCCGCCCCTGAGGGCTCAGCCCTTCACGCACACCACCTGCTTGAGCGTGTGCACCACCTCGACCAGCTCGCGCTGGGCGTGCATGACGGCGTCGATGTCCTTGTAGGCCATCGGGATCTCGTCGATCACGCCCTCGTCCTTGCGCGATTCCACCCCTTCCAGCACGCGCTCCATGTCGGCGCGGGTGAAGCGGCGCTTGGCCTCGGTGCGGCTCATCACGCGTCCCGCGCCATGGCTGCAGCTATGAAAACTTTCCGGGTTCCCCTTGCCGCGCACAATGAAACTCTTGGCGCGCTCGGCATCGATTTCTGAAGGCCGTACGCCAGCGGCGCCGCCTTGCGCGGGCTGGACAGCGCTTCTATACTCGCAGCACATGCATTCCTGCATCATCGACAAGGTAAAGCCCATGCGCCATCCATCCTTCCTGCTCGTCCCGCTGCTGGCACCGCTGCTGCTGACAGGCTGCGTCAACGACACGGCCAGCTACCAGATCGAGGGCAATGACCATGCGCTGACCGTGCGCGTCGTACAGGATTATTTCTGGAGCAAGGAAGGCACGGTGAAGCTGACCGCGGCGCGCATGCCTGACTGCATGCGCCAGATGGACCTCGGGGAATTGCCTCTGTCGGGCCTGGAGATCGAACTGTTTGCTAGCGGACCCAATCTGTACACCCTGCGCGCCGGCGAAGAGACCTGGCAGGTCGAGACCCAGGGCTGCACCCAGCGCGAAGCACCGGAAGCGAACGCCGTGACCGGCCAGGCGCTGGGCGCCTTCCACCTCGATGCCAACGGCAAGCTGGTGTTCGAGGCGGCGGAGGCGGGGCCGGAAGGCGATACGGGAAGCAGTACGCAAGCGCCGTCGTAGGAGCGCGCGGCCGGCGCGCGAACAATCCTTCCACGCGTCCTGCGTGCGTCGGACCCGCTCGCCGCAAGGCCAGGCCTGCGGCGATGCCGGCCGCGTCGTCCCTACACGGTCGCCTTCACATCACAATCAGGGGCGCAACCAGCCGCGCCCGATCGGCACCGCCAGCACCCGGCGGTACACATTCTCCATCCAGGGCAGCACGGAGGCGCAGGCGGCGCGGCCCGCCGGCGTCGACACGAGCATGGCCATCGTGGCGGACACCGCGAGTGCGCCGAACATGTCCTTGGGCCAATGCACGCCAAGATAGACCCGCGACCAGGCGACGACCAGCGCCAGCGGCAGCAGCACCAGCCCGACGCGGCGCACCTGCGCCACCCCGCTGAAGACCAGCACCAGGGCCACCGAGAAGATGCTGGTCGCATGGTCGCTCGGGAAAGAGCTGTCGGGATCGTGCAGGAGGAAGGTGTGGCCGATCTCGGCGACGAAGGGACGGGGGCTGTACCAGAACTGGCCGATCAGGTTGTTGAGGGTCAGGGCGCAGGCGGCGGCGATGAAGGCGCGCAGCGCGATTTCGCGGCGCGGCCCGCTCCCGCCGATCCACAGCAGCACCAGCGTCAGCGGCACCAGGAAAATCAGCCACTCGGCGGCGAACACGGCGCCGAGCAATTGCCAGCCATCCAGGCTGGCCTCGGCGTTGAGGGCAGAGAAGAGGATCAGGTTGAGGTGCTCGAACATGGCGCCGCCAAAAGTGATATCAAGAATATATCGCCGTAGCTTAGCGGAGCTCATCCGCCGCACGGTTCGAGAAGTGCAACAGTTTGTGACAATGGTATGACAGTCCTGTCGGCCACTGCCCCAGCTCAAGCGCGATGCAGCATGCGCCGCAGTTGGGTCAGTTCCTGCTCCCGCCCGGACCGTTCGAGCACGGTTTCCAGCAGCGTGCGGTCGCCTTCGCGCAGCATGGTCCATTGGGTGAAATACTCGTGCACCGTGCGCCAGGGCGGAAAGCCGGCCGGCATATTGCGCCAGGTGCTGCCGGTGTGCAGGAAGTAGAGGACCGCGCAGAACACGTCGTAGAGGTCGTGCTTGCGTGGCCGGGTCTTGCGCCGCGCCGCCTCCAGCATGCCGCGCACGGGCTCAAACTGCTCGCGAGAAATATCGCTGGGATAGGCCGGACGGTCCATGGTCGTCCCCTCCAAAATAACTTGGAGAGGGGCGATCCGGAACAGGTTCCCAGACAAACGCGGCCTTCGGGCGAAGGCCGGCGGAATAAACGCTTAGTCGCGCGTGAGCGCCAGGAACTCGGTGCGCAGCGCCAGGTTCGGCTGCAGCTCGCCCAGCATCGCCGAAGTGATCGTCTCTTCGCCGATGGAGCGGATGCCGCGGCTTTCCATGCACATGTGGCGGCACTTCACGACCACGCCGACCGCCTTCGGTTCCAGCACTTCCATCAGGGCGTTGGCGATCTGGATCGTCATGCGCTCCTGCACCTGCAGGCGCTTGGAGAAGATGTCGACCAGGCGGGTCAGCTTCGACAGGCCGACGATCTTCCCGTTCGGCAGGTAGCCGACGGTGGCCTTGCCGAAGAAGGGCGCCAGGTGGTGCTCGCAATGGCTGTAGACCGGGATATTACGCACCACGATCAGCTCATTGTATTCCTCGGCGCCATCCTCGAAGGCCTTGAGCACTTCGACGGGATCCTGGTCATAGCCCGAGGTCCAGTGTTTCCAGGCCTTCGCCACGCGCTGCGGCGTCTCCTGCAGGCCGGGACGGTCGGGGTCCTCGCCGATGCTGGTGAGCAGGCGGCGCCAGTCGTGTTCGGTGAAAGCTTCTTTGTCAGACATGGTGAACCTTAAAAAATCGAGTGCCGCAAGTATATAGAAAATGCGCTTAGCCGGCCTGGGTCTGCCAATTTCTTGAGCAAAATTAACGGGTCGTAAGTGCGCGTGGCGTAGCGTGGGTGAGGGTCAACCTGGGAGAGAAGCCATGTTCGGAAGCACTGTCCTCGAAGTCGCCATCGGCCTGACATTTTGCTACGGCACCCTGGCGCTGGTCGTCAGTACCTTGCAGGAGGCGCTGGCGGCGGCCTTCAGCCTGCGCGCCAACATGCTGCTGGCGGCCATCAAGCGCATGCTGGACGACCCGCGCTGCGAAGCCCTGGCCCAGAGCCTCTACGACCACCCGCTGGTCAATCCGCATGGCAGCTCGCATGCGGGGCGTCCGCTGTCGGTGCGGCCGTCCTATATCGAACCGGCCCATTTCGCGATCGCCCTGCTCGATTCCCTGCGCAGCAACCCGGCCATTCCGCTGCAGGCGGCCATCGAGGCCCTGCCCGACGAGCAGGTGCGGCGCGTGCTGCTGGCCCTGTACCGCCAGTCCAGCGGCGACCTGCAGCGCTTCCAGGACGGCGTCGCCGGCTGGTTCAACAGCGCGATGGAGCGTTTATCGGGTGTGTATAAACGGCGCCAGCTCCTGATTTCCTTCCTGCTGGCCATGCTGCTCACCATCCTGCTGAACATCGACAGCATCCACCTGTTCAAGACCCTGTGGCAGAACCCGGCGCTCGCCGCCCAGATCGAGGCCGCCCCCACCGCGCTGGACGCCGAGGCGCTGCGCCAGCTGTGGGCGCTGCCGATCGGCTGGAGCACTTTCCCGCCGCAGCTGGACAGCGCATTCGCCCTGCAGATGGCGGGCTGGCTGATCACCGCGGGCACCACCCTGTTCGGGGCGCCCTTCTGGTTCGACCTGCTGCAGCGCGCCGTGCAGCTGCGCGGGACCGGGGCCAAACCGCGGGCTGCGCCGGCGTCCGTCAAGGACAACGCTGCTGCAGCCACGTAGGCGTGATCCAGTCGACCGGATCACGCTTCGCCGACCGCGCGTTCAGCTCCGGCATGCGCTGCTACTGAGCATCCGGGAGTTGAACGCGCGGTCGGGAGGCCCCGACCACCCTTGGTCCCCCCCGGAGGATCAGCGCCCCGGCGGCCGGTGCGCGTCCACCAGCACGCTCGACACCGAAATGTGCGGCACCCGCTCCGGCCACTCGTCGTTCGGTCCGAACCAGCGCGCCTCGGCCAGCTCCGTCGCGTCGATGCGGATCTCGCCATCGAGGTAGTCGGCCGTGAAGGCCAGCATCAGCGAATGCGGGAAGGGCCAGGACTGGCTGGCGAAGTAGCGCAGGTTCTGCACGCGCAGTCCCACCTCCTCGTAGACCTCGCGGTGGATCGCCTCTTCCACCGACTCCCCCGCCTCCAGGAAGCCCGCCAGCGGCACGAAGCGCTTGGTCGGCGAATGCAGGTGCATGGCCAGCAGCACGCTGTCGCCCTTCTTGATCAGGACCATCATGGCAGGCGAGATGCGCGGATAGGCCATGTGCCCGCACTGCACGCATTTGTAGCAGCGCTCACCGGTGGCCAGCACGGTGGAACTGCCGCAGGCGCCGCAGAAGCGGTGGGTGCGCGCCCACTCGGCCACCTGGGCGGCGCGCGCCGCCAGGCCACGCAGCGATTCATCCATGTTCGAGAACAGCACCGCGCGCAGGCCGAGCAGGACATAGCCCGGCGGTAGCACCGGCTCGCTGTCGAACCATCCCGTCTCGCAATAGCGCTCGCCCAGCATGCCGAGCGGCTGCAGGCGCGCGCGATCGACGTCCAGCTGCGCCAGTACCGCGGCGTCCGGCAGGGCCAGGTCGCTTTCGCGCACCAGCAGGCGGCCGGCATGGAAGACGAAACTCAGGGGATGGGGGTCGGGACGGTGGGCGAACAGCGGGGTGAACGAAGGCGGTGTCAGGAGCATGGTTTGGGCGGCAAGGTAGAGGACGCGGTGCTTGATGATACCGCCTTTCGCGCAGGTCTTCGTCCGACCCGATCAGCGCTGCGCGCCTTCGCCACGCGAACTATTCGCTGCTCATCCGGCTCAAAGTTGGGCTGAACGCTGCTCGCCGCCCCTACTGGAGAGGACCATGGATGATTTTCCTATTGTGCTCGGCATCAACCGGAGCCAGGACGCCAGCATCTGCCTGATGCAGGGCTCGCACCTGGCCTGGGCCATCCAGAAGGAACGCCTCACGCGGCGCAAGCACCACTGGGGCAAGCCCGGCGACCTGCGCGACCATTATTCGCCGCGGCTGCCCGGGCTCGACCGGCCGGTCGACATCGTGGTCGAATGCTTCCCGCTAGAGGAGGAAGTGCGGCAGCTGCCGCTGTACGAGGAAGAACTGGCCGCCACCCTGCGGCTGGCGCATGGCGCGCGGCGGGCCCGCATCTCGCACCACATGGCCCACCTGTACAGCGTGTTCCACCCTTCTGCTTTCGAGGAGGCGGCGGTGATGGTGATCGACGGCCAGGGCAGTCCCGTGGCCGACTTCACCGAACACTGGAGCGGCGCTTCCCAGACGCCGGGCGACTGGCGCGAGGTTTCCTCTTTCTACACCGCCAGCCGCGCGGGAGGCGTCAACTGCATCGGCAAGCAGGTCTGGGATCGCGACGACGAGCGCCTGGTGGGCCTGGGCATGTTCTACTTCCTGCTCACGCAGGCGATCTTCCCCGGCGAAGGCAATGAAGGCAAGGTCATGGGGCTGGCGCCCTACGGCGACCCGGACGCGCTCGGCCTGCCTCTGCTGTCGGTCGAGGGCATGGCCGTCGGCATCCCCCAGGCCTGGCGCTCGCTGCTGCGCGAGCGCAAGCGCTTCCGCTTCGGTAGCGTGGATGCGCGGTTTACCGACTGCGCCAACCTGGCCGCCGCCGGCCAGCGCGCCTTCGAAGAGGCCCTGCTGGGGCTGGCGCACTGGCTGTACCGCGAGACCGGCGCCGAGCACCTGTGCTTCGCCGGCGGTACGGCCCTGAACTGCTCGGCCAACGCACGCCTGCTGCGCGAGACGCCGTTCCGGCGCGTCTTTCTACCGCCCGCGCCCGGCGACGCCGGCACCGCGCTCGGCTGCGCGGTCTACGGCCTGGCCGAAGTGGCCGGGCAATGCTGCGACTTCCGCTGGAGCGCCGACTACCTCGGGCCGCCCCCCCAGCTGGCCGACATCGAGGCCGCGCTCGAGGGCGCCGGCAAGGGAGAAAATGCGTTCGTCATCGAGCAGCCGCGCGGGCGCGACGCCCTGTGCGCGCGCATGCTCGACCTGCTGTGCAGCGGCCGCGTGGTCGGCCTCTACCAGGGCCGCAGCGAATTCGGTCCGCGGGCGCTGGGGCACCGCAGCATCCTGGCCGACCCGCGCCGCGACTGCGTGCGCGACTGGATCAATGCGCGCGTCAAGGGCCGCGAGTGGTTTTGTCCCCTGTCCCCGGTGGTGCCGGAAGAACGGGCGCCGGCTTACTTCGATTTGAGCGGTCCGTCTCCCTTCATGCAGTTCGCCGCCCCGGTGCGTCCCGAGATCGCGCCGATGCTGCCGGCCATCACCCACGTGGACGGCACCGCCCGCCCGCAGACCGTGAGCCCCAGCGACGACCCGCTGCTGCGCGCCCTGTTGGCCGGCTTCGAAGTGCGCACCGGCGTGCCGGTGCTGCTCAACACCTCCTTCAATGGCCACGACGAACCCATCGTCGAGACGCCCTTCGAAGCAGTCGCCGCCTTCCGCCAGATGCCCCTGCACGCGCTGGCGATGCCGCCCTTCCTCGTCACCAAGCGCCGCGAGCCGGAGCTGCCGGCATGACGCTGGCGACCGCGCGCGCCGGGCACGACATGGCGCCGGCATGAAAACCCGCACTTTCCTGCAGCGGCAGGGCGTGCGCAGCGCCATCGTGTTCCGCGCCCTCCAGCTCGGCGACATGCTGTGCGCGACTCCCGCCTTTCGCGCGCTGCGCGCCGCCCTGCCGGAAGCACGGATCGTGCTGGCCGGCCTGCCGGACATGGCGCAGTTCGCACAACGCTTCCCGTCCTACCTGGACGGCTTCATCGCCTTCCCCGGTCATCCCTTGCTGCCCGGGCAGACAGCGCGTCCCGAAGAATTACCTGGCTTCTACGCCGGCATCCGCGAGCAGGGCTTCGACCTGGCCCTGCAGTGGCACGACGGCGGCGAGGTCAGCAATCATATCGTCGCCGGCTTCGGCGCCCGCGCCATGGCCGGTTTCACGCGCGGCGAGACGGCCGGGACCAGCCGCACCTTGCTGCTGCCCTTCCCCGCGTCCGGCTCGGAGTCCGAGCGCCTGCTGCAATTGTGCGAACATCTCGGCGCCCCAGCCGTCGGCCGCCGCCTCGAATTTCCCCTGCTGCCGGGCGACGCCGAGGAACTCGAAGCCAGCCGGGTCGCGTCCGGCCTCGTACCGGGAAACTTCATCTGCATCCACCCGGGCGCAAGCACGGACGAGCAATGCTGGCCGCCGGAACGTTTCGCAAGAGTGGCCGACCAGCTGCACGCCGAATTCGGACTATCGACAGTCCTGACTGGCTGGGCCGGCGACGCGCCGATGGTACGCACGGTCGCGGATCACATGCGATCGCCGGCAATCGAGGCTGCGGCGCCGATATCGAACGGCGCCATGGCCGCACTGATGAGCCGCTCGCGCCTGCTGGTCTGCAGCGATACAGGTGTCTCCCACATCGCGGCCGGGCTCGGACTGAGCAGCGTCGTCGTTTCCGGCAAGGCCGACATTGCGCGCTGGGCGCCGCCGGACCGGCTGCGCCATCGCTGCATCTGGGATCCGGCCGCTGAGCGCTGGGCCGTCGTGCTGGAACATGCCCGCGCCCTTCTTGCGGGAACGGCGCCCAGCGGGCAGCGCGCCGCCGGGATGTGGCCATACTGGTGAGACGAAAAAAACGCAGACGGCCTTGCGGGCGTCTGCGCTGGAAGGCGGCTTGCGCCGCGCGAGGAAGGGTGCCGGCGGACCGGCGAATCGCTTACTTCAGCAGGCGGGTGCGGCTGGCGACCAGGGCGATAACCAGGGACAGGCCACCGAGGTAGGCGATGGCCGCCTGCATGCCGACGAAGTGGGCGACGGCGCCGATCGCCGGCGGGCCCATCAGGCTGCCGCTGTAGGCCATGCCGGCCACCGCCGCCAGGGCCGCCGGGCCCTGGGCGCCGGCCGCACTGAACACGAAGGGGAACAGCAGCGCCAGGCCGAGACCGGCGGCCGCGAAACCCGCCAGTGCGACGTGGGCACTCGGGGACACGACGGCGAACAGCAGGCCGCTTGCCGAGATCATGGCGCCGAAGGTGACAAGGCGCTGGGCGCCGAAGCGCACTTTCAGCTTGTCGCCGACCATGCGCGAGAGCAGCATCATGACCGAGAAGCAGGACAGGGCCAGCGGCGCCAAGCCATCGGACGCGCCGAAGTGTTCTTTCAGGAACACACCGCTCCAGTCGGCGATGCTGCCTTCCGCCATCGAACCCAGGAAACCGAGGGCGCCCAGCAGGGCCAGCGAACCGCGCGGCAGCGAGAAAGGCTCCTTCTTGATCTGTTCGACATCATCGTCGGCGTCCATCATGCTGAACGCACCCCACAGCACGACCGCCAGCGGACCAGCCAGCATCAGGAAGTGGGTCGCCGGGGCGATCTTCATGGTGGCCATCAGGCTGCCGAGGGTGGCGCCGGCCAGGCCGCCGGCGCAGCAGAGTCCGTGCAGCATCGACAGCTCCGACTTGCCGGTCTGCTTTTCGCGCCTGGTGGCGGCCGAGTTCATGGCGACATTGAAGATGCTGGCGGTGATGCCCAGCATCAGGACCGATACCATCAGACGCTGCACCGTCGGCGCCAGGCCGATAGAGACCAGCACGCCCAGCAAGGCCATGCCCGAGACCAGCATCGACTTGCGAGCCCCGATACGGCCCATCAGGAACGATGACAGCGGGCAGGACAGGACGGCGCCCAGGCCGCCGCACAGCAGGACCATCGACAGGGCCGAATGCGAGACCTGCACACACTCGGCCAGGGCCGGGATACGGCCGGCCCAGGAGCCCATGATCAGGCCGAATAGTGCGAACAGGACAGGTAGTGCGTACTGCTGGGTTTGCGCGAGGGAAAACGAACGTTGGGTCGAAACAGTGGTGTGCATCGGTAACGAGATTGTTAAATTTTTTCGGTGGGTTTTCTTAAGTGCCAGCCGATCCTGAGCGTTTGAATTAATTCGTCAGGAAGCTGATGGGAGGCAATTTTAACGACCAAAAAAATTTTTTGTTTGCCGTGCGGAAAAATATTTAGGAGCGTTGTTTTACGTCGACGCAAAGATGGCAACTTCCTTGGCGAATAGTTACCAAAGCGTGCAAATCCGCCTGATTTGAGGCCGAAATTCGCCTAAATGTAAGCAAATATTGCTGAGATACCATGACTGGCGCACGGTTGAATACCACCGAAACCCTTGGTAATCCATAAATAAAACGAAATGCGCATCCATCGAGATCATCAAACATTGGCCCAAATGGAATAATTAAACTGGCAGGAAAGCTGCACATTCTTCGGTTTATTTATATCCCTTATTTGCGTGATCTATTACCTGTGATTAATATGTGAATTGTGAAATGCAGAAATGGACCAGATCCGCACATGACTTATACCGAGACATCAGAAAAGGCATTGCCAAAAATGCAGAAAGCCAGCCTGCCGGTATGCCGACAAGGCTGGCTCCCTGGTCCGGCAAGCCGGAACGCGCTTCAGACGAGCTGCAGGGTCACGTCGATGTTGCCCCGCGTGGCATTCGAGTAAGGGCAGACGATGTGGGCGCGATCGATGAGGGTGCGCGCCTCGTCTTCCGGCACGCCCGGCAGGCTGATCTGCAGCAGCACTTCGATGCCGAAGCCGGTCGGGATGGGGCCGATGCCGACACTGCCCTGCACCGACACGTCCGGCGAGATCTTCAGCTTGTCACGCGCGGCCACGAATTTCATCGCGCCCAGGAAGCAGGCCGAGTAACCTGCAGCAAACAGCTGTTCCGGATTGGTGCCGTCGCCGCCGGCGCCGCCCAGTTCCTTCGGGGTCGACAGCTTGACGTCGAGCGCATTGTCGGAAGAAACAGCGCGGCCGTCACGGCCGCCGGTGGCTTTGGCGCTTGCACGGTAGAGGACTTTTTCGATTGCCATGGTGATGCTCCTTGTCTGATTGGGCCTTGCCCATAATTAAAACGCTATTTTATAGCGCGCTATTTAAATATCGGCAGCGTCCGGGATGGTCTTCGTCCCTGTGGCAGCCGCCATTTGTTGAACACGGAGCCATAATACATAGCGCGCTATTCTATTGCAAGCGATATTTATGCTTTCATGCGGTCCGCATGAATTCGTACCGCGTGACGCGGACCAAGCCTCAGATGCGGCGCACCGACTCCCGCACGATCAGGCTCAGGGGCGGCATGTCCATGCCCGCCTGCTCGTGGCCCAGCATGGTCAGCATCATGCGGCCGATATTGGTGCCCACTTCGTACAGCGGCTGGCGCACCGTGGTCAGGGGCGGCGTCGTGTACATCGAGCTGTGCAGGTCGTCGAAGCCGACGATCGAGATATCGTCCGGCACCCGGATGCTGCGGCGGTAGAGCGCCAGCCGCGCGCCATAGGCGGTCAGGTCGTTGCCGGCGAAGATGGCGGTGAAGCGCTGGTTCGAGGCGAGCAGCTGGTTCACCGCCAGCAGGCCACCCGACTCCTGGAAGTCGCCCGCCACCGTCAAGTTCGGATCGACCTCGATGCGGTGTTTCGCGAGCGTGTCGCGGTAGCCGGCCAGTCGTGCGCGCGCATCCTCGTGGTCGGCCGGGCCGGTGATCATCGCGATGCGGCGGTGTCCCTGTTCGACCAGGAAGTCGACCGCTTCGCAGGCGCCGCGGTAGTTGTCGAGGCCGAAGCTCAGCACCCGCTCGCCGGCCACCTTGCGGCCGAAGGCGACGATGGGCACGCGCCGCGAGAAATCGAGGATCTGGCGGTCGCTCATATTCCCGGTCAGGATCGCCACGCCATCGACGCGGCGCCCGATCAGCAGTTCGACCCGCTCGGCCTCCTCGTCAGCATGCCAGTGGCCGCTCATGATGAGGAGGGCATAGCCGGAATCCTTCACCGCATCCTCGATGCCGACCATGGCGCGGTTGAAGTAGCCGCTCTCGAGCGACTGGGTCAGCACGCCGATGGTGCGGGTGCTGCCCATCTTGAGGCTTTGCGCCAGGCGGTTCGGCTTGTAATTGAGCTCTTCGATCACGCGCTCGATGGTGCGGCGCTTTTCATCGGAGACCTTGGCGGTGCCGTTCAAGAAGCGCGACACCGTGGCGGGAGAAACGCCGGCGGCGCTCGCGACCTGGTTCAGGGTAGTGGTGCCGCTGCTGATCTCGTCGTTTTTCATGAAGTCGTATGCCGGTCGGATGACAGGGCTGAGCTTACCACGCCATGAAAATCTTTCATAGCTTTTGCACTAACGCAAACAGAACGCTCGTTCATTAACTTTTTAAAATTTCGTTTGACATCGGCTCCTAAGCACATTTAGCATGAAATCGTTTTCAAGATTTATGAAACCGATTTCTTGAAACACCTGCAAAGAAGCAATAAAACAAGATAATTCGAATATTGGAGACAACATGGAAACCTCTGCACCGCAGCGTCGCGGCGTCACGCGCCTGACCTTCGCCCCCATCCAGCTGGCCGTCCTGACCTTTGTCGCGGGCATCGGCAGCGCATCCGCCCAGACCGCAGCCGACATGGTCCGCCCGGGCGACGCCGCCAACCCGGCAGCCGCTACCAGCCCGGCCGCCACCCCATCCCCGGCCGTTAACAGCAACGGCATGGCGGAAGTCATCGTCACCGCGACCAAGCGCTCGACCTCGCTGCAGAAGACCCCGATCGCGATTACTGCCCTGAGCGCCGCGACCCTGGCCGACAACCACGTGCAGACCATGCTCGACGTGGTCCAGCTGGTGCCCGGCTTCCAGGCCACCGCCCAGGGCGACCACGGCGTCACCACCATGACCCTGCGCGGCATCGGCAACGACAGCGCCAAGACCCAGTACGCCGATCCCGAAGTCGCCTCCTTTGTCGACAACGTCTACTCGCCGCGCGCGGAAGGCGCCACCGCCCTGATGTTCGACGTCGAGGGCATCGAGGTGCTGCGCGGTCCGCAGGGCACGCTGTGGGGCCGCAACTCCACCGTCGGCGCGGTCAACATCCAGACCGTCAAGCCGGAGCTGGGCAGCCGCGCCGGCTATGTCGAAGGCGGTATCGGCGACTACAACCGCTATGGCATGCGCGGCGCCGTCAACATCCCGATCTCGGACAATGCCGCCCTGCGCTTCGCCGTGGTCCACGAGCAGCACGACGGCTACGTCGACTACCAGAAATTCCCGGGCGTGCCGGAGGCCCAGCAGCGCGCCGCCTATCTTGCCGCGGGCGGCGACCCGGCCAAGTTCCGCCTGATTAACCCGAACGACTTCGCCGTCGGCGACAGGAAGTACAACGCCCAGGACCAGACCGCCGCCCGCCTGAGCCTCCTGTGGCAGATCGCACCTGGCCTGCGCTGGAACATCGCCTACGAAAAGTTCGACGACCGCGGCACCCCGAGCGCGAACCTGATGCAAACTCCCCGTCCCGGCCAGGAACACTGGTCGATGCTGAGCGACAGCGCGCCCTGGATCGACCGCACCAGCCACAATGTGCGCAGCCGCCTGAGCTGGGACATCGGTTCGGACATGGCCCTGCACTACGTGGCCGGCTACTCCAAGTACAAGGGCACGATGCGCTTCGACCAGGACGGCGGCGCCACCGTGCCGACCTCCATCATCTCGGGCGCTACCTGGCAGGAACACACCACCACCGATTCCGATTACCGCAGCCACAGCCATGAACTGCTGCTGCAGTCGACCGGCACCCGTACCGTCGACTGGCAAACCGGCCTCTATTACGGCGCCGAGAAAAACAGCATCCGCTTCGACATCCCGGTCCTGAACGGCACCAAGGATGGCGGCAGCGTCGGCTGGCAGGGTTCCTTCATCCAGCCGAAGGAAACCGTCGATTCGGCGGCGGTGTTCGGCCAGGCCACCTGGAACGTGTCCGACAAGCTGCACCTGACCGCCGGCGCGCGCTACACCCACGACAAGCGCGAGAACATCGGCGGCCGCGCCTATACCTGGGCCTATGACGCCAGCGCGCCGCAGCTGCCGCTGAACCCGTCGATCGACCCGCGCGTCCAGCCGGGCTTCAAGGAAGACGTGCCGGGCAACGACGGCAAGTTCAGCGGCAGCAAGGTGACCTGGCTGGCGCGCGTGAACTACGACATCAGCAAGGACCACATGGTCTACGGCAGCGTCTCGACCGGCTACAAGTCCGGCGGCACGCAAGACCGCGGCCTGACCTACCAGCCCGAAACGCTCACCAACTACGAGGTCGGCTCGAAGAGCTCCTTCATGAACGGCGCCGTCAAGGTGAACAACGCCCTGTTCTACATGGACTTCAAGGACTTCCAGTTCAATTCGCCGGTCAACTTCTCGGACGGCAGCCGCGGCCTGTCGATCGAGAACGCGGAAGGCGCCGAAGTCTACGGCCTCGAAACCGAGATCGCGGCGCGCTTGAGCCCAAGCGACCGCCTGTCGGTGAGCTTCGCTCTCCTGAAAACCAAGCTGGGCGCCCTGATCGCAGGCTCCAACGACTACACCTTGCCGCGCCCCTGCGCCGCCAAGCCGGAGTTCGACCGCTGCCTCGACGTCACCGGCAACACTCTGCCGCACGCGCCGCGCTTCTCGACCACGATCATGTACCAGCACACCTTCAACCTGGCGAACGGCGGCACCCTGGTGCCGCGCGTGACGGCGCACTACGAGACCGACGCCGAACTGTCGGTGTTCAATTTCGGGCCGGAAGACCGCCAGGCAGCCTGGGCCAGCGCCGACCTCGGCCTGCGCTACCAGAACAAGGGCTGGTGGGTCGACGCCTTCGTGCGCAACGTGAACGACAAGAAGATCAAGACCAGCGCCTTCAACGGCTTCGGTCCGTGGCTGGCCCAGTACAAGCCGCCACGCACCATCGGCATCAACACCGGCTTCGATTTCTGATCCCTGCTTATCGAAGCCGGGCAGCACGGCGGGCCGGGACAGCGGTTCCGGTCCGCCTTTTTTTCACCTCGATTCACAACGCTCCATGACCCAACGTCCAATGTTTACTTCCGCCTTCGACAGCGTGCGCGATTTTCCGACCGACTTCACCTGGGGCGTCGCCACCAGCGCCTTCCAGATCGAGGGGGCCTCCCGCGCCGACGGCAAGGGAGCCTCGATCTGGGACACCTTCTGCGCCGCCCCGGGCAACATCAAGGACGGCAGCGACGGCCACATCGCCTGCGATCACTACCACCGCTACCGCGAAGACGTGGACCTGATGGCCGGCCTCGGCGTCGACGCCTACCGCTTCTCGATGGCCTGGTCGCGCGTCCAGCCCGATGGCAAGGGCGCCTGGAACGAGAAGGGTTTCGATTTCTACGACCGCCTGCTGGACGCCCTGGCCGAAAAAGACATCCGCGCCCACCTGACGCTCTACCACTGGGACCTGCCCCAGGCCTTGCAAGACCAGGGCGGCTGGCTCGATCGCGAGACCGCCCATCGCTTCGCCGACTATGCCCATGAGGTGACGCGCCGTTTCGGCAAGCGGATCGAGGCGATCGCCACCCACAACGAGCCCTGGTGCACGGCCAACCTCGGCTACGGCAACGCCCAGTTCGCGCCCGGTGTGCGCGACCTGAAACAGTCGATCCAGGTCTCGCACCACCTGCTGCTCTCGCACGGCCTGGCCATGCGCGCGATGCGCGCCGTCGGCAGCCCCGCGAAACTCGGCATCGTCCTGAACCAGTGGACCGCCGACCCGGCCACCGATTCCCAGGCCGACCGCGACCTGGCCGCCTTCGAGTACGCGCGCTCGACCCAGTGGTTCATGGACCCGATCTTCAAGGGCCACTACCCGGAACTGGCCCTGCGCGTGCACGGCGCCAACGCCCCTGAAGTCCAGGAGGGCGACTTCGACATCATCAGGCAGCCGATCGACTTCCTGGGCTGTAACTACTACTTCCGCTCCTGGTGCAGCGCCGACAATCCGCCGAAACCCATGCCGGGCAAGCACGGCTTCACCGACATGGGCTGGGAGATCTACCCCGAAGGCCTGCCGGAACTGCTGCTCAAGCTGAAAAGCGAGTACGACCTCCCGCCAATCTACATCACCGAGAACGGCATGGCCGCGCCGGATGTGGTGGAAGGCGGCCAGGTGCACGACGCCGGGCGCATCGCCTTCGTGCGCAGCCACCTGGAGGCCCTGCGTGAGGCGATGGCGCAAGGCGTCGACGTCAAGGGCTACTTCCTGTGGAGCCTGTTGGATAATTTCGAATGGAACTCGGGCTACGCCAAGCGTTTCGGCATCGTCCACGTGGACTATGCGACCCAGAGGCGCACGCTGAAGGACAGCGCGCTGTGGTACCGGGAATTTCTTGCGGCCCGCGGCGGCTGAGATGTCCGTAGGGTGGGCGGAGGACTCGCGGGGCCGCCCAGGCCCACCCTACGCCAGAACGAAGGAGGAGACATGCATAATTATTCGAACAGCCCCCGCCTGCTGGCCGACATCGGCGGCACCAATGCGCGCTTCGCGCTCGAAACAGGCAAGGGAGCCATCACGGCCATGCTGACGCTCCCCTGCGCGGACTATCCGCGCTTCGAGGACGCAGTGCACGCCTATCTGGCGCACTTCGACACGCGGGTGGAGCACGCGGTGATCGCGATCGCCAACCCGGTCGATGGCGACGCCATCCGCATGACCAACCACGACTGGGCCTTCTCGATCGCTGCTGCGCGCGCCGAGCTGAAACTCGATACCCTGCTGGTGGTGAACGATTTCACGGCCCTGGCCATGGCCCTGCCCGTGCTGGCAGCCGTCGACGTGGTCCAGGTGGGCGGCGGCGTGGCCCGCGCGGGCAGCGCCATCGGCCTGGTCGGCGCCGGCACCGGCCTGGGCGTCTCGGGGCTGGTGCCCGGCAATGGCCGCTGGGTGCCGCTGCACAGCGAGGGCGGCCACGTCGCCTTCTCTCCGCTGGACGAGCGCGAAGTCGACGTGCTGCGCTATTGCTGGCAGCGTTTCGACCACGTGTCGGCCGAGCGTTTCGTCTCCGGCCCCGGCATCGCCCTGATCCGTGAGGCGCTGGCCGCCAGCCGCGGCGCTTCTCCCGCACCCGAATTGACGCCGGCCGACATCGTCGCGCGGGCCCTGTCCGGCGGCGATGCGCTCAGCCGCGAAGCCGTGGACTGCTTCTGCGGCATGCTCGGCACCGTGGCCGCCAACCTGGCGGTGACGCTGGGGGCGCAGGGCGGCATCTATATCGGCGGCGGCGTGGTGCCCAAGCTGGGAGCGTATTTCGCCGACTCGCCCTTCCGCGCCCGCTTCGAGAAGAAGGGCCGCTTCAGCGCCTTCACCGCGCGGATTCCGACCTGGGTCATCACCGCGCCCTACCCGGCCCTGAGCGGCGCGTCGGCCATCCTGGCCGACCACCTGGCGCAGCATCCGCCGCTTCAGGCGCGCCGGCGCCTGCGCTCGGCCCTGCCGGCAGCCGCCCACCAGCACGGGGAGCTCGATCATGCGCAGCGCTAAACCGGCAGTGTCGCCGCTGCTGTGGGTTCCGACCGGCTACTTCACGATGGCCCTCGGCTACGTGATGCTCACCAGCGTCACCGCCATCATGTTCAAGAACCTGGGCATGGACAACGGCCGCGCCGCCCAGTATTCGAGCCTGCTGATCCTGGCCTATACCGTCAAGCCGCTGTTCGCGCCTTTCGTCGAGATGTACCGCACCAAGAAGTTCTTCGTGCTGTGCGCGCAGGTGCTGATCGGCCTCGGTTTCGCCGGCGTCGGCCTGGCGCTCGGCCTGCCCGGCTACATGGGCTTCCTGATGGTGGTCTTCTTCGCCCTGTCCTTCATCGGCGCGACCCAGGACATCGCCAGCGACGGCGTCTACGTCACCTCGCTCGACACCCGTGCCCAGTCGCTCTACTGCGGTATCCAGAGCCTGTCCTGGAACATCGGTCCCATCGTCGCCGCCGGCGGCATGGTCTTCCTGAGCGGCTACCTGCACACCAATGTGTTCGGCCATGATCCCAAGGTCTTCGGGCCGGACTGGATCGACGCCTGGCGCGTCATCTTCTTCCTGGTCGCGGGGATCACCCTCCTGATGGCACTGTGGCACCTGCGCTTCATGCCGCAGGGCGCGCGCGCCGCCGACACGCCTTCCAGCGTGCGCGACGCCGGCCGCATCCTGCTGGACGCCTTCGCTACCTTGTTCCAGAAGCGCGGCGTGTGGCGCATGATCGGCTTCGCCTTTCTCTTCCGCCTCAGCATCGGCTTCCTCGAGAAGATCGGGCCCTTCTTCATGGTCGATCCGGTCTCCAAGGGCGGACTGGGCCTGTCGAACGAGATGCTCGGCCTGATCTACGGCACCTACGGCCTGGCGGCCGTGCTGCTCGGCTCCCTGCTGGGCGGCTGGTATGTGGCCAGGCGCGGCCTGAAATCGACGCTGTTCGTGCTGTGCTGCGCGGTGAACATCCCCAACGTCACCTTCCTCATCATGGCCATCTACCTGCCCGGCAGCCTGCTCGCCATCACGCTCGGCGTCGTGGTCGAGAAGTTCTTCTTTGGCTTCGGCGCGGTCGGTTTCATGATCTACCTGATGCAACAGCTGGCGCCCGGCAAGTACACCACCACCCACTACGCCTTCGGCACCGGCCTGATGGCCCTGAGCGGCATGGCGACTGGTGTGGTCAGCGGCCACCTGCAGGAGATGATGGGCTACGTCAGCTACTTCGTGTTCGTGATGGTCGCGACGATTCCCTCCTTCATCGCGACCTGGTACGCACCCTTCCACCACGACGACGGCAGCGCGCCGGCGGCCGATGGGCAAGCGAAGGCGATGCCGGCATGAAGCGCCTGTTTCTCACCCTGCTGTGCGCAGCGGGCGGCGCCACTGCTGCACCAGGCATCGTCAAGGTCAACCAGATCGGCTTCCTGCCCGGCTCCCAGAAGCTGGCCGTGGTGCCGCAGGACGCCGGCGCGCGCTTCGAGGTGGTGCCGGCCGCGGGCGGCAAGCCGGTGTTCTCCGGCACGCTCGGTGCGCCGGCAAGATGGGACGCCTCCGGCGAAATCGTGCGCATTGCCGATTTCACGGGGCTCGTCGCGCCCGGGCAGTACCGCATCAAGGTGGACGGCCTGCCGCTGTCCGACGCCTTCCCGGTCAGGCCCGACAACTACCGCGCGCTGAGCGCGGCCTCGCTGAAGGCCTTCTACTTCAACCGCACCGCAATCGCGCTTGCCCCGCAATACGCCGGCGCCTGGGCGCGCCCGGCCGGGCATCCGGACGACAAGGTCGTGGTCCATGCGTCGGCCGCATCCGGCAGTCGTCCGGCCGGCACCGTCATCGCCAGTAGCAAAGGCTGGTACGACGCGGGCGACTACAACAAATACCTGCCCAGTTCCGGCATCTCGACCTATACCCTGCTGGTGGCCTTCGAGCACTACCCGCGCTGGTTCGAGCGCCTGGACGTGAACATCCCGGAGTCCGGCAACGGCGTGCCCGACGTCATCGACGAGGCGATGTGGAACCTCGCGTGGATGCTGTCCATGCAGGACCCGGCGGATGGCGGCGTCTATCACAAGCTCACCAACCTGAAGTTCGACGCCATGGTGATGCCGCACCTGGCGCAGAAGGAGCCGCGCTACGTGGTGGCCAAGAGCACCTCGGCTGCCCTCGACTTCGCCGCCACCATGGCGGCGGCCAGCCGGGTGCTGGCGCCCTACCAGAAGCAGTATCCGGGCATGGCGGCAAAGATGCTGGCGGCGAGCGAGGCGGCATGGAAGTGGGCGCAGGCGAATCCGGCGGTGCTGTTCAAGAATCCGCCGGACGTGGTCACCGGAGAGTATGGCGACGCCCGCGTGGACGACGAATTCGCCTGGGCCGCGGCGGAGCTCTATATCACGACCGGCAAGGACAGCTACTACACGGCGATGCAGCCGGAGACAGTGTCCAGCACCTACCCTGCCTGGGACGATGTGCGCGGCCTGGCCTGGATGTCCCTGGCCCACCACCGCGAGCGCCTGACGCCCCTGGCGGACCGCAAGCTGATCGCGGCGCGCGTCGACGGCCTGGCCGAACGCCTGGCCCAGGAATGGCGCACATCCGGATACCGGGTCCCAATGAAAGCATCGGACTTCGTCTGGGGCAGCAATGCCGTCATGCTGAACCAGGCCATGATGCTGCTGCAGGGTTACCGCCTGAATGGCAAGCGCGATTACCTGCTCGCGAGCCAGTCGGCGCTGGATTACGTCCTGGGCCGCAATGCGCTCGGCTATTCCTTCGTCACCGGCTTCGGCGCGCGCCCCTCGCTGCATCCCCACCACCGCCCATCGCAGGGCGACAGCGTGGCCGCGCCCGTGCCCGGCTGGGTCACTGGCGGCCCCCAGCCCTTCCAGCAGGACAAGGCCGAGTGCCCGCCCTACCCGAGCACCCTGCCGGCCCTGTCCTACCTCGACCACGTATGCAGCTTCGCCAGCAACGAGGTCGCCATCAACTGGAACGCGCCGCTGGTCTACGTCAGCGCCGCCCTGTCCGAACTGACCCCGAAGGACCCGAGCATGAGCGACAAGGAGAACACGAGCACGGCGCTGGACCTGCTGCGCCGCCAGGAAGCGCTGCTGCAGTTCGAGCGCTTCAGCAACGAGATGGCGCTCGACATCGGCCTGAAGCTGGTCGAGCGGGCGAAAGCGCGGAAGCAGGTAGTCACCGTCGAGATCGCACGCAACGGCCAGGTGCTGTTCGCCCACGGCATGGAGGGTGCGCCGCGCGACCACCTGGACTGGATCCGCCGCAAGAGCAACCTTGCCAACCGCACCGGCCACAGCTCCTTCTACATTCATACCGAAGCGGTGCAGAACGGTCTCGACCACGACGCCATTCCCAGCTTCGATCCGCGGGAGTATGCTGCACATGGCGGCGCCTTCCCGGTGGTGGTCAAGGGAACGGGCCAGGTCGGCACCATCACGGTCTCGGGACTGCCGGGCCCGGACGACCACCAGCTGGTGGTGGACGTGCTGAAGGATTACCTCGAGGTGAAGGGGGACATCTGATGAATGACACGGTACGCTGGGGCATCCTCGGCACGGGCGGCATCGCGCGCGCCTTCGCCCTCGGCCTGAAGCATGCGCCCGGCGCGGTGCTGGCCGCGGTCGGCTCGCGCACCCAGGACAGCGCCGACACCTTCGCGCGCGAGCTCGGCATCGCGCATGCCTACGGCTCCTACGAGGCACTGGCCGATGCACCGGAGGTGGACATCATCTACATCGGCACGCCGCACCCCATGCATGCCGAGAACGCCCTGCTGGCTCTGGGGGGCGGCAAGGCCGTCCTGTGCGAGAAACCCTTCACCATGAACCGGGTAGAGGCCGGCGAAGTCGTGGCGCTGGCGCGCGCCAAGGGTCTGTTCCTGATGGAAGCCATGTGGACACGCTTCATGCCTGCGCTTGCGGAAGTCAAGCGCATCATGGCATCCGGCGAGATCGGCGCCATCACCCAGGTGCATGCCGACTTCGGCTATTCCGCCACGCTCGACCCCGAACACCGCGTCAACAAGCTGGAGTTGGGCGGTGGCGCCCTCCTCGACCTCGGCATCTACCCGCTCTCGATCGCCTGCGCCCTGCTGGGCCAGGTGGAAAGCGTGCGCGCGCAGGCCGTCTTCACCGATACCGGCGTGGATGCGAGCACCGCCTTCACCATGAAGCACAGCGGCGGCACCCTGTCGATCTGCAGCTGCTCGATGCGCGCCCGCTCGGCCTCGGAGCTGGTGGTCTCAGGCACGGGCGGCAGCATCCGCATGCACCGCATGTTCCACCTGGCCGAGCGCATCACGGTCGAGCTGCAGGACGGCTCCTCGCGCACCATCCCGACCCCTTACCTGGGAAACGGCTACACGCATGAGGCCATCGAGGCCGGCCGCTGCCTGCGCGAAGGGCTGCTCGAGCATCCCTGGATGACGCTGGACGACAGCCTGAACCTGATGGCGCTGCTGGACGAAATTCGTGGACAGATCGGGCTGCGCTATCCCTCCGACTTGTAGGGTGGGCGGTCCCCCGCCCACGCGTTCAAACCGATGGAGAAGCGACACTCATCGTCCATGCCCACGCTGCTTGAACGCGTGGGCGGAATCCGCCCACCCTACGAACTGCGATCAAGGGGCACCGGGCGCTCGCCGATCTGCTGGCGCCACATCGCGTAATACAAACCCTTCTGCGCCACCAGCGCCTCGTGCGAGCCGGTCTCCACGACGCGGCCCTTCTCCAGCACGTAGATCGTGTCCGCATGCATGACGGTCGACAGGCGGTGCGCGATCAGGATCGTGATCCGGGCGGCGCTTGAAGAAAGCTGCCGCACGGTGTTCGTGATCTGTTCCTCGGTGAGCGAATCGAGCGCCGACGTCGCCTCGTCGAAGATCAGGAGGCGCGGCTCGCGCACCAGCGCCCGCGCGATCGACAGGCGCTGCTTTTCTCCGCCCGACAGTTTCATCCCGCGCTCGCCGATGATGGTGTCCAGCCCTTCCGGCGACTTCTCGACCAGGTTCGCGCAGGATGCCTGTTCCATCGCCGCCATGATCTGCGCGTCGGTCGCATCCGGCTTCACGAACAGCAAGTTGTCGCGGATGGTGCCGGCGAACAGGTTGGTTTCCTGGGTGACGAAGCCGATCTGCCGGCGCGCCTCGTTGTAGCGCAGGTCTTCGGTCGAGGTCTCGTTGTAATACACCTCGCCGCGCGCCGGCGTGTACAGGCCCACCAGCAGTTTCACCAGGGTCGACTTGCCGGAGCCGGACGGACCCACGAAGGCCACGGTCTGGCCCAGCGAGGCGCTGAAGGAGATGTCGACCAGCGAATCCTCGGGCGCACCCTTGTGGCGGAAGCCCACATCGGCGAAGCGGATCCGCGTCAGGGGCCCGATCTCGACGAAGTCCTGGGGCCGGCGCTCGATCGGCTTGTCCATCAAGGTGCGGAAATTGAGCAGCGACGCTTCCACCTCGCGGTGGGCGAGGATGATGTTGCCCAGTTCCTGCAGCGGCGCGAAGATCGCCACCGAGATGAACTGCATGGCGATCAGCTCACCGGTCGACAGCACGTGCCGGAAGATCAGCCACAGCAGCGCGAACAGGATGGCGAGCCTCAAGAGGCTCAGGGTGCTGCCCTGTAAGAAGGAGAGCAGGCGGATGCGCTTCACCTTCTGCATCTCGAGGGCGAAGATGCTGTCGGTCTGCTCGCGCAGGCGGCGGATCTCGGTGAAGGTCAGGCCCAGGCTCTTGATCAGTTCGATGTTGCGCAGCGACTCCGTAATGAAGCCGGAATTGCGGTTGGTCTCGCGCACGATCGAGCGCTGCTGGGTCTTGATCTCGCGGCTCAGCAAGCCGGTCAGGCCGCCCAGCACCAGCACCCCGATCAGGAAAACCGGCACCAGCAGCCAGTGCTTGGTCACCGCGTACCAGACCAGGAAGGACACCCCGACGATCGAGGCGAATACCGTATTGATGAAGGTGTTGATGAAGCGCTCGCTGTCGGCGCGCACCTTCTGCAGCAGCGACAGGGTCTCGCCGCTTCGCAGGTCTTCGAATTCCTGGTACTTCAGGCGCAGCACGTGGCGCAGGCCATCGTTGAAGATGGCCACGCCAAGGCGCTGCACGGTGAGCCTCGTCACGTATTCCTGCAAGGCCTTGGCCAGGCGCGAGAGCAGGGCCACCAGCACGGCGAGGCCGAGCAGGCGCAGCACGCCCGAGACCAGTTCTTCGTCGCTCTTCGTACCCGGGTCGAGCGCGTAGTCGTCGATGATCTTCCCGAAGATGATCGGGTCGACCAGGTTCAGGACCTGCGCCACCCCTGCCAGCAGCAGCGCCAGCGCGGCAAGGCGCCAGTGCGGGCGCAGATAGCTCCAGAGGATGTGCATCTTGCCATCCTACCAAGCCCCTCGAAGCCGGCGCGCACGGGCGCTTTTACCTCGCTTTACATTTGCCGCCCTGCGCCCCGTTCGCAGCGCTGCCGTTACACAGACAAGACGTTCATGGAAGGAGCAGTATGGTCACAGGTATCGGCAGCACCGGACTGGCGCAGGCAGCACTGGCGCCGGGGAAGAAATCACAGGCGGAAGAAACGGCATCGGCGACGCCGTCGGTCCAGACGACCGAAAGCGACAGCGTCAATACGGGCGGCGTCGAGACGCAGAGCGCGCTGTCGAGCGCCACCGCAAGGCTGGGCGACCAGCTGGATGCGCAGGCGGATGCCGCACGCGTCGACCGCGCCAGGGCGGAAGCCCCGCCGCCCCCGCCAGACGGTCCGCCACCGGCCGAGGGCAGCGGCGAGACCGAGGAAGCGAGCGCCCCGGCGGGCGCGCCACCCGCAGGCGCCCGCCCCGCCGGCGGCGGCGGTGGCGCTGCCGCGTCGAGGGAGACCGAGTCCGCCGACTACATCGCCGAGGCTGACACCAACTCGGACAAGAAGGTCAGCGACGAGGAACGCATCGCCTACGAGAAGAAGCTGGAACAGCAGGCGCAGGACAAGTCCGGCACCGTGCAGAAGGCCTATGGCCTGGTCGACGAGAGCGCGCCGGCAGTCAGCGCCACCGCCTGAGGCGGATGGTTTGCTGAGTTGATCTGAAGTAACGGGTTGCCTTAATCCATGTAAAAAAAGTAAAGTAGACGCATTTGCCACTTTGTTCCAGCATGGAGGTAAGGCGTGAACGACAGCAGCCGCGGCCCCTGGCCCCAGCGCCTGCTGCTTGCCACGGACCTGTGCGCGCGCTGCGACCGCCCACTGGACCGTGCCAGGCAGCTGGCGCTCGAATGGCAGTCCGAGCTCGTCATCCTGACGGTGCGCGATGGTCCGCGGACCCCCGAGGAAGTCTCTTCCTGGCTTGACCGCGACGGCGCGGCCCAGGCCTTCGAACTCGCCGCGCGCCGCGAGCTGGACGAGGAATTCCAGGACAGCGGCCTGGCACCGAGCCTGCGGGTGGTCGAGGGCGACGTCACCGACAGCATCCTGGAAGTCTCGGGAGCGATGCAGGACGCGCTGGTCGTCACCGGCGCGTCGAGCGAAGACAGCTTCCAGCAACTCATCCTCGGTTCCACCGTCGAACGCCTGGCCCGGGACCTGGCCCACCCGCTGCTGGTGGTGCGCCAGCGTACGCGCGGTCCCTACCAGCGCATCCTGGTGGCGAACGATTTCTCGAGCGCCGCCCGCAGCGCCCTCGAAACCGCATCGCGCCTGTTCCCGCGGCGCCGCATCGTCCTGTTCCACGTGCTCGAGGACCTGGCCGAACCGGTTGCCGGTGCGGTGCAGGAGGCCCTGGCCGCGAGCGAACGCTTCCTCGACGATTGCCCCCTCGCGCACGGCGCACGCGCGCACATCTCCACCTTCATCGGCCACGGCAGCGTGAGCGACACCATCGCCCGCTATGCGCTGGAACAGGCGACCCAGCTGGTGGTGCTGGGCGTGCATCCGCAATCCGGCCTGTCCCGCATGTTCATGGGCAGCCGCAGCGAAGACCTGCTGCAGCACCTGGCCTGCGACACGCTGCTGCTGCGCTCGCGCGAGGACCACGACGATGGCTGACCGACCTGCGCCAGGTGAGCGCTGATGCTGCTCCTGCTCGTTCTCCTGCCCTTCGGCGCGGCTTTCCTGGCGGCCTGCATGCCCGCCGGCTCGCGCCACCGCCCGGCCGCCGTCTCCGCCCTTGCCACCCTTGCGGCCCTCGCCCTCGCCGTCAGCCAGTTCGACCGCATCGCCGCCGGCGAGGTGCCGCAGGAACGCCACCCCTGGCTGCCCAGCTTCGGGCTCGACATCATCCTGCGCATGGATGGCCTGGCCTGGGTCTTCACCATCATGGTGCTCGGCATCGGCGTGCTGGTGCTGCTGTACGCGCGCTACTACATGTCCCGGCGCGACCCGGTGGCGCGCTTCTATGCCTACATCATGGCCTTCATGGGCTCGATGCTGGGCGTGGTCCTGTCGGGGAACCTGATCCAGCTGGTGGTGTTCTGGGAGCTCACCAGCATCACTTCCTTCCTCCTGATCGGCTACTGGCAGGAGCGCAACGACGCCCGCCGCGGCGCGCGCATGGCCTTCACGGTCACCACCATCGGCGGCCTGTGCATGCTGGCCGGGATGCTCCTCCTCGGGCAGATGGCGGGCAGCTACGAGCTGGAAAAGGTGCTCGCGGCCGGCAATGTCATCCGCGCCCACGACTGGTACCTGCCGGCCCTGGTGCTGGTGGCGCTGGGCGCCCTGACCAAGAGCGCGCAATTCCCCTTCCAATTCTGGCTGCCGCACGCGATGGCCGCGCCCACGCCCGTCTCCGCCTACCTGCACTCGGCCACCATGGTGAAGGCCGGAGTCTTCCTCCTGATGCGCCTGTGGCCGGCGCTGGCGGGCACCGAAGCCTGGTTCTGGATCCTCGCCGGCGCCGGCGTCTGCACCCTCCTGATCGGCTCCCTCTTCGCGATCTTCCAGCACGACATGAAGGGCCTGCTCGCCTATTCGACCATCAGCCACCTGGGCCTGATCACGGTATTGATGGGCATCGGCACCCCGCTGTCGGTGGTGGCGGCGATCTTCCACACGATGAATCACGCGGTGTTCAAGGCCTCCCTCTTCATGGCGGTCGGCATCGTCGACCACGAGAGCGGTACCCGCGACATGCGCATGCTGCGCGGCCTCAGGCGCGCGATGCCGCACACGGCGGCGCTGGCCATCGTCGCCAGCGCGGCGATGGCGGGCGTGCCCCTGATGAACGGCTTCCTGTCGAAGGAGATGTTCTTCGCCGAGACCATGATCGTCGGCGGTCTTGATAACTGGTGGATGTCGGTGGCGGCCGTCCTCATGGGCCTGTTCAGCGTGGTGTACTCGCTGCGCTTCATCAGCGTCTTCTTCGGCCCCTTGGCGCACGACCTGCCGGACACGCCGCACGAGCCGGCGCGCTGGATGCGCGTGCCCATCGAGTGCCTCGTCCTGCTGTGCATCGCGGTGGGCGTGATGCCCGAGCGCGTGGTGGGCGACGTGCTGGCGGTGGCGGCCGGCTCGGTGCTCGGCCCGACGCTGCCGGAGTACAGCCTGGCGATCTGGCACGGCGTGAACCTGCCCCTGATGATGAGCGTGGCCGCGCTGGGTGGCGGCGTTCTGTGCTACCTCCTGCTGCGCAACCGCTTCGAGCTGCGCGAGCGCGACCGGGTGCCGGTGCTGCACCGCCTGAAGGGGGCGCAGATGTACGAGAACACCATGCTCGGCCTGTCTTCCGGCGCGGCCTGGCTGCTGCGCTGGACCGGCACGCGCCGCCTGCAGCCGCAGCTGCTGGTGCTCATGACGGCGATGGTGCTGGTGCCGCTGCTGCTGGCACGCCCGGTGCACGATCTCGTGACGCCTTCTCTGCTGGACGCCGACCCGCTGTTCGCCATGCTCTGGCTGATCGGCGCCGGCTGCGCCGTGGCCGCGGCCTGGCAGGCGAAGTACCACCGCCTGACGGCGCTGGCGCTGGTGGGCGGCACGGGCATGATTACCAGCATTACCTTCCTCTGGCTCTCCGCCCCGGACCTGGCGCTGACCCAGCTGATGGTCGAGACGGTCACCACGGTGCTGGTCCTGCTCGGCCTGCGCTGGCTGCCGCTGCGCTTCCAGCCCGAGCACCTGAAGGGCCGCGTGCCGCTGGAGTCGTGGCTGCGGCGTTCGCGCGACCTGGGCGTGGCCCTGCTCGGCGGGCTGGCCCTGGCCGCGGCCAGCTATGCGGTGCTCACCCGCCCCGGCGCTACGGCGCTGCGCGACTTCTTCGTGCAGCGCGCCTTGCCCGAAGGGGGCGGCGCCAACGTCGTGAACGTGCTGCTGGTCGACTTCCGCGGCTTCGACACCCTGGGCGAGATCACCGTGCTGTCGGCGGTGGCCCTGACCGTGTATGCGCTGCTGCGGCGCTTCCGCCCGGCCCCCGAGAGTATCGCGATCCCGGTGCAGCAGGCCAACGACGTCGATCCGGCGGTGAACCAGAAGCCGGCGCAGCAGGCGCGTGACGGCTACCTGATGGTGCAGGCGGTCTACCTGCGCCTGCTGCTGCCGGTGATGGGCGTCATCGCCGTCTACTTCTTCATGCGCGGCCACAACCTGCCGGGCGGCGGCTTCGTCGCCGGCCTGATCTTCGCCACCGCCCTGATCGTGCAGTACATGGTGGCCGGCACCGACTGGGTCGAATCGCACCTGCGCCTGCGGCCGCACCGCTGGATCGGCCTCGGCCTGATTTCCGCCTGCGGCACCGGCATCGGGGCCTGGCTGTTCGGCTTCCCCTTCCTCACCAGCCATACGGCCCATGTGACGCTGCCCCTGCTGGGCGAACTGCACATCCCCTCGGCCTTCGTGTTCGACCTCGGCGTCTTCCTGGTGGTGGTCGGCACCACCATGCTGATCCTGGTCGCCCTGGCCCACCAGTCGCTGCGCAGCCGGCGGGTTCCGGGCGCCGCGCCCAGCACCAGCCTGTCGTCCCTGTCGCCCACCAAGGAGATCCGCTAATGGAAGCCGCGCTCGCCATCGCCATCGGCATCGTGTTCGGCTCGGGCATCTGGCTGATCCTGCGCCCGCGCAGCTTCCAGGTGCTGATCGGGCTGATGCTGATGTCCTATGCCGTCAACCTCTTCATCTTCGCCATGGGCCGCCTGAGCGTGGACCGGCCGCCCCTCACACCCGCCGGGACGCCGCCCGATCCGGCGCTGCTGGCCGACCCGGTGCCGCAAGCCCTGGTGCTGACCGCCATCGTGATCGGCTTCGCCACCACGGCGCTCTACCTGGTCGTCATGATCGGAGCGCGCGGCCTGACCGGCACCGACCACGTGGACGGGGAGGAACCGGAAGAATGATTCTGGACTTGACCCATGTGGACTGGCCCCGCCACCTCGTGATCGTTCCGGTGCTGCTGCCCCTGCTGTGCGGCGCGCTGCTCGCGCCGCTCACCCAGGGCCGGCACCGGCTGAAGTTCGTGGCCAGCTACGGCTCGGCCCTGCTGCTGCTCGCGAACGCGCTGGCGCTGGTGTGGCTGACGGACGTCCAGTGGCCGGGCGGCGTCGGGGTCTACCTGGCCGCCAACTGGGCCCCGCCCTTCGGCATCGCCCTGGTGGCCGACCGCCTGTCCAGCATGATGCTGGTGCTCACCGCCCTGCTGGCACTGTGCGCCCTGCACTACGCCCAGCCGCGCTGGAGCCGCATCGGCGTGCACTTCCACTCGCTGTTCCAGTTCCTGCTCATGGGGATCAACGGCGCCTTCCTGACCCACGACCTGTTCAACCTCTTCGTCTTCTTCGAGGTGATGCTGGCGGCCTCCTACGGCCTGGTCCTGCACGGCTACAACGTGGCGCGCCTGCGCGCCAGCATGCAGTACATCGCCATCAACCTGGCCGCCGCCCTGCTGTTCCTGATCGGGGTCGCGATGATCTACGCCACCACGGGCACCCTCAACATGGCCGACCTGGCCGCCCGGGCCCCTGCCTTGGCCGGTCCGGAGGCCGGCCTGCTGCGCACCGGGGTGGCCGTGCTGGCCCTGGCCTTCCTGGTGAAAGGCGCGATGTGGCCGCTGGGCTTCTGGCTGCCGACCACGTATTCGGCCGCCTCGCCGCCGGTGGCCGTGATGCTGGTACTGATGACGAAGGTCGGCGCCTACGTCATCCTGCGCATCTGGCTGCTGGTGTTCGGAGCAGGCGCCGGCCCGGCGGCGCACTTCGGCTACGATGCCCTGCTGTGGGGCGGCATGGCGACCATCGTGTTCGGCGCGGCCGGCATGCTGGCCACCGACACGGCCGGGCGCATGGCCGGCTATGCCGCCATCGTCTCCTCGGGCACGCTGCTGGCGGTGATCGGCTACGGCGAGCCGCTCCTGGTGACGGCGGGGCTGTATTACTACCTGGCCTCGACGATCGCGATCGCCGCCTTCGTGCTGCTGATCGAGCTGGTCGACCGCATCCGCACGCCGGGCGCCGCGATGCTGGCCCTGACCATGGAAGCCTATGCGGTCGAGGACATGCCGGCCGAACCGAAAGGGAAAGGCGTGCCGGCCGCCATGGCCTTCCTGTCGCTGGCCTTCGCCGCCTGTTCATTGACGATCGCCGGCCTGCCGCCGCTATCGGGTTTCGTCGCCAAGTTCGGCATGTTCCACGCCCTGCTGCAGCCGGGTGCGCATGGCGGCGGCATCGGCCCCATGGGCTGGTCGCTGATGGCCCTGATCATCCTGTCCGGCCTGATCGCCATCGTGTCCCTGATGCGCTTCGGCGTGCGCACCTTCTGGGCCGCGGAGATCGTCGGCCCGCCGCGCTTGCACACTGCCGAGGTGATGCCGGTGGCGGCCCTGCTGGTGGTGTCGGTCGTGCTGACGATCCAGGCGCAGCCGGTGTTCTCCTACCTGGCGCGGGCGGGCGCCGACATCCACCGCCCGCAGCTCTATATCGATGCGGTGCTGGGCACGCAGCCGGTGCCAGGCCCCGCATCGCAGGAGGTGGCGCCATGACGCCCTGGCTGCCCTGGCCCCTCGTCTCGCTGCTGCTCTGCGCACTGTGGCTGCTGCTGAACCAGGCGCTCGATCCGGCCAACCTGCTGTTCGGCGTGCTGCTCGGCGTCGCCGTGCCGCTGCTCACGCGCCGCCTGCAGCCGCTCGGCTATCCGCGCCTGCGCAAGCCGCTGGTCTTCCTGCGCCTGATCGGCATGGCCTCCGTCGAGGTGGTGCGTTCCTGCCTGAACGTCTGCAGGATCATCCTGTTCCGCGACTACGGGACGGTCAGGGCCGAGTTCATGCGCATCCCCCTGCACCTGCGCGACCCCTACGGCCTGGCGATGCTGTCCTGCCTCATCAACATGACGCCGGGGACGGTGTGGGTGGAGCTGCTGCCGGACACGCACGAGCTGTCCCTGCACGTCTTCGACCTGCACGACCAGCAGTGGTGGTTCGACACCATCAAGGACCGCTACGAGCGGCCGCTGATCGAGATCTTTGAATCGGAGAGTAACGATGCAAACCCTGCTTGAACTGGCGGTCGGCTACGCCCTCGTGTGCGTGCTGGTGGCGATGGCCTTCTGCGCCGTGCGCTTGCTCATCGGCCCCTCGGCCCACGACCGCGTGCTGGCCCTGGATACGCTGTGGATGTGCGGGATGCTGCTGGCCCTGGTGCTGGGCATCCGCTTCGGCACCCAGGTCTATTTCGAGGCGGCGATCCTGATCGCATTGGTCGGCTTCGTGTCGACCATCGCGATGGCCAAGTTCCTGATGCGCGGGGAGATCATCGAATGAAGGGCATCGAATCGATTCCGGACTGGGCCGCCCTGCCGGTGGCCCTGCTGCTGGTGCTGGGCGCCAGTATCATCCTGACCGGCGCGCTGGGTCTCCTGCGCCTGCCGACCTTCTACCAGCGCATGCACGGGCCGGCGATCACCGTGACCCTGGGCGCGGGCTGCCTGCTGCTTGCCTCGATGCTCTACTTCACGGTGGAGCAGTCGCGCCTCGTGATCCATGAACTCATCATCGCGATCTTCCTGCTGCTGACGGCGCCGGTGGTGGCGATGACGATCATGCGCGCGGCGGTCTACCGCGACCTGCGGGCGAGGAAGCACGATGCTGGCGCAACGGCGGGTGGCGTCTATGAGATCGCTGAGCAGACACGCGTCCATCGGCCCGGGCAGCCCGACTGAAGCTTTTCCCGAGGCCGGATGTCGCGCATGCGGCCGTGGCTTGGCTTACTGATTCAGCCGGTCCCGAAATGCGGACTGAAATTGGCGAATGGTGGACATGATGACGTCGAATGCCGGAGGGATTTCACTGAACATTTCAACCTGCATATCGATGTAGTCCTGCTGCCAGTCCTTGTATTGCTCTTCGGTCGGAGAAAGCTCGAGAGACGCGGGTTGTAGCGTCCGGTAGTCGACCCAGCTTTGCCCGAAAAAGACCTGCCGGTGTTCCGCCACCTGATGGAGCAGCTCCAGATCTCCGGCAGCGGTGTCGGCAACGCCGCTTTCAATCAGGCGATAGACATCGTAGTAATGCCGCGCCATCCGGGCGCCGCGTACTTTTCCTTCAGGGCGGAAGCGCTCTTCATGCAGGAGCATGGCTTTTTCCCAGAATGTCCGCTCGGCGGCAAGCACCTGCACCTCCTCCGATGGGATGGCAAGTGCCGAAAACATTTCGCCGACAATTGGCGTGATGGCACGAGCAGATGCTGGCCAAGGGTCGGCACGTGCACCGAACTCGATTTTGACGCGTCGTCGCAGATAGTTGCTTTCCTTGTCTTCGTAGACCGTAGGGTATTCGAACAAGATTGTTTGCTGGTCCGGGTCGCCGGCGTCGAGTGAAAGCGTCCATCCCTGACTCCCCAGTTCGCCTTCGATTCGCTCTCGAAGTCCTGGAAAGATGGTGCTGCGGACGTATTCGCCTGCGGACTTGCGCAAGGCTTTGAGCAATTTTTTCTGCTTGCTCGATGTTGGCGCCTGTTCTGGCGCGTTGTCGTCGACATAGCCCAGGAGTTCCCGGCCGATTGTCAGGTCGATATCTTCAGAAAACCGGTCGATCAGGCCCCATGCCTTCGATAGCGATGTACCTCCCTTGAAGGTAAGGTGGCCTGCAAGCCCGGGCATGTCGAATAAATGTTTCAGGCAGAAGTAGACCCAGTAGTCCTTTTCGATACTGGTTCCCACCCATCCTTTTCGAGCACCCGCCTGCTCGAACGCGGTGCGCCGCTGCTCGATGTCAAGAAGCCAGAAATGGCTCATTCGATTTCCTGCCCTTCGCCTAGTTTGCGCATGATTTTTCCGATCCAGGCCGGCGCCAGATGGGCATCCTGGAGCAGGATGCGCTTGTCGGACTCAGTCAGGGTGTGACTGAGTCTGGAGATCGCCTTCACATCCATTTGTGTCTTCTTCATGTACCTGAGCGCCTGGATCAGATGGCCGCTGATGCGCCCCGCTGTCACCATGTTCTTCGGTGTCGTGTGCTTCAGGACTACCGCCTGTCTACCTACCTTCACTATCCTTGATGGTCCGTCAGTCAAGAATGTCAGCTTCAGTGGAACCTGCTCGCTCAAACCGAGCAAATTTGCAGCATAGGCCCCTGACGGTTGAAGGCGTAGCTTGGACTTTTCGGCTAGCGCCTCGGCAATCCTGGGAGTTTCAGGGAGCAGTTCGCCGAATATTTCATGCTCTCTCGGTTTGTCGTACAACCCACGGCTCAGGCGCCTGATTGCGCCTTGCTTCACAAGGCGTGACAGGGCCTGATCGACTGCGGCGCGACTGCCCAGGTGCAGAAAATCGGCTGGAGTGAACACTTTTCCTGGGGCAGACCTATGGAGCAGCTGGCGCACTGCGATGTCGACACCCGCTTTACGGGAGACTGGCGTCAGCGATGTGGCGGTTCGGGGCATGTCAGAAATATTACCCATTTTTTTTCTGACAGATATCGTCAGAAAAAAGCATGCTTTTTTCTGACAAAAAATGACAAGGCCATAGCTGACGGCGCTTGGGATCTCCCTATGTGTTCTGGATGATAATGTTGTGTTGCGTAAGCACATCAGGCAGCGAAAGCAGGGTCTCACTTCATTCAATTTCACCGTGGAAATACGTATTTCAACTTGATAATTAGTGGCGTATACATTCCCTTGCCCTGCCCGCATGCCACGTCCGTCCCGCCTCGCCTCCCTTCTGCTTCTCGCGGCCTTGAGCCCGGCTGCTTCCACGCATGCGGCCGACCCGGGCGCGGCAGCCGCACGCACGGAGCTGCACGCGATCCAATCCCTGGCCGAGCGCTCGACCGACGCCGCCCTGCGCAGGCTGGAAGTCCTGCAGGCCTCGGTGCCGGAAACGGCGCCCTATGCGCTGCGTCAGGAACTGTTGCGCGCCGAAGTCTGGATCAGGGAAGACGCCGGCCAGCTGGAGCAGTCCTATGCGGCCGAACGCAAGGCGTATCAGCTTGCACTGGCCAACAAGGACCACGCAGGCGCAACACGGGCACGCCTGGGTGAAGTACGGCAATTGCTCGACCGGAACCGGACAGAACAGGCGCAGACCCTGCTGGACGATATCCGCGCCGGGGCGCCCGCCGATGCCCCGGCGGGCGTCCATGCGATGCTCGACAGCATCCAGGGCGATGTCCACAACGCCCGATCGCGCTTCGACAAGGCGCTCGCCGCCTACCTGTCCGCGCTGAAGCTGCTGCAGGGATACCCGGGCGCCGCCGACCACCGCACCTCGCTGTACGGCCGCATCGCCCAGGTCTACGTCAACAGCGACCACGCGGAGAAAGCGATCGAAACGACGCGCCAGGGCCTGGCCGAGCCGGGCATCACCCCGCGCGCCAGCGCCTCGCTGTGGCTCACCGAGGGCATCGCCATGATCCGGCTGGACCGCGGCAGGGACGGCATCGCCGCCTTCCGGCAAGCCCTGGGCCTTGCCGAGCAGGCCGGCCTGGACGGCATGGAGGCCTCCATCCGCGGCAATATCGCCGATTACTACCTGCGCCAGCACGACTATCCACGCGCCGAACTGGAGGCGCGCAAGGCCCTCGAGGTATCGCTGCGCGTCAAGGACGACAACCTGATCCTCATGGCCAAGGCCAATCTCGGCTTCGGCCTGATGGGCCAGGGGAAAACCGCGGAGGCCCTGCCCCTGATCGACGGCGTCATTGCCCGGCTGCGCAAGGCCGGCGCCGTGGCGGACGTCGAGGCCATGCTGGACGAGAAGGGCCGCATGCACGAGGCGGCCGGCCAGTACCGGCTGGCGCTGGCCACGGTCCGCGAGCAGCAGGCCTTGCAGCTGAGCAGCGCACGCAGCGCACGCGACCGCGCGATCGCCGGCCTGCAGGAAGAGTTCGACGCCAGCCAGCGCACCCGCCAGATCGCCATGCTCAAGCGCGAGAACGAGCTGAAGGATGCCGAGCTCGACAGTCGGCACCGGGCCCAGCTTGCCACCGCCTTCGCCGCCGTCCTGACCGTGCTGGCCTGCGCCGTCGTCTACCTGCTGTACCGCCGCGCGGCGCGCAGCAATGCGCAGCTGCAAACGCTCAACCGCCAGCTGGAATACCATTCGATGCGCGATGCGCTGACCGGGCTGCACAACCGCCGCTCATTCCTGGAAAAGATGCAGGCGCGGACCGGCGCCAGGGCAGAACGGCGCGCCGTGGCGCCAAGCGGTGTCGACTGCTTCGTACTGATGGACATCGACCACTTCAAGAGCATCAACGACCGCTGGGGCCATGCCGTGGGCGACGCCGTGCTGGTCGAGGTGGCGCACCGCCTGAACGCGGCCATGCGCGACAGCGACATGGTGGTGCGCTGGGGCGGCGAGGAGTTCATGGTGTACGCGCCCGGCACCGACCCAGGCTACATCGCCGTGCTGGCCGCCAGGATCCTCGAGGCGATCGGCAGCGCGCCGGTCGACGCGGAGACCTGCACCGTCCCGGTCACGGTCACCGCCGGCGTGGTCTGGCTGCCGCCCGCCGCGGGCGGGGAGATCGACTGGCAGTCGGCCACCCGGCTGGCCGACTGGGCGCTCTACCAGGGCAAGACGGGTGGCCGCAACCAGGCCCGCATCCTCAGCCGCCTGCATGCGCCGCCGGCCATCGTGCTGGCTGCGCTCGACGGCGCCCACGGCATTGCCCCCGCCGGCCTGTTCGAGGTGGAATGCGTGCCGGGTCCACGGACCGCACCATAGGCCCTCTTCAGGTCTTGCTGATCGACGCGCCGCCATCGACCAGCATGGCGGTGCCGGTCGTAAAACTGGCGGCATCGGACGCCAGGTAGAGCACCGAGCGCGCAATCTCCTGCGGCGTGGCGATGCGCTTGAGGGCATGCAGGCTTTCGACGAAGGCGCGCGCTTCGGGCGTATTCGCCACTTCCCGTCCCAGCGGCGTATCCGTCCCCCCGGGCAGGATGGCATTCACGCGGATGCCTTGCGCGCCCCACTCGCTGGCCAGTGCCCGCGTCAATCCGATCAGTCCGGCCTTGCCGGCCGCATAGGCCGCCATATGCGGCATGCCGACCGTATGGCCGACAAAGGTCGAGGTGAAGATGAGCGAGCCCTGGCCACGCGCCGCCATCGCCGGGATCTGGTATTTCGCGGCGAGGAAGGCGCTCGTCAGGTTGACGTCGAGGGTCTCGCGCCACTCGGCCAGCGTCAGGTCCGGCAGCGGCTGCATCGCACCCAGCATGCCGGCATTGTTGAAGGCGATATCGAGGCCGCCGAAACGCGCGAGCGCCAGGTCGACCGCCGCCTTTGCACATGCCTCGTCGGCGACGTCGCCCGCGCAGGCCACTGCTTCGGCATCGTCCTCCGCCAGCTCCGCCAGCAGGGCATCGAGCCCGGCCTGGCCGCGCGCCACCAGCACCAGCTTTGCGCCCTCGCGGGCGAACAGCTTTGCGGTCTCGTAGCCGATGCCGGAGCTGGCGCCGGTGATGATGGCGACCTTGTCATTCAATACTTTCATGTCCACTCCCTGTCGATCGAAAGAAGGGACACGATAGGAGAGACAGGCACACTGCCGCCATCCGTTTCTTGCGATCGAATGGCGCGAGCGGGCCGGCGCCCTCAGCGCTTCAGGAAATCCAGCATCAGCGCGTTCAGCTGCTCCGCATGCGTGGCCGCGAAGCCATGCGGCGCGCCTTCAATGACTTCCAGGCGGCTGCCGGCGATCATTTCGTGCGAACGCTGGCCCGATACGCCGAGCGGCACGATCTTGTCGGCATCGCCATGCGCGACCAGGGTCGGAACATCGAATTTCGCCAGGTCGGCGCGGAAGTCCGTGGTGCCGAAGGCGACGATGCACTGCTGGGTCGCGAGGGGCGAGGCTTCCCAGGCGATCCACTTGCTGAAGGCAAGCAGTTCCTGGCTTTCCTTTGCGTCCGGGTCGAGGTTATAGAAACCGGGGAAGAAGCTACCCAGGAAACCGATGCGGTCCTTGCGCACGCCGTCCAGCATGCCATCGAACACCGACTTGTCGACACCTTCCGGGTTGTCGCCGGTCTTGAGAAGGTAGGGCGGCACCGCGCCCAGCAGCATGGCCTTGGAAACACGTCCGCTTCCGAAGCGGCCGATGTAGCGCGCCACTTCGCCGCCGCCCATCGAGAAGCCGGCCAGGGCCGCGTCCTCCAGGTCCAGCTCCGTCATCAAGGCATTGAGGTCCTGGGCGAACGTGTCGTAGTCGTAGCCGCCGGTCGGACGGCCGGACTGGCCGAAGCCGCGGCGGTCGTAGGCGATCACGCGATAGCCGCTTTCCGCCAGCGCGGTAATCTGCGACTCCCACATGCGATGGCTGAGCGGCCAGCCGTGGATCAGCACGACGGGCTGGCCCTGTCCCTGTTCGTAGTAATACAGCTCGGTCGCGTTGGGGCCGGAGGTCTGGATGCGGGGCATGGGCTTCCTTTCGAATAAAGTGGATACGTTCGACGGGAACTGCTCGGCTGGAAAGTATAAGCGTTTGGCGGCAAACGAACCGCCCGCAAGGGCCCTTGCGGGCGCCATTCAATACTAGCTCGCAAGCATAACCGAGGAAAGCGTACTGATGCCCGATCCAGCGCATGCCTCAGGCTGGCGAGGATGAAGAGCACGTTTCCCGAGCAATCGCTGGAGCCTGCTCCCGACCTTTACCTGGGGGTGCTGCAGCAGTAACGATGCTGGAGTCCTCCGTAATAAAAAAGGGAAGCCAGCGTACTGGCTTCCCTTTTATGCACTCAGCGTGAAACGCCGATCAGAACGGAATGTCGTCATCCATGTCCGAGAAGTTCGGCGCCGGACGCTGCGGCTGCGGACGTGCTGCCGGCGCCGGCGGCGCCTGGCGCGGGGCCGGGCGCTGCTGCGGCTCGTAGCCGCCGTCATCCATACCGCCGCCCATGCCGGCGTCGCCGCCCATGCCCTGGCGGCCGCCCAGCATCTGCATGTTCTCGGCGATGATGTCGGTCGCGTAGCGCTCGATGCCGTCCTTGTCGGTGTACTTGCGGGTCTGCAGGCGGCCTTCGACGTAGACCGAGGAGCCCTTCTTGAGGTACTGGCCGACGATTTCAGCCAGGCGGCCGAAGAAGGAAATACGGTGCCATTCGGTCAGCTCTTTCTGTTCGCCGGTCTGGCGGTCCTTCGACTTGTACGAGGTGGCGACCGCGATGTTCGCGATTGCGTCGCCGCTCGGCATGTAGCGGATTTCCGGGTCGCGGCCGAGGTTGCCGACGATGATGACCTTGTTGACTGATGCCATGTTGATACTCCAATGGGTTTTGTAGAGCCCTGACTCTGCGTGATGACCAAGCGTCAGGGAACGTAGTGCTGCAGCCAACTATTATGGGGCCGTTGAGCAGGGAACAAAAGTCCTTTTTTGCGCCTCGCGCACGCACACGATTGAGCCGGATTGACAAGACCTGATACGAACTTGACCCGCCTCTCAAAAGAAAATTTTCGCCTTCTGGCTGCTTTGTCATTGAAGAGGCCGCGAACCGGCCCACATACCCCTGACCCCGGTTTTTCTTGGGCAGCTTTCCTATACTAAAAGGTAAAGGAAACGTATCCCAGCGGCACAAAACCGCTGGATGCATGTACAGCACTTCGAAAAACCAGCTACACTTACGGGTTCTCCCTGATTGGCCCGCTCACCGCCCCGGATCTTCGTGCGCCGGCCCTGCAAACTTTACTGAAAGCCTGCAAAAAGACTAATGGAAGAAATTCGAATCCGCGGCGCACGCACGCACAACCTGAAGAACATCAACCTCGACCTTCCGCGTAACAAGCTGATCGTCATCACGGGCCTCTCGGGTTCGGGCAAGTCGTCGCTCGCCTTCGATACCCTCTATGCCGAAGGCCAGCGCCGCTACGTCGAGTCGCTGTCGGCCTATGCGCGCCAGTTCCTGCAGCTGATGGAGAAGCCGGACGTCGACCTGATCGAAGGCCTGTCGCCGGCGATCTCGATCGAGCAGAAGGCGACCTCGCACAACCCGCGCTCGACCGTCGGCACCGTCACCGAGATCCACGACTACCTGCGCCTGCTGTACGCGCGCGTCGGCACGCCCTACTGCCCGGACCACCCGCACGAGCCGCTGGCCGCGCAGACCGTGTCGCAGATGGTCGACGCCGTCCTCGCCATGCCGGAAGGGACCAAGCTGATGATCCTGGCCCCGGTCGTGGCCAACCGCAAGGGCGAGCACGGCGACCTGTTCCAGGCCATGCAGGCCCAGGGCTTCGTGCGCTTCCGCATCGCCAGCGGCGTCAATGCGGCCAAGATTGTCGAGATCGACGAACTGCCGAAGCTGAAGAAGACCGAGAAGCACACCATCGACGTCGTCATCGACCGCGTGAAGGTGAATGCCGAGATCAAGCAGCGCCTGGCCGAAAGCTTCGAGACCGCGCTGCGCCTGGCCGACGGCCGCGCCGTGGCCTACGAGATGGATACCGAAAAGGAAACCGTCTTCTCGAACAAGTTCGCCTGTAACGTCTGCGGCTACTCGCTGCAGGAGCTTGAGCCGCGCCTGTTCTCCTTCAATAACCCGATGGGCGCCTGCCAGGAATGCGACGGCCTGGGCCACATCGAGTTCTTCGATCCGAAGCGCATCGTCGCCTTCCCGCACCTGTCGCTGGCCTCCGGCGCCGTGAAGGGCTGGGACCGCCGTAACCAGTTCTACTACCAGATGCTGCAGAACCTGGCGGCCTACTACGACTTCGACCTCGACAAGCCTTTCGAGACGCTGCCGAAGTCGGCGCAAGAGGCCGTGCTGTTCGGCTCCGGTAAAACCTCGATTCCGTTCAGCTACGTCAACGAGCGTGGCCGCACCGTGATCCGCGAGCACACCTTCGAAGGCGTGGTGAACAACCTGCAGCGCCGCTATCGCGAGACCGATTCGATGGCGGTCAAGGAAGAGCTGGCGAAGTTCATCAACGAGAAGAAGTGCCCGGCCTGCGAAGGCGCGCGCCTGCGCACCGAAGCGCGCTTCGTGAAGATCGGGCAGGGAGCCCAGCAGCGCGCCATCTACGAAGTCTCCGATAAGCCCTTGCGCGACACCCTGGCCTTCTTCGAGACCCTGGAACTGACCGGCGCCAAGAAGGACATCGCCGAACGCGTCATCAAGGAAATCACGGCGCGCCTGAAGTTCCTGAACAATGTGGGCCTGGACTACCTGTCGCTCGACCGCAGCGCCGATACCCTGTCGGGCGGCGAGGCGCAGCGCATCCGCCTGGCCTCGCAGATCGGCTCCGGCCTGACCGGTGTGATGTACGTGCTCGACGAACCCTCGATCGGCCTGCACCAGCGCGACAACGACCGCCTGATCGCGACGCTCAAGCATTTGCGCGACATCGGCAACTCCGTGCTGGTGGTCGAGCACGACGAAGATGCGATCCGCACCGCCGACTACATCGTCGACATGGGCCCGGGCGCGGGCGTGCATGGTGGCCAGATCATTGCCGAGGGCACGCTCGCGGAAATCATGCAGAACGAGCATTCGGTGACCGCCCAGTACCTGGATGGCCGCCGCAAGATCCACGTGCCGAAAAAGCGCACCAAGGCCGACCCCGCGCGCCAGCTGGTGATCACCGGCGCCAAGGGCAACAACCTGAAGAACGTGTCGCTCACGCTGCCGGTCGGCCTGATGACCTGCGTGACGGGCGTCTCGGGTTCGGGCAAGTCGACCCTGATCAACGACACCCTGTACCCGGCCCTGTCGCGCCACCTCTACGGTTCGCAGACCGAGCCGGCCGAGCACGAGTCCATCCACGGCCTCGAGCACTTCGACAAGGTGATCTCGGTCGACCAGGCGCCGATCGGCCGCACCCCGCGTTCGAACCCGGCGACGTATACCGGCCTGTTCACGCCGATCCGCGACCTGTTCGCCACCGTGCCGACCGCAAAGGAACGCGGCTACTCGGCGGGCCGCTTCTCCTTCAACGTGAAGGGCGGCCGCTGCGAAGCCTGCCAGGGCGACGGCGTGATCAAGGTCGAGATGCACTTCCTGCCGGACGTATACGTGCCTTGCGATGTCTGCCACGGCAAGCGCTACAACCGTGAAACGCTGGAAGTGCAGTACAAGGGCAAGAACATCACCGAAGTGCTGGAGATGACGGTCGAGGACGCGCACGAGTTCTTCAAGCCGGTGCCGGTCATCGCAAGGAAGCTGCAAACGCTGCTGGACGTTGGCCTCGGCTACATCAAGCTGGGCCAGAGCGCGACCACGCTCTCGGGCGGCGAGGCGCAGCGCGTGAAGCTGTCGCTGGAACTGTCCAAGCGCGATACGGGACGTACCCTGTACATCCTGGACGAGCCGACCACCGGGCTGCACTTCGCCGACATCGACCTGCTGCTGAAGGTGATTCACCGCCTGCGCGACCAGGGCAATACGCTGGCGATCATCGAGCACAACCTCGACGTGATCAAGACGGCGGACTGGATCGTCGACCTGGGTCCGGAAGGCGGCGCGGGCGGCGGCCAGATCGTTGCCAGCGGCACGCCTGAAGAGGTGGCGAAGAACAAGGCCAGCGCGACCGGCAAGTACCTGAAGCCGCTGCTGAAGGGCTGAACCGCTCAAACAAAACGGGAATTTTTGTAGGGTGGACGGGTCTCCCGTCCGCGCGTTCAACTTCCATATGAATGAATGCGGCGCTTGCGGTTCACGCGCTGTTTGAACGCGCGCACGGCGAAGCCGTGCACCCTACGAACCACGAACAAGAAAGGCCGCCCTGGTGCTTCCAGGGCGGCCTTTTTTCATTCGACCGTGTAGAGCGGCTGCTGCATCTTCACCGGCCGCACGTCCATCCTGATCCGGTAGATCGACCAGGCATCCTCGCGGTTGGTCACGTACTCCCGGCTGTCCGGCGCGCGCGAGAAAGTGAACTCGAAGCCGCGTTCCGGCGCCCGGCTGGTCGGACCTTCGAAGGCGAGACCCGTGGCCCGTTCCAGATTGCTGTCCACGAGTTTTTCGAGCAGGTTGACCACCGAGGTATTGCCCAGGATGTCGGTGTAGAACAGCGCCTCGCGGTACTCGCGCATGTTGCGGTCGACCGGCTCCTTGCCCTTGCTCGGCACATAGGTCCGGCTCACCAGGTTGAAGGTGTCGCCGTTGTCCACGTAGCTGATGCGGGCATTCGACAGGTTCAGGAGCGGCTGCTTCGGATCCGTGCTCGCATCCGTCAGGTCGAGCACCAGGGCGCCCGTATAGCCGATCACGGACACATCGCGGTTGGGCCCGACCACGGCGGCGGTGTTCTCGTCGATGCCGAGCCCCAGCTTGTAGCCCTTCTTCAGCATCGCCGGCAGCATGCGCGCGAAGCGGCCGCGCACCAGCAGGTGCTGGTCGATGAAGACGTCGTCGCCGATGAAGCCCAGGCCCGGCGCGATGTCCTTGCCGTCCACCACGCCGTGCTTGAGGATGGGGATCACGTCCAGCGGCGGATCGTAGAACATGGTGCTGCTCATGATGGCCGCGCCCGCGCTGGTGCCGGCGATCACGCCGCCGCGCCGGTACAGGCTCCACAATGCGTCCAGCACCGCGCTGTTGCTCCCGTCGGGACGGCGCAGCACGCCGGTGATGCGGGCCTGGTCGCCGCCCGTGAAGAAGACGCCGCCGGCACCCCGCACCGTGTCCGCGATGGCCGGATCCTCGGCCGCCTTGCGCGCATCGGTGCCGGCAAGGCGCGGCGCGACCGGCACCATGAAGGCTTGTGCCCCATGGCGGTTCAGGAACGCGACCGCATTGCCGCCTTCGCGCGCCGGGTTCTCGGCGGCGGTCGGGAACACGGCGATGCGCGCGCCCTTGCCGCCGGCAAGCAGCACGATCTTTTCCCACACCGCCGCGTTCTCGGGACGCAATCCGCCGCCGATGATGACGAGCGATCCCTTGGGCGGCTCCGCGGCTGCGGCGCTGGCCATGCCGGCGCCTGCCAGCGCCAGCGCAAAGCATAGGCTCTTCAGCATGGGGCGCCCTTAGCGGAACGAATAGTTCAGGCTGACGAAGCCGCTGCGGCCACGCGGATCCGTGTAGCTCGGGTCATACCCGGCCAGGAAGAAATACGCCTGGTTCGAGAACGGCGGATCCTTGTCGAGCAGGTTCAGCACGCCGGCGCGCAGCTTGAGCTGGCTGCCGATGGCCCAGCTGCCGGTCAGGTCCCACAGCGAATAGGCCTTGACCTTGTTGGGCGCCAGCAGGCTGTCCGTGAATGGATCGTAGGTCGTGTTCTGGTCGGTGTAGCTCGACGAGTACTGGTTCGCCAGCGTCAGGCTCACCGGCCCCTTGTCCCATTCGAAGCTGATGCGGTGGCGCCACTTCTGGATCGCCTGGTCGTTCAGGAAGACGCCCAGGTTGCTGCGGAAAGGTTCGGATGGGCCGAACTGCCGGTCGTAGCGCAGGATGCGGGTGCCGGACAGGTTCACGCCGAAGCGGCCCCAGTCGCCGCGCTCGGTACGCCAGTCGGCGGCGATGTCGATGCCCGAGGTCTTCAGGCGCCCCTGGTTCTCCTTCATCAGGAGCAGGTTGGAGATGAAGCCGTCCTCGTCGCGCTCGATGTACTTGCCGTTGTAGGCGGTGGGGTTCTCGATGATGACCTGTTCGCCGAGGGTGCTGATCACGTCCTTCTTCTCGATGTTCCAGTAGTCGATCGAGAAGTTGGTGCGCTTGTTCAGCTCGAACACGGTGCCGAAGGTGAACTGGCGCGACTTCTCGGGCTTGAGGTCAGGGTTGGAACGGCGCTCGACGTTCCACTGGTCCGTGCACAGGTCGATGCTGCCTTCCTGCGCCACGCATTGCGGATCGGTCAGGATGCCGGCCGAGGTGCCGAAGATGGTGGGGCGTTTCAGGTCCGACAGCGACGGCGCGCGGAAACCGGTGCCGGCCGAGGCGCGCACCAGCACTGCCGCATTCGGCTGCCAGCGCAGGCCGATCTTCGGATTGGTGGTGGAGCCGACCTCGCTGTAGCGGTCGTGGCGCAGCGCGAACTGCATCTCCAGTTCCTTGGTGAACGGCGCAACCACTTCGGTGAAGACCGAACTCACCCTGCGCCGGTTGTCGGCGGTCTCGACTTCGAGCAGCTCGCCGGCCGGCACGGTACTGTCGCGGTCGCCGGCGATGTTGTTCGACTTGAGCAGTTCGGATGGCGTGAACAGCTGGTGCTCGCGCCGGAATTCGCCGCCGACCGCGAGCGCCAGATCGCCGCCAGCCAGCTTGGCCAGCGAACGCGACATCTTGCCGTCGATCGAGGTCGAGATGCCCTTGGCCCTGCGCGCCTTGTCGTCGATCTTGATCTTGTTGATCAGGTCCAGGCCGGCCTGCGACGAGGGCGCGAAGGGGTTCACGGTGCCATTGCGCACGGCGGCGTCGAACTGGTCGAACAGGACGTAGCCGTCGAAGTAGCGGTCGTCGGCGCGGTTCTCGGCACGGGCCACGGCAAGGTCGTAGTCCCATCCTTTCACGTTGCCGGTGGCGCCCAGCACCAGGCGCTGGCCCTCGCTGGTCACTTCGTTGCTGCGGTTGCCGGCTTCCTTCATGCGGTAGCGGATGCCGCTGAAGGTCGTCGGCAGCCCAGGGCCGCTCAGGGCGCGGCGGTAGGCGTCCGGCAGGATGCTCACCGGGAGGTTGCGGATGCGGACCGGATTCGGCGACAGCACGTACTTGGACGTCGCTTCGGTCTGCACCAGTTCGGCGAACAGCTGGTTGTCCTGGTCGAGCTGGAAGGTGGCGCGGCCGATGAAACCGATCTTGCGCGAATCCGGATAGAGCTCGGTGTCTTCCATGTAGTCGTAACTGCAGCCGGCCACGCCTCCCGGGCCCTGGGCCGCATACACGGTGGCGGGCGGGTTGCAGTTGGGTGCGCTCGGATTGATACGGCTCACCCGGCTGTTCGCGGGCAGCAGGCCGGCGGCGATCAGGGCGCTGCGCTGCGCCGCCGAGATGTCGACGTTGGCCGGAAAGGTGTTGCTCGACATTTGCGCCGGCAAGGTGGTCGCCAATGCGCGCTCGGAGATGAAGCTGCGCTGTCCGGATCGCAGGCTGTCGAGCTGCTGGATATCGAGCACGCCCCAGACATTGTAGCGGTCGGTGGCAAGGTCGCCGGTACCGCCACTGATGCTGAAGGTGCGCTTGCCGGCGCCGCCGTGCTGGGTACCCGCCGCGGTGGCCGCGACGTCGATGCCGGTGTAGTCCTTGCGGGTGATGAAGTTGATCACGCCGCCGATCGCATCGGTACCGTAGATCGCCGAGGCGCCGTCCTTGAGCACCTCGACGCGCTGGATGGCGCCGGCCGGGATGTTGTTCAGGTCGACGCCGGCATTGTCGCCGGGCGAGGCGAAGTTGGCCAGGCGCCGGCCGTTCAGCAGGATCAGGGTGGACGAAACGCCGATGCCGCGCATGTTCGCGCCGTTCAGGCCGCGCTGCCCCGAGGTACTGTCCGAAATGCTGGGGCCGTCCGTCAGCGGCGCCGTATTCGCAGCGATGTTGCGCACGAGTTCAGCGGCAGTGGTGACGCCCATCTTGTCGATGTCCTCGCGCGTGATCAGCTCCACCGGCAGGGCGGCCTCGGAGTCGAGGCGCTTGATCGACGAACCGGTGACCTCGACCCGGTGCATCTTTTGCCCCTCCCCCTGCTGCGCCCAGGCCTGCTGGGTCAACAGGCTCAGCGCGGCCACGACACTCGACGCCAGGATGGTGGGCCGCAAGGTAATCGACATGTGCTTCCTCATGCAATGCTCCTCTTCGAAGATGACTCAGGACTGCTTCACGGTGCGGCGCCTTGGAGCGCCCTCTTTTTTCTGCGTGCTTCCGGTACGGATCTGGTGTTCGCCGACCAGGTAGGCGGCAATCGCCTCGGTGTGGCGGGCCGCCTTGGCGACGTTGGCCTTGTTGGAGGTCATGAGGGACACGGCCAGCGCCTCGATCACGGCCAGCGCCGCGCTGGCGCTGCTGGGCAGCACCGGGTGCGCGCTGTGCGCATACAGCACGTGGTGCCCGAGTTCGGCCAGGGGCGAAGCCGGGGAATCGGTGATCGAGACGACGGTGGCGCCGCTGTCGCGCGCGAAGCGGGTGAGCGAGACGGCGGCCAGCGTGTAGCGCGGCAGCGAGATCACCACCAGCACGTCCTTGTCGGTGATGGTGGCCAGCTGGCTGGCCGCGACCTCGGTGCCGCCCGCCGCCGCGACTTCGACCACATGGCGGCAGAAAGGCTGCAGGTGCATGGCCAGCGTGCCGGCCAGGAAGGTGGACAGGCCGAAGCCCAGCACGTAGACGGTGCGCGCCTTGGTCAATCCCGCGCCGATGCGGTCGAGCTTTGCCCCGGCCAGGTCGCGGCTGGTGGCGGTGATGGCCGCCTCGGCATAGCCCAGGCTTTCCAGCGCGGGCGAGGCGGGACGGCGCGCGATCGAGCTGCGCAGTTTCTCGACCGGCTGCAGCATCGACTGCAGGGTCTCGGCCACCGCGCCGCGCATCGCCGCGTAGTTCTTGAAGCCGAGGTCGCGTGCGAAGCGGCTGATGGTGGCGGAGGACACCTCGCAGGCCTCGGCCAGTTCCTCGATGCCCAGCGCCGTTACGCGCACCTGGTTGCGCAGCAGGTAGTCGGCGATGTTGCGATTGGAAGCCGAACCTTCGGACAGCATGCGCAGCAGCGACTGGCCGAGCGAGGACTCGGCGAAGCCGATATCGGGTGAAGCGTTGCGCAGGCTGGAAGGACTCATGTGTTTGCGAGGTGAATGGTTCTTTTATGACATGCAAAATTCAAAATATTTTCCAAATGTAATCAGCTTCTGTGGCAAACTCAACAGGAATTTGAAAAAATTCTTTCACTGATTCGGTTTGTGTAAAAAAACCTACATGCCCGCGGATGCCGATGCAAGCGGCATAAAAGCGGATGGAGACCTGCGCATGCATATACAGACACACCCGATCGCTTCCGAACCGGGCATGGCGATCTACCATCTCACTTCCTGCCATTACGGCGCTCCGTCCGGCGGCAAGAAGGCCTATATCCAGGCCTCGCTGCATGCGGACGAAGTGCCGGCCATGCTGGTAGCGCAGTTCCTGCGGCGCAAACTGGAGACGCTCGACGCCGAAGGCCGCATCCGTGGCGAGATCGTGCTGGTGCCGGCCGCGAATCCGATCGGCCTGTCGCAAGTGGTCCAGGGAACGCCCTTCGGTCGCTTCGACCTCGGCACCGGGGTGAACTTCAACCGCGCTTTCCGCCATGTCGCCGAAGACCTCAAGCACGCGCTGGCGGGCCGCCTCGGCCCGGATGAACAGGCCAATGTGGCCATGGTCCGCGCCGGGGCGCGCGAGGCCGTTGCGCGCTGGGAGCCGCAGGACCAGGCCGAGATACTCAAGAAGACCCTGCTGTCGATGGCGATCGACGCCGACATCGTGCTCGACCTGCATTGCGATAACGAAGCGCTGTTGCACGTGTATGCGGGAACGCCGCTGGCCGCCAAGGCCGCCGAACTGTCGGCCCTCCTGGGCGCGCGCGCCCTGCTGCTCTCGAGCGCCTCGGGCGGCGCGCCTTTCGACGAAGCGTGCAGCCGCCTGTGGTGGGAACTGGCCGAGCATGTCGGCCGCGATACGCCGGTACCGCCGGCCTGCATGGCGTTCACCGTTGAACTGCGCGGCGAAATGGACGTGCGCTACGAGCTCGCCGAGCAGGACGCCGACGCGCTGCTGCAGTTCCTCGCGCGCGAAGGCATGGTCGAGATGCCGCCAGCGCCCTTGCCGGCGGCCTTGTGCGCCGCAACGCCGCTGGCGGCCGTCGAGCCGCTGCACGCGCCACAGTCGGGCGTGCTGGTGTTCCTGAAGGCGCTCGGCGAGCATGTCGACGCGGGAGAAGCCGTGGCCGACATCGTCAATCCGGTGAGCGGCGCCACCGCCACCATTCGCGCTTCCACCGGCGGATTGCTGTTCGCCAGCACCGCCCACCGGCATCTGCAGCGCGGGATGCAGGTCTGCAAGATAGCGGGCACCACGCCCTTCCGTTCCGGCTCCCTGCTGAGCCAATGACAAGCGAGTGAGTCGATCATGCGTCTTCGAATGCCCAACACCTTCGTGCTGCTGTTCATCATCCTGGTCCTGATCGCGCTGGCGACCTGGCTCGTCCCCGGCGGGAAATACGAGACCCACCTGGTCGATGGCAGGCAGCTGGTCAACCCCGCGTCCTTCCATTATGTCGACAGCAAGCCGCAGGGCCTGGTGGCGCTGCTGAAGTCACCCATCAGGGGCTTCGTGGAGTCGGCCCAGATCATCGGCTTCGTCCTGTTCGTCGGCGGTGCGTTCGCGGTACTGCAGCGGACCGAGGCGATCGACACCGCGATCCGTTCCGTCGTGCGCGCCCATACGCGCTCGCAGCTGGTACGCACGCTCCTGATCCCTGTCTTCGTCACCATGTTCTCGCTGGGCGGCGCCACCTTCGGCATGAACGAGGAGGTGATCCCCTTCATCCTGATCTTCGTGCCGCTCGCGCTCGCGCTGGGCTACGACACCGTGACCGGTGTCTCGATTCCTTTCCTGGGTTCGCAGGTCGGCTTCGGCGCGGCCTTTCTCAATCCCTTCAATGTCGGCATCGCCCAGGGTATCGCGGGCGTGCCGGTGTTCTCGGGGATGGGTTATCGCCTGATCGTCTGGGCTTCGGCGACCCTGGTCACCATCGCCTTCCTGATGTGGTATGCGGCGCGCGTGAAACGCAACCCGGCCCTGAGCCCGACCTATGTGCTGGACCAGAGCAAGCGACAGGAGATGCCCGAGGTGTCCGCGCACGAGCACGAGCGCATGACGGGGCGCCATGCGGCGGTGCTGGGCATCTTCGCGCTGACCCTGGGCGCGATGGTGGTGGGCGTGGTGCAGTACGGCTGGTTCATCGACGAGATCGCAGCCCTGTTCCTGGCCATGGCCATCGTGGTGGGCCTGGTTGCGCGCCTCGGCGCCGACAACTGGGTGGCCGCCTTCATGCAGGGCGTGAAGGACCTGGCGCCGACCGCCCTCGTCATCGCGATCGCGCGCGCCACCATGGTGATCGCGCGCGAGGCCAACATCATCGACACCATGCTGCACGAACTGCTGCCGCTGGTGCAGTCGAGCCACCCGGTGTTCGCGGCCCAGAAGATGTACCTGATCCAGTCGGTGATCAACTTCTTCATCCATTCGGGCAGCGGCCAGGCCGCGCTGACGATGCCGATCATGGCGCCGCTCGCGGACCTGGTGGGGGTGTCGCGCCAGACCGCCATCCTCGCCTTCCAGCTGGGCGAACTGTCCACGCCGATGATCCCGACTTCCGGCATCACGGTCGGCGTGCTGGCGCTGGCGCGCATCCCCTGGCTGACCTGGGCGAAGTGGATGATCCCGCTGCAGCTGATCTACCTGGTACTGGCCCTGCTGCTGCTCATTCCGCCGGTCCTGATGGGATGGAACTGAGCGGCGCCTTGACAGTAGACCGTTGTCGGGACACATTGGAGACCCATCTCATCCAATCTTTCACCATGATCGATTTCTTCGTTGCCAGCGTCCATCACCTGATCGTCTTCGGCATCGCGGCCGTGCTGGCCGCCGAGCTGGCCCTGATGCGTCCCGCGGCGATGTCGCCGCACACGGTGCGCCTGCTGGGACGCTTCGATGCGGCTTACGGCCTGCTGGCGCTGGCCATCCTCGTCATCGGCTTCGGGCGGGTGTGGCACGGCGCCAAGGGGGCGGACTTCTACCTGGAAAACCCGCTGTTCTGGGCCAAGATCGCTGCCTTTGGCGTGGTCGGCATCCTGTCGATCCAGCCCACCATGCGTATCGCGGCCTGGCGCAAGCGCCTCAAGCTGGATGCCGCCTTCGTACCGCCGCAGGAAGAGATCGGCAAGCTGCGCCGCATCCTGCTGGCCGAGATCCACGTGTTCGCCCTGATCCCGATCTTTGCGGCGGCGATGGCGCGCGGGATCGGCTACTGAGCCGGCCGGCACGCCGGACATGAAAAAAGGGACAGGCATTCGCCTGTCCCTTCTTCATTGGCCGGCGGTCTGCGCCGCCTCTGCCACTCCCCCTACTCCATGATGCTTACGCGCCCAGGCGCTGCTCGAGCTGCTGCTTGGTATCCACCAGTTCCTGCGGCAGGCGGTAAGCCAGCTTCTCGAACAGTTCGCTGTGCAGCTTCAGTTCTTCGGTCCAGGCATCCTTGTCGATCGAGGTGATCTGGGTGAACTGCACTTCGGTGAACTCCACGCCTTCCCAGTTCAGGTCGCGGTAGTTCGGCGAGGTGCCGAAGATATGCTGCTGGCCTTGCGGCGCCGTGCCTTCGGCGCGGTCAAGCACCCACTTCAGCACGCGCATATTGTCGCCGTAGCCCGGCCACACGAAGCCGCCGTCCTCGCCGGTGCGGAACCAGTTGACGCAGAAGATCTTGGGCGCGGTGCCCTTGGCTTCGATTTTCTTGCCCAGGTCCAGCCAGTGCTGGAAGTAGTCGCTCATGTTGTAGCCGATGAAGGGCAGCATCGCGAACGGGTCGCGGCGCACGATGCCCATCTGGCCGGCGGCGGCGGCGGTGGTTTCCGAGCCCATGGTCGCGGCCATGTAGACGCCTTCGACCCAGTTGTTGGCTTCGGTGACCAGCGGCACGGTGGTCGAACGGCGGCCGCCGAAGATGAAGGCCGAGATCGGCACGCCGGCCGGATCGTCCCAGGCGGCATCGATGACCGGATTCTGGGTCGCGGCGACGGTGAAGCGCGCGTTCGGGTGGGCGGCCTTGGTCCCGAGGGCCGGGGTCCAGTCCTTGCCCTGCCAGTCGATCAGGTGTGCCGGGGCTTCCTTGGTCATGCCTTCCCACCAGACGTCGCCGTCGTCGGTCAGCGCGACGTTGGTGAAGATGACGTTCTCGCGCAGCGAGGCCATGCAGTTCGGGTTGGTCTTGTCGTTGGTGCCCGGGGCCACGCCGAAGTAGCCGGCTTCCGGGTTGATGGCGTACAGCTTGCCGTCCGCGCCCGGCTTGATCCAGGCGATGTCGTCGCCGATGGTGGTGACCTTCCAGCCGTCGAAGGCCTTCGGCGGGATCAGCATGGCGAAGTTGGTCTTGCCGCAGGCCGAGGGGAAGGCGGCCGCCACGTATTTCTTGTCGCCCTTCGGGGACTCGACGCCCAGGATCAGCATGTGCTCGGCGAGCCAGCCGGTGCCGCCCTGTTGTGCTTCCTGGTAGCCCATGTTCGAGGCGATGCGCAGTGCGAAGCACTTCTTGCCCAACAGCGCGTTGCCGCCGTAGCCCGAGCCGAAGGACCAGATCTCGCGGGTTTCCGGGTAGTGGACGATGTACTTGGTGGCGTTGCACGGCCACGGCACGTCCTTCTGGCCGGCGGCCAGCGGCATGCCGACGGTGTGCACGCAGGGCACGAAGTCGCCGTCACTGCCGAGCACGTCGAACACGGCCTTGCCCATGCGCGTCATGATGCGCATGTTGACGGCGACATAGGGCGAGTCGGACAGTTCGACGCCGATGTGGGCGATCGGCGAGCCCAGCGGGCCCATCGAGAACGGCACCACGTAGAGGGTACGGCCCGCCATGCAGCCGTCGAACAGGCCGTTCAGGGTGCGGCGCATCTCGGCCGGGTCCATCCAGTTATTGGTGGGGCCAGCCTGTTCCTTCGTTGCCGAGCAGATGTAGGTGCGGTCTTCGACGCGGGCCACGTCCGAGGGGTCCGACCAGGCCAGGTAGGAGTTCGGGCGCTTCGCCGGGTTGAGCTTCTTCATGGTGCCGGCTTCGACCATCTGCGCGCAGAGGCGGTCGTACTCTTCCTCGGAACCGTCGCACCAGTAGATGCTGTCAGGCTTCGTCAGGGCGGCGATGTCCGCCACCCAGTTGATGAGCTGCTGGTGTTTGACGTGAGCTGGAACGTTCAGTGCGGCGACGCCGCCCATCACGGGCTGGTTCATAGATACCTCCAATGCCAATTAAGAATACTGTCACGGCAGGATCGTCCGTCTGGCCGTGCCTTAGAATGGCTGGTCGCTCCAGCGGAGCGCGGCGGTGACGGCGGTCTTGTCGACGGCCTCGCAGGGAGACCGGAAAAGGTGCTGCAGGGGCCGGCACAAGCGTGTCAAACCCTCAAGAATTGGCCGATTGTACACCCGTAAAACGCCGATTTAGCTCTGCTACTACAAAAAAGTAGTCAAAATTGCCCGACTAATGTAGTAGGCTATTTATGATCTTTTTAGAAGCTGTTATTTCGCTACGCGCAGTCCCTTAACCAGAAGCAACTCACATGAAAATAGCTGTTCTCGACGATTTTCAGGACGCCGTGCGCGGCCTTTCCTGCTTCCGCCTGCTCGACGGCCACGAAGTGAAAGTGTTTAATAATTCAGCACGTGGGCTGGGACAGCTGGCGATCCGGCTGGCGCCCTACGAGGCCCTCGTGCTCATCCGCGAACGCACTGCCTTCCCTACCGCCCTGCTGGACCGGCTACCGAACCTGAAGCTGATCTCGCAGACCGGCAAGGTCAGCGGCCATATCGACGTGGCGGCGGCCACCGGACACGGCATCGCGATCGCCGAAGGCATCGGTTCGCCGGTAGCGCCGTCCGAACTGACCTGGGCCCTGATCATGGCCGCCAGCCGCAAGATCGTGCCTTATGCAAACAATCTGAAAGAAGGCTTGTGGCAGACGGCCTCGATCAACCCCGTGCTCAACGGCCTGGGCCGCTCGCTGCGCGGACGCACCCTGTCGATCTGGGGCTACGGCAAGATCGGGCGCCTGGTGGCGGGCTATGCGCGGGCTTTCGGGATGCGCGTGCTGGTGTGGGGGAGCGAAGGCAGCCGCCAGGCTGCCCGGGACGACGGTTTCGAGGCGGCGGTCTCGCGCGAGGCCCTGTTCACCCAGGCGGACGTGTTGACGGTGCACCTGCGCCTGCTCGATGCCACGCGCGGCATCGTGAAAGCCGAGGATTTCGCGCGCATGAAGCCGGATGCCCTGTTCGTGAATACCAGCCGCGCCGAACTGGTCGAGGAAGGGGCGCTGGAGCAGGCCCTGCGTTCAGGCCGTCCGGGCTATGCCGCGCTGGATGTGTTCAGCAATGAACCCTTGAAGCCGGACTCGCCGCTGCTGCGCATCCCGACGGTGCTGGCGACGCCGCACCTGGGCTATGTGGAACAGGACAGCTACGAGATCTATTTCCAGACGGCCTTCGAGAACGTGGTGCGCTTCGCCGCGGGGCAGCCGGACAATATCCTCAACCCCGAGGCATTGGGCAAGCGCTAGCTTTCCTGCTTTACTTCAGGCTCGCCGGTGAAGCTGGGCCGGCGCAGCGGCATCACGTGGGCGCCGCTCCACAGCCCTGCCCAGCCGGGTGGCCAGCCGATGGCCGGACCCGCATAGGGCTGCAGGCCGGCGCGCACCGGCACCACCGGCACCGGCGGCGCCTCGATGAGCTTGCCGTCCGCCGGGCGCTCCATATTGAGGCTGTACATATAGCCGGGCAGCAGCAGATCGCAGACCTGGGCGAACCAGGCCGTGTGGTCTTCGTCGCGGCCCAGCGCCTGCGCCAGACCCTGCGGATCGAACTTCGCCAGCGCGTGGATGAGTTCTTCGGTGGTCGCGCCCGGCGAATCGCCCCAGCCCATCACGGGGTTGTTGTTGTAGTCCGCGCCCGAGCCATACCAGCCTTCGCGCCAGGTGCGCTGCATCCAGTTGCGCGGGCCCGTGAATAAATGCCAGCGCCAGTGCAGGCCGGAGGGCTTGGGCCAGGAATACAGATACAGCTTCTGGTAGCCGGCCTTGTGCAGCGCGCGCACCACGTCCATCAGGCGCGCATGCGGCATGCGGTCCGGCGGCGCGCGGCGGAACAGGATCGGTTCGCCATCCGCGTGCTGCACCTCGTCACTGGACAGGTTCAGGTCGAGGGTGCGCTGCTCGCTGCCGAAGCGCGCCGAGATCCACCCCGTCAGGAGATTGACGTGGGTGATCACGCCATAGCCTCGATGGCGGTGGAAAATGACGGTGCCTGGTGCGACGGCTTTCATGGGAATAAGACGGTGAAAGGTGGAAAGTAGGGACGAGTCTACTCATCCGATCCGGACGATTCTAGCGCAGTCACATATGGATACACTACCGTTTGAGGCTATCATTACCCACCTTTTTTCTGCACGTGGACAAACCAACATGACTTTGCGAATCATCGCCACCGGCGGCACTTTCGATAAACACTACAATGAACTGAACGGCGTGCTCGGCTTTGCCGAAAGCCACCTGCCGGCCGTGATCGCGCGCTCGCGCATGACCGTGCCGTGCGAGCTGGAGGTGCTGCCCCTGCTCGACTCGCTCGACATGCAGGACCCGGACCGCCAGCGCGTACTGGCTTCCTGCCAGGCTGCAAAAGAGAAGGCCATCGTGATCATCCACGGCACCGACACCATGCGCGAAACGGCGGCCGTGCTGGGCGGCGCAGACCTCGGCCAGACCGTCGTGCTCACCGGCGCCATGATCCCCTACGAGATCGCCAATTCGGACGCCCTGTTCAACCTCGGCTTCGCCTGCGGCGTGGCGCAAACCCTGCCGGCAGGCGTCTACGTCGCCATGAATGGCCAGGTTTTCCCATGGGATAACGTCACCAAGAACCGCGCGGCCGGCGTGTTCCAGCAGCTTTAAGCATCTGCTTTTTCCGCAGGGCAGCCGCGCGCTGCCCCGTGCGGCCTCTTCCTATACTGCCCTCTTCGAATGTGCAAGGAGGAGAGAGCAATGAGCGAGCAGCGTCCCATCCTGACCACCCGCCAGGGTCACCCCGTCAGCGACAACCAGTCCTTGCGCTCGGTGGGCGAACGTGGTCCGGCCACGCTCGAGAATTACCAGTTCATCGAAAAGATCACGCACTTCGACCGCGAGCGCATTCCGGAACGCGTGGTGCATGCGCGCGGCACCGGCGCCCACGGCTATTTCGAAGCCTATGGCACCATCGGCGGCGAGCCGGCCGGCAAGTACACCCGGGCGCGTGTGCTGAACGAGGTCGGCGTGCAGACCCCGGTGTTCGTGCGCTTCTCGACCGTGATCGGCGCCAGGGAATCGCCCGAGACGGCGCGCGATCCGCGCGGCTTCGCCATCAAGTTCAAGACCGTCGATGGCAACTGGGACTTGGTGGGCAATAACCTGAAAGTCTTCTTCATCCGCGATGCGATCAAGTTCCCGGACATGATCCACGCCTTCAAGCCCGACCCGGTCACCAACCAGCAGGAGCCCTGGCGCTTCTACGATTTTATTTGCAGCCATCCCGAAGCGCTGCACGTGATTACCTGGGTCAAGAGCCCATGGGGCATTCCCGCGACCTACCGCGAGATGGAAGGCTCCGGCGTGAACACCTATAAGCTGGTCAACGACCAGGGTGTGGCCCACCTCGTGAAGTTCCATTTCGAACCGAAGCAGGGCGTGCGCAACCTTACCGCGCAACAGGCCGCCGAGATCCAGGCCCAGGACACCAGCCACGCCACGCGCGACCTCTACGATGCGATCGAGCGCGGCGACTTCCCCGAATGGGAGTTCTGCGTGCAGATCATGAGCGACGGCGAGCACCCCGAGCTCGACTTCGATCCGCTGGACGACACCAAGCGCTGGCCGGAAGACCAGTTCCCGCTGCTGCCGGTGGGCCGCCTGGTCCTCAACAAGAATCCGGACAACGTCTTCGCGGAAACCGAGCAATCGGCCTTCGGCACCGGCGTGCTGGTCGACGGCATCGACTTCTCGGACGACAAGATGCTGCAGGGCCGCACCCTCTCCTATTCCGACACCCAGCGCTACCGCGTCGGGCCGAACTACCTGCAGCTGCCGATCAACCAGCCGCAGGCGGGCGCGGCGGCGCGCACCAACCAGCGCGACGGCCAGATGACCTTCTACGTGGACGGCCGCGGAGAGGACAAGCACATCAACTACGAGCCGAGCCTGATGGGCGGCTACCGGGAAGCGCCCAAGCCCGGGAAGGAATACCACCAGTGGGTCGAAGGCCACCTGGGCCGCTACCAGACCACCCGCACGGCGGACGACTACGCCCAGGCCGGCGCGCGCTACCGTACCTTCGAGGACTGGGAGCGCGACGACCTCGTCAACAATGTCGGCGGCGACCTGAGGAAATGTCCGGAGCCGATACAGCTGCGCATGGTGTGGCACCTGTGGCACTGCGACGAGGACTACGGCCGCCGCGTGGCGGAAGTGGCGGGCATCGACCTGGAGAAGGCCAGGGCGCTGCCGCCGCTGCCGGGCAAGCCGGCCCCGCACGAGAAGCGGCAGGGGCCGACCTATTCGAGCGGCAAGCTCGAGCGTGGCGACGGGGGAAGCCGGGAACCGGCCACCAGCGAAGAAGTCGCCACGAAGTAAAGGAGATGAAAGCGCCGGCGACGGCGCTTTCACTTTATGCCTGCGGCTTCGCCTTGCGACGGCGCGCCAGGCCCATGCCTGCCACGCCGGCAGCCAGGATCGCCATGCTTGCAGGCTCCGGAACCTCGTCCGGGATCTCGGCGCTGTTGACGTTCAGGATATCGAAGGCCCAGTGGCCATCGCGCTTGTCGCCTTCGGCGTCGACGAAGCCATCGCGGAAATCGCGATTTCCGAAACCGTCGAATTCGAAGCCATCGGCCAGGTCGCCATTCGAAAAATTATCGAACTGCTGGATCGTCACAATGTAGTTGCCGGCAGCCAGCTCACGGGTGAAGTTCACGTCGAAGCAGGCGCCGGTCACGGCATCGCCATCGACCAGGGAGCAACCGGCATCGTCCTGTTCGTCGATGCGCACGCCGTCTGCCGAGAACAGGGCCAGGATCGGATCGAAGCCACCGCGCCCGATGGCCTGCCCGGCCGCGTTCACGCCGCCCGCATAGGACCAGCTGCGCAGGGTCACGGTCGATGTTTCGGCCAGCGTGAAGTTAAAACGCTGCACATCGTTATCGTAGGTGAAGTTGCCGGTGAAGGAGATGTTGTCGGCGTGGGCGATCGAGGCGAATCCGAACAGGGCGAGTGTGACGAGTTTCTTGAGTTTCATTACAGCGGCTCCTTTGGAGAGTTGGTCAAAAGTACGCCGCCGACTTTTAGCAAAGAGTATGCCTGCCCGCTAAGTCAATGTTAAATAAGGGAAAATGTTTCATGGCACAATCGAAATGTAAAACTGCTCGACAGTACCATTTGAGAGAGCTTACCCGGACTGCATATGCAGCCCGGATGAAGCGGTGAATCAGGCCTTGGCTTCGCCGCCCAGGGCCTCGACGACGTCGGCCAGCAGCTTGGCCAGCTCGCCCGTCATCAGGGTGATGTCGTTGTCGAAACGCTCGTCGTCGCTGTAGGTGACGGCTTCGCCTTCCTTGATCACGTCCAGCGGCTTGATGCTCTTGATCGCCAGCGACTCGGTCAGCACGAAGCTGATGCGGTCGTTCCAGGTCATGGCCAGGCGGGTGCACTGCTTGCCGGCGGCGATGTGGCGGCGGATGTCGTCCGGCTCCAGGGTGTGCTTCACGTAGCGCACGGCCGCGCGGCTTTCGCCGGTGGCGCGCAGTTCGGTGTCCTGGTCGATGGTGAAGCCATACGGCGCTTCGTCGGCTTCCAGCCAGCCGGTCATGACGGCCACCGGGGATTTCTGCACGCGCAGCGATTCGAGCGGCATGCGGTCCACGGCTTTCAGCAGCATCTTGATGACGTCGTCCGCTTTTGCCGGGCTGGCGGCGTCGACCACCAGCCAGCCGTTGACCGGGTCGATCCAGACCCAGACGTTGCTGCGGATCGAGAAGGCGCGCGGCAGCAGTTCGTCGGCCACGCGTTCCTTCAGGTCCTTCATTGCCTTCTTGCCCGGCGGGAAGCCCTGCTGTTCTTCCAGCTCGGCGGCCTTGGCCTTGGCGACCTGGTTGATGACCGAGCTCGGCAGCAGCTTCTTCTCGCTGCCCAGCATCATCAGCATCTGCTTGTTGACGACGTGGACCAGCTTGCCGTTACCGCGTGGCGAATCCCAGCCCTGGCGCAGCAGTTCGTTGCTGCTGGCGGGCGTGAAAGCCTGCGACTGCAGCGCTTCTTCCATCTGTTCCGGGTTGAATGCCCAGGGAGCGGGCAGGCGATAAATCTGGAGATTCTTGAACCACATACGCGTGTTATCCGATTGTTTGCAAAATTCTGGGGAACGACATTCTAGCTGCTCAGCGGCAATCCAAGCCGGCAGCGGTGGGAAAAAAGTTAATCTGTTGTCGGGTCGCCAACGGCCTCGACGATGGCTTCCGGCATGGTGTCATCGAACAGGCGCAGCTGCTCGACCGTCTCGGTATCGCCCAGCCGCACCCCGACGCCCAACAGGCGCACGGGGCGGCTGGCGCGGGCCCAGCCGGTCTCCATGAGACGCGCATAGGTCGGAATATGTGGCGCATAGCCAACACACTCCACCGTCGTCTGCTGGAAGTCCGAGAACTTGATTTTCACGAAAAGCTTGTTGATGAACTTTTCGGCACCGTTGCGCTTGATACGGCCGAGCAAGTGCTCGTAGAGGTCAGGCAGGAGCTTCAGGCAGCTGTCCAGGTCGGGTACGTCCGGTGTATACGTTTCCTCGGTGCTGATCGACTTGCGCTCGCGCGAGGTGTTCACTTCGCGCGTATCGACGCCGCGGCAGAGGCTATACAAACGGTAGCCGAAGCTGCCGAAGTGCTCGGTCAGCCGCTCGATGGGCCAGCTGCGCATGTCGCCGCAGGTCTGCAGGCCGAGCCGGTTCATCTTCTCGGCCGTCACCTTGCCCACGCCATACAGCTTCTTGACCGGCAACGCGGCCACGAAGGCGTCGACCTCTTCCGGGCGGACCAGGAACAGGCCGTCCGGCTTGTTCCAGTCGCTGGCAATCTTGGCCACGAACTTGTTCGGCGCCACGCCGGCCGAGGCGGTGATGCCGACGGTCTCGAAAATGCGGCGCCGGATCTCCTGCGCGATCAGGGTGGCGCTGCCCTTGCAGTGCGGCGAATCGGTGACGTCGAGGTAGGCTTCGTCGAGCGAGAGCGGCTCCACCAGTTCCGTATAGTCGCGGTAGATGTCCATGATCTGGCGCGAGGCGATCCGGTATTTTTCCATTGCCGGCGGGATCACCAGCAGGCCCGGGCACAGCTTCATGGCCTGGGCCGTGGCCATGGCCGAATGGATGCCGAAGCGGCGCGCCTCGTAGTTGCAGGTGGCGATCACGCCGCGCTGGTCGGGACGGCCGCCGACGGCGAGCGGACGCCCGCGCAGCGAAGGATCGTCGCGCATCTCGACCGATGCATAGAAACAGTCGCAATCGCAGTGGATGATTTTACGGAGCGGAGCGTTCACACGGGCGGCGGGGGCGACTACTGTAATTGCATACAGTATCGGTGCAAAGTGGAGTTTCTGCAATACCGTAGGGTGGACGGCTTCGCCGTCCGGGCGTTCGACTATCCGATGCACTGACGCGCACAGATTATTCACCGACTGTTTGAACGCGCGTTCGTAATTCCGGGCACCTGCCCGAAATTACCCCGTCCACGCTACGAAAAAGCGGAATTCAACACCCCAAAAAAAAAGAACGCGCGGCATGCCGCGCGTTCCCGGATGAAGGCGGCGCAAGGGGAGCAGCGCCGCTTCGTCCTCGACTGTTACCAGCTCAGCTTCAGGCTGTACTTGCCGCTGGTCGAGCCGGTGCCGCCGCTGTAGTACACCACGCGCACGTAGCGGGTCGACGCTGCGGTGCCGGTGTTGGCGCTGGTGACGCTGTCCACCGCGCCGGCCGGGTTTTCGCTGGCGCCCAGCTGGGTGCCGGAGCTGTTGTACACGTACAGGTCGTAGTCGGCGGTGCTGCTGCCCGGGGTCATGGTGGCGCTCAGGGTTTTGCCGGCCGGCAGGTCTACGCGGAAGTAGTCCGTGTCGGTGGTGCTGCCCAGATTGCCGTTGACGGTGGTGCCGGTGGTCGAGATCAGGTTGGCGGTGCCGGTCGTGTTGTTCGACTCCGTCTCATTGATCGTCGGGCCGGTCGGCGTGGTGCCGCCGCCGATTGCCGCGTTCACGGCGGCGGTGGCGTCCACGATGCCGGTGCCGCAGCCCGAGCAGGTCGCCGGGAAGGCGCGCGCGGTCGACTTCAGCATGCTTTCCACCTGGTCCGGGGTCAGGGTCGACTTGGCCGCGAACATCAGGGCGGCGACGCCGGCCACGTGCGGGGTGGCCATCGAGGTGCCCTGGTAGCCGGCGTAGTTGTCGGCGCCCGGCGCGTTGGTGCCCGCGTTCAGGGTCGAGATCACGCTGTAGCTGCCGTCGCCGCCCGGGGCTGCGACGTCGACCAGGGTGCCGTAGTTCGAGTACGACGCACGGCCGCCGGTCTTGCCGGTCGCCGCGACCGCGACCACGCCCGAGCAGTTCGCCGGGCTGGCGTTGCTGACGTTCATGTTGTCGTTGCCGGCCGCCACCACCACCACCGCGCCGCGCGAGCGGGCGCCGTTGATGGCGTTCTGGGTCGTTGCATCGCAGGCGCCGCCGCCGCCCAGCGACAGGTTCAGCACCTTGGCCTTGTTGGCATTGGCCGGCACGCCGCTCACGGTGCCGCCCGAAGACCAGGTGATCGCGTCGGCGATATCCGAGGTGTAGCCGCCGCACTTGCCGAGCACGCGCACCGGCACGATCTTGGCGTTGTACGCCACGCCGGCCACGCCCAGGCTGTTGTTGGTGCGTGCGGCCACGGTGCCGGCCACGTGGGTGCCGTGCCAGCTCGAGTTCGAGGCCGGCGAGCCGGCGTAGCATTCGCCCGCGACCACGCGGTCGCCCGGGTCGCTCGCATCGGTGTCGCGGCCGTTGCCGTCGTTGCCGATGGTGGCGCTGCTGATGAAGTCATAGCCCTGCAGGATCTGGCCGCTCAGGTCGGCGTGCGGACGGTAGCCGGTGTCGATCACGGCCACGACCACGCCGGTGCCGGTGGACAGGTCCCAGGCGGTCGGCAGGCGCAGGCCGCCGACCGAGTCGGTGTAGTGCCACTGCTGGGCGTAATACGGGTCATTCGCCGTCGCCATGTGGGTCATGATGCGGTCAGGCTCGGCGTACTCGATGTTCGGATCGCGCGCCATCATCTCGGCGGCCAGCTTCTTCACCTCGTTCAGGTGCTTGCGGCCATTGAGCTTGAAAACACGGGCGCCGGTCGAGATCGCGTGGCTCTCGCTGACCAGCATGCCGAACTCCTGGCCGGCGCGCTCGAGGCGGGCCTTGCGGTCGGCGCTCAGGGCGGTGGCGACACGCGCCTGGGCCTGGCCGACGGCCTTCGATGCCGGGACGGCATCCTTGTACTTCACGATAATGCGATCAGTCTCCAGGATGAACTTCTGCTCCGCCGCTCCGGCCGCCGTGGCGGCAAGCGCCAGCGAGACCGCAGCACACATCTTCAACATGGCAGGATGAATCGAACGCGTTTGCTTCATGTTTCTTCCTCATTGTGATGTTTTCCGTCAAGCGAAATGACCCTCGCCTGTGTCGTTGTAAACGGTATCAACCCTGGGACAAACCGCGGGTCAAACCCGTGCCGTCTGAATGCGGCGAAATGAGCGTACTCCGAAAGGAAGAGCTTGCGCGCGACAATTCGATACAATTTCGGCGTATTAACAACACTAGACGGCCCCAATGTTGAAGAAACCTATTTTCTTCGGCGAAACGTTAAATTTGGCAAATATCGTACGCCACAATTATATTGACGTTTATCAAAGCAGCTTGCTCAGCAATAAGGTATAGGGCTACTCAGCCGCCGCAGCTGGAGGTATCCCATTTCCAGTTGTTGGTGAACGGGTCGAGTACCCGGGGAGCTTCCCAGCGTTCGGTATGGCCGTTCGCGAAGGTGCGCACGCAGCTGCCGTTGACGCAGCGGTTGGTGCAGGCCAAGGTCCGGCCGCGTGGCGGCGCCGACGGACGGGACTGGGCCGCGCGCTCTTTCGCCAAAGCTGTCTGAGCGAAGACCTTGTCGAAGGACGCCGGCTTCGACCGTGGTCCCCGGTTCTCGAACGTTTCGACGATCTTGCATGCCTCTCCCGGCGCCGACTGTTCGCGGCATTGCGCCAGCGCCACCTTTTCGGCCTGCACCCGGTCGGTCTCGAGCTGGTGGAAGGAGTAGCTCGGCGACGCCGCGGTGACGCGCGTCCACGCGCCCCACTTCGTCAAGACCTCGCACTTGGCCGCGGCATCCTTCAGGTCCGCCGCGCATCCGTCCAGGGCGGCCTGACGTGCCTTCGCCTCGCTGCTGTAGCGATAGGCATAGAACTGCGCCAGCAACTGCCCCTCGGCGCTCCTGGCGTAGGCCCAGGCGAGCCATTCGCCGCCGGGCTCCCAATACAGTGCGTTGAACTTGCAGCCCTTGGCCTGCTTGCGGCACGCCTTCATGGCTTCGTCACGCGCCTTTTCCGGCGTGTCGCGCATGACGGCCGTCGTCGTCGTCGGGCTCTTGGCGATGGCGATCGCCGCGGGATCGCTGCTCCATGCCAGCAGCTTGCAATCCGGCCCGCGTTCGCGGCATCCGGCCAGGGCTTCGAGCTTCGTCTCCTCGAGGTCCTTTCCTTCCGTGACGGTGAAGGTATGACCGTTCGACGAACTGGCCACCGCAACGGCGGCAGAGGCGGAGCCGGCACCAAGGGCCAAGGCCAGGAAGGAAGAAGCAAGGATGCGATGGAAATTCATGATGACTCTCGTGATTGCGGGAGTCACCATCATTTCCCGAGAGCATCTTTTTCGCCAGACCATCTGCGACGGATGCGGCAAATTCCGGAATGGACAGGCCATTCCGGGGAATACGTTCACATCTGGCGCAGGGCCGGCTGGGATTGGAAGCCGGCGCTGACCTGCAGCACCTCGGGCCGGCCTTTCAGGCGGATCTCGACCTGCCCCTCGCGGCGGTAGATCGCTTCGATGCGGCGGCGGTTGACGATGGCGCCCCTACTGACCTGGATGAACTCTTCCGGGTCGAGCTGGGCCGCCAGGTCCTTCACGGGCACCCGGATCAGGGCTTCGACCTGGCTGGTGGCTACCCTGGTGTACTTGGCGTCGGACTGGAAGAAGATCACCTCGTCGACGGTGATCACGCGCACCATGCTGCCGACCGAGGCCTGGATCCAGGACAGGTAGCGCGGCGCCTGCACGGACGCTGCGGCCGGCGCCTGCTGCGCGGCCGGCGCCGCGGGCTGCTCGAGCCGGCTGCGCAGCCGTTCGATCGTCTCCAGCAGACGCCCCCGGTTGAGCGGCTTGACCAGGTAGTCGACCGCGCCGACGTCGAAGGCGTCCAGCGCATGCTGACCGTAGGCCGTCAGGAAGACGATGGCGGTGCCGGGCGGACGCATGCGGGCGACGTCCAGGCCGGTCGCCTTGGGCATATTGATGTCGAGGAAGGCGACGTCCGGCGCATGCTGGCGCAGCGCGGCCAGGGTCGCCGCACCGTCGCCCGTTTCGGCCACGACGACGAGTTCCGGCCACAGGTCGGCCAGCGCCTCCTTCAGTTCGGCCAGCAGCAGCGGTTCGTCTTCGGCCAGCAATGCGGTGGGCATGTTCAGTCTTTCCTTTCCTGGAGGGGGATCACGATGGTGGCGGTGAAGCCGGCGCCCGGCTCGGCGCCGACCTCCAGCCAGGCCGCGGTGCCGAACATGGCCTCGAGGCGCTGGCGGATGTTCGACAGGCCGACGCCGGTGCCGCCCACGCTCGACAGGCCGGCGCCGTTGTCGGCCACGCGCAGGCGCAGCTGGCCGCCAGCCACGCTGGCCGACAGCACGATCTCGCCCTGCTCGCTGCCCGCGATGCCGTGCTTGATGGCGTTCTCGACCAGCGAGATCAGCATCGCCGGCGGGAAGGGATGCTCGAGCAGCTCGTCGGGCAGGATGAAGCGGTAGGCCAGGCGCTCGCCCATGCGGATCTTCATGATGGCGAGGTAGTGCATGGCCAGGTCCATCTCGCGCACCACGGTCGAGTCCTCGGCGCGCAGGTCGTCCATGGCGCTGCGCAGGTAGGCGATCAGGTGGTCGAGCATGTCTTCGCCGGCCTCGACGCTGCTGCGGTAGAGGTGGCGCACGTTGGCCAGGGTGTTGAACAGGAAGTGCGGTTCGATCTGGGCCTGCAGGATGCGCAGCTGGGTTTCGACGGCGCGGCCATGCAATGCGTCGCGCTGGCGCTCGGCCGACACCTTCGCCAACTGGTCGCGCAGGGGCGCCAGCAGCTGGGTGTCGATATATTGCATTTGCGCGAGGGCGTCGAGCGGCGTGGCGAACAGCGCGAGCTTGTGCCAGCCGCCGCGCAGGACGGAACGCGCGAGCACGTTCTGGCCACCGCCATCGTTCAGGCGTACGCACACCAGCAGCTTCATCGGGCAGTTGGTCCACACCAGTTCATACTCCGGGCTGCCGTCCAGCTCGCGGACCAGCAGGCGTGGATGCGGGGTGTACCACTGGCGGCCGAGGCCCGGCATGGTCCGGTCGGTCAAGCGTTCCAGCATCGACGTAAGCACCTGGCGCAAGTCGCCGGCATCGGCGCCAACGACGAGCACGCGCTGCGTGAGGCTGCCATCCGCCGCGGCCAGCACGGCGCCAGGCGTCTTGCTGAGCGCATGCAGCCGCCAGGCGCCGACCAGCATGGTCAGCGCGGGAAGCATCAGTACGGACATGAGCAGCGAAAACCAGCTGCCTTCGTCAAAAACGTAGGCCAGTACCTCCTGTTGCGTCTCATGGTCGCCCATGACGCCCATCAGGACCAGCATGCAACAGCCGACGACGGCTACAGTCACTGCGAGCATCAGCATTTCGGCCAGCGCCTGCAACTGCAGGGCGAGGGCGTACCGGGCCAGGAGGCCGGCAGTCTGCCGTCCGCGACCGAAACGCACCGCGAAGCCGATATAGACGAGTTGCACCGCGAGCAGGGTCAGGAAGCCGCTGAACTCGCGATGCGGAATCTTCCATCCATATGGGAGCCAGTCGGCCAAAAGGGAGACGCCGGCGACAACGGTGCCTGATAGAGCGGCCAACACGAGGCCGGTAAGAATCAGAACACTGACCAGGCTGGATTTTGCTTGCGTGAATAAGGTAGACATCGACATTCCAGGAAAGTGACGGGAATCGACATCTTTACTAGGCGCAACATTATGCACCAGCCCCGCTGCGACGGACATGGCAGTTATCGGAATGGATGCGCCTTTCGCGGGAATCCAACAAAAAAGGCCGCGCAGTGCGCGGCCTCCTTGCGGCTCAGTTCAAGGCTCAGAAATTGCCCTTGACCTGGATGCCCCACTGGCGCGGCTCGTTGGTGAAGCCGGTCAGATTGTTGAAGTCGATGGCGCCGGTAATGCGGCGCTGGTCGAGCACATTGCGGCCGAAGGCAGCGACTTCATACTTGCCGCCACCGAAGATGTAACCCAGGCGCACGCCACCTTCCGTCAGCGGCGCGCCGGTGAACTCGGTCGCCTCGTACAGGAAGAAGTTGATCTTGCTGCGGTAGGACCAGTCGGTGAAGAAGTACAGCTCGCCGTCGGCGAACGGCACGCCGTAGCGGGCGGTCGCGTTCAGGGTCCAGCGCGGCGCCTGCGGCAGTGCATTGCCGTCGATGACGACGCGGCCGGCGGCGTTGACCGGATCGGTCACGGTGCACTGCGCGCACTTGTTGACCGACAGGCTGCCGTCGCGGATCTGGGTGTAGTTGTAGCTCGCGCCGGCGCTCACGCGCAGGGCGGTGCTGACGGCCGCTTCGAAGTCGAACTCGGCGCCCTTGCCCTTGGTCTTGTCGGCATTGATCAGGCGGTTGACGTTCGAGTTGCCGCCCACCACGGTCAGCTGCTGGTCCTTGACGGTGTAGTCGTAGATCGAGAACGAGGTGCGTGCGCGGCGCTCGAACAGGTCGGCCTTCAGGCCCAGCTCGTACGAGGTGATGGTTTCCGAATCGGCGACGGTGATCGGCACCGCGGCCGATGCGGCGGCGATACTCGGCGCGCGGAAGCCGGTGGCGACGCGGCCGTAGACGTTCACGGCGTCATTCAGCTTGTAGGTGGCCGACAGGTCCCAGTTGATCTTGTCCTGCGAGGTAGCGACCGAACGCGGGCCGATCTGGGCGACGTTCTCGTTGACCAGGGTGGCGAAGTCCTTCTCGTCCTTGGTGTAGCGCACGCCGCCGCGCACGGTCCAGGCCGGGCTGATGGTGTAGTTCACCGAGGCGAAGGCCGCCCAGGCTTCGTTCTTCTGGTTGCTGACCAGGCGCGAGGTGCGGGCGCCGGCATCGTTGAAGTTGTCGCTGCCGCCGGTCGCGTCTTCGTCGAAGAAGTACAGGCCGGTCTGCCAGTTCAGCGGGCCGCTGTTCTGCGACTCGATGCGGAATTCCTGGCTCCACTGGTCGAGATTGGTGATGTAGCCGCCGGTCTGGACCTGGAAGGGGATGAAGCCCGGGCCGCCTGGCGTGCCGCCGTCGATGTCGCCGCGGCTGTAGTAGTCGCTGACGTGCTCGAAGCCGGTCACCGAGAACAGGCGCACGCTGCCCAGGTCCCAGGACAGGCGCAGGTTGGCGCCGTTGGACTTCAGGCTCTGGAAGTTGTCGGCGTTGGTGACGATGCTGTCGAGGTCGTAGCCTGGAACGACCTTGTTCGAGCCTTTCTGGATCAGGTTGGCGCGGAACAGGCGGGCGGAGCCCTGGGTCTGGCGCTGGTGCACGTTCAGCAGGGCGTTGAAGCTGCTGCCCGGGCTGTACAGGACCTGGATGCGCTCGGCGTGCTCGTTGTAGCCGTCCAGCTCGCCGCGCTTGCGGGTCATGGCCACGTCGCTGTAGTTCTTGACGTAGTCGTCGCGGTGCTGGCCGGTGGCCGACACGCGCATCGCCCATTTGTCGTTCAGCGGGATGTTCACGGCGCCTTCGGCGTTGGCGGTGGTGTGGGTCGCGTAGGAGGCGTTGACATAGCCTTCCGACTTGCCCAGCTTCGGCTTCTCGGATTCGAACTTCACGACGCCGGCCGGGGTGTTGCGGCCGAACAGGGTGCCCTGCGGGCCGCGCAGCACTTCGACGCTGGCCAGGTCGAAGATCGGGAAGCCTTTCAGGATCGGGTTTTCCTGCACCACGTCGTCATACACCAGCGAGACCGGCTGCGAGGCGAAGGTGTTGAAGTCGGTGTTGCCGTAGCCGCGGATGTAGAAGCGCGGGAAGGTACGGCCGTTGGAGGATTCGACGTTCAGGCTCGGGACCTTGCCGGCCAGCAGGCGGATATCGTCGCCGCCGGACACCAGCACGTCGAGCTTGTCGCCCTTGAGGGCGGTGACGGACACCGGAACTTCGCGGATGTTTTCAGTGCGGCGCTGCGCCGTCACGGTGACGGTCTGCAGTTCGGGAGCCTTCTCGGTCGCGGTGGTCTGGGCCTGGGCCGGCAGGGCGGCGGCCAGGGCCAGCGGTGCGGCGAGCACGCGCTTGTGCATCTTGGACATCTTGATCATGGAAAGTCTTTCCTAACGATTGATAAAAGAACCGATGTCCCCGTTCTCTCTTATCGGCGCGGCCAGGGATGTCCAGCTGGCGGCGCGGGCGCTTATGGCGCGCCCGTCGGCAGCGCATCTCTTGTGGATGTCTTAATCTTGCCGACTTATAAAGGCGGTATTGTCAGTGATGAATATGTCGATTTGCAAGAAATACACGACAGAAGCGCGCGTTTTACAACACATATGCATCAAGGCTCGATGACGATCGCACGAAAGTCGTTGACGTTGGTGCGCGTGGGGCCGGTGACGATCAATTGGCTGAGCGCTGAGAAGAAGCCGTAGCCGTCGTTGTCCGCCAGGCGGCTTCTCGCATCCAGGCCCAGGGCTTGCGCGGCCGCCAAGGTATCGGGGGCGAGCCAGGCGCCGGCGTTGTCTTCGGTGCCGTCGATGCCGTCGGTATCCGCAGCCAGGGCGTGCACACCGGGCAGGCCATCGAGGGCGACGGCCAGGGCCAGCAGGAATTCGGCGTTGCGCCCTCCCCTTCCTCCGCCGCGGACGGTGACGCTGGTCTCGCCGCCGGACAGGATCACGCAGGGACGCGCGGCCGGCTGGCCGTATTGCAGGACCTGGCGCGCGATCGCGGCGTGCACCAGGGCGACCTCGCGCGCCTCCCCTTCCAGGCTGGAGGACAGGATCACGGGCGTGTAGCCGGCGGCGCGCGCCAGCTGCGCGGCGGCGTCGAGTGACTGCTGGGCGGTGACGATGACGTGCACCGCGTTGCCGGACAGGCGCGGATCATCGGGTCGGGGCGCGGCCGATGCCGGGTCGGCCAGCACCGCGCGCACGGCGCTCGAGGCGTTGATGCCATACTTGTCGAGGATGGCGAGCGCATCTTCGCCGGTGCTGCCGTCGGGCACGGTCGGGCCCGATGCGACCACGGCCGGGTCGTCGCCCGGCACGTCCGACACCACCAGGGTGACCACGCGCGCTGGATGACAGGACAAAGCCAGGCGGCCACCCTTGATGGACGACAGGTGGCGCCGCACGCAATTCATCTCGCCGATCGGCGCCCCACTGCGCAGCAGCGCCTTGTTGATCGCGCGCTTCTCGTCGAAACCGATGCCGGGCGCCGGCAGGGAAAGAAGAGCCGAGCCGCCGCCGGACATCAGGCAGATCACCAGGTCGTCCGGCCCGAGATCGCTCGCCAGCGCCAGCATGCGGCGGGCTGCCGTCTCGCCCGCTTCGTCCGGCAAGGGATGGCCGGCCTCGACCACCTCGATATGGCGGGTTGGGGCGCCGTGGCCGTAGCGGGTCACCACCAGGCCGGACAGTTCGCCCTGCCAGTGCCGCTCGACCGCCTCAGCCATGCGCGCGGCGGCCTTGCCGGCGCCCAGCACCAGGGTGCGTCCTTTGGGCGGGGGCGGCAGGTGCGGCGCGATCAGGTCGAACGGATCGGCTGCCTGCAGGGCGGCGTCGAACAGGCGGTGCAGCAAAGGGTGTGCGGTGCGCATGGTGGTGGTCTCGTTGAGCTGAACCACGATGGTTGCACAAAAGCGCATGGACCGTAAAAAACTGCCAATTTCGTCCGTTCCACATTTTTTTCGAAAAACCCTTGCACACCTCGAATTCCACCCTCTATAATTCGGGCCTCTTCGGACGCAATGACAAGCGTCAGACAGAAACCTCTGAATAGAGAACGGGCGCTTAGCTCAGTTGGTAGAGCGGATCCCTTACAAGGATTAGGTCGGGAGTTCGAGCCTCTCAGCGCCCACCAGCCAGTTCAGATGGTTGATCGAAGTAATGATCAGAGTAAACGGAGCGGTAGTTCAGTTGGTTAGAATACCGGCCTGTCACGCCGGGGGTCGCGGGTTCGAGCCCCGTCCGCTCCGCCAGTATCAAAGGAAAGGGTCCGATTCGTCGGACCCTTTTTCTTTTCTATCAAAGTGTTCTCCCCTGCGGGAGAACACGGGCCATGGGCTCGAAGGGATTGCCTTGCAAGGCAATCCGCGGCCCGCGGGACGTGGGCGAGCCCCGTCCGCTCCGCCAGTATCAAAGGAAAGGGTCCGATTCGTCGGACCCTTTTTCTTTTCTATCAGAGTGTTCTCCCCTGCGGGAGAACACGGGCCATGGGCTCGAAGGGATTGCCTTACAAGGCAATCCGCGGCCCGCGGGACGTGGGCGAGCCCCGTCAGAGTCGTCGAAACATCTACCGTTTTTTTCATCAGGCACGGCGCGCCTGCGGCTGTCCCACTTCCACGCGATCTCTTCCTCCGCTCTTCGCGGCATACAGAGCGTGATCGGCACGGGCCAAGGCCGCACTTAGTTCCTCATTCGGATCCAGTACCACGACACCGATACTCACCGTCATGATGTACGGCGTGCCGCTCGTGATCACCGTCGCATCGCGCACCGCCAGGCGCAGGCGCTCGGCGGCCTGCAGCGCGCCATCCAGGCCGGTATTCGGCAGCACCATCGCGAACTCCTCGCCGCCCAGGCGCCCCACCATTTCGTGACTGCGCAGGGTGGCGCGCGCGGTGCGGGCGAAGACGGTCAAGGCTTCGTCGCCGCTGGCGTGGCCGAAGCGGTCGTTGATCTGCTTGAAGTGGTCGATGTCCATCATCGCCATGGCCAGCGGCTGGCGCTGGCGCAGCGCAGCCTGGCGCGCCCCTTCGGCGCGCTCGAGGAAGGCAGCGCGGTTCGGCAGGCCGGTGAGACTGTCAGTGGTGGCCATGCGCGCCATCTCGGCATCGTCCTTCTGCTTGCACAGCAGCAGAAAGCCGAAGCCGTTGACGATCATGAGAAGGTAACCGGCAAGGTAGGCGGTCTCCTGCGCCTGCTTTCCCAGCGGCGCATCGCCGGCCAGGCTGCTGGCGGCCCACCAGGCCACCGAAACCGCGAACAGGGCATCGTTGGCGCCGATGATCCGCTGCAGTAGGGAGGCGCGGCGGCTGGGACGCAGCAGGATCCAGGCCATGCCGGCCGCGAACAGGGCGACGACGCCGGCCACCAGGGCGGTGAGATAACCGACCGGCGCACCGGCGCTGCCCGCCGCCAGCACGATGGCCAGCGCCAGCGCGCTAACCGGCAGCAGCACGCGGCGCCAGCGCTCCAGGCCGAAGAAGATGCAATAGGCGGCGATCTCGAGCGCAACTGCGAGGATCCAACCCGCGCCCTCGAGGCCATGAAGCGCCGGCACGGCCAGGTAGCCGCGCGACCAGCCCAGCAGCTGGCACAGGCCCATGCCGAAGCGCGCCCACATCCACAGGCGCAGGCCGGGGCTGGGTGCGGCGCCATGGGTATAACCCGCCATCAGAATAGCGAAGGCGACGTTGCCCAGGCCGAGCGCCAGCAGGAAGGAAGGAATGTCGATCACCGATCGTCCCTCGGCAATACGCGCAGCTGTCTCGGAATCATGTTATAAGAGTAATATATATTGCCTTAAAGAATTATCTTACACGTTTTTGTTTACTTGTTTTACACAATTGAACAGGACGGCGGGTCGGATGCGCAAACTGCAACAGTTGGTCACCAGGCAAAGCCGGCATTCAGCTTTTTGATGCATAGCAGCACTTGATAGCGGATAATCGTCCGACAACAACAACGCACCATTCTGGAGCAATCGTGATTTTCGGTTTCCTCAAGTCGCCCAAGATGTCGCCGCGCCTGCACCGTCTGAAGAACTCGACGCTGTTCTCGGCCTTGAGCCCGCTGGAACTGAAGATCGTCGACGGCATGCTGCACGAGCGCCGCTACCTGCCCGACGAGATCGTCTTCGACGAGGGCGAGGAAGGCCAGGCCCTGTACCTCATCATGAGCGGCCGGGTGGTGATCAACAAGCTGCACCAGGGCAGCAACCAGGTCGTGGCCGAGCTCGGGCCGGGCAGCTTCTTCGGCGACCTTGCCCTGCTCGACAACTCGCCGCGCAATGCCCAGGCGCGCGCCGTCGAGCCCTGCGAGATGGCGGTGTTCTTCCGCGCCGACTTCCTCGGCCTGCTGGAAACCGACGCCGTAATCGGCTCCAAGATCTCGCTGGCGCTGGCGCGCCACATCGGCCTGCGCCTGCGCGAATGGATGGGCACCGGCCGGCCCCAGCTGGAAGCCCTATGAACCGCAGCGAGCGCGCCGGGCCGGTCGTCTGGACCGGCATCATCGCGGCCACCTGCGTGCTGCTGCTGGTGGTCCAGCAGATGCTGTGGCTGGCCCTGCCCTTCCTCTTCGGCGGGGTGCTGCACTACATCCTGGTGGGGCCGATGCAGCGCATGGTGCGCGCCGGCTACAGCCGCAACAGCGCCACCCTGCTGGTGTGCCTGCTGTTCTTCGCCTTCCTCGGCCTGGCCCTGACGGCCGCCTTCTCGTGGAGCCGCGGCCCGGAAGAAGAGTCGTGGGAAAAGACGATCGGCCTCTACCTCGACGGCGGGGTCGCCTTCGTGCACAACACCATGACCCTGCTCGAGAAGCGCTTCCCGCTGCTGGCCGAGATGCACCTGACCTCGACCATCAACGGCATCTTCCGCCGCTTCACCGACGACTTCGCCGAGAAGCACCTGGGCGAGATCCTGGTGGCGCTGGCGACCTGGGTGCCTTCGCTGCTGCTGGCGCCTTTCCTGACCTTCTTCTTCCTGCGCGACGGCCTGCGCTTCAAGAAATTCCTGGCGCGCGCGGTGCCGAACGCCTACTTTGAGCGGGCCCTGTACCTGCTGCACGAAGTCGACCAGACCGCGCGCCGCTATTTCGAGGGCCTGCTCAAGCTGACGGTGCTGGATACCGCGGTGCTGGCGCTGGGCCTGTGGACGATCGGCGTGTCGTCGCCGCTGCTGCTCGGCCTGATGTCGGCGGTGCTGGCCTGGGTGCCTTTCGTCGGCTCGGTGGTGGGCTGCGTGCTGGTGGTGATCGTCGCCTCGACCGACGCGCCCAACAATCCCTTCATCGCCTATGGCGCGATCGGGGTGTTCGTGCTGGTGCGCCTGCTGGACGACTTCGTGTTCATGCCCCTGACCCTCGGGCGCAGCATCCGCGTGCATCCGCTGGTGACGGTCCTGATGATCTTCATCGGCGGCGCCCTGGCCGGGGTGGTGGGGCTGATGCTGGTGCTGCCGCTGCTGGGCGTGGTGATGGTGGTGGGCGAGACCCTGGGCCGCCTGGTGACGAATCCGCGCCTGCGCGCGCGGCATCGTTATGCGCTGGAATTGCGCAAGCGCCAGGCGAATCTGGATCTCGATGTGGCGCAGGAGCGGCGCGCCCGGATCACGAACGCGGAGTTGTAGGGTGGACGGGGGAATTTAGTCCAGTGGACTAAATTCCCGTCCGCGCGTTCAACTACACGGTGAGATAACGCGCATCGTCCATTCTTACGCTGGTTGAACGCGCGGACGGCGAAGCCGTGCACCGGTCCACTGGACCGCTGCACCCCTACCGTTTGCTCTTCGGCTTCGTTTTAATCGTGTCAAGAATCGACGGCCTGGCTTTGGACGCCACGACCGCCGCCGGCGCACGCTCGACGCGCACCTGCACCTTGCCGCGCGCATTGCCAGGACCGCGCTTGCCGACCTCGCGCTCGGTCACCGGCGTCCCGCCCGGCACCATGCGCTTGCGGTCCCACTCCGGCCCCGGTTCGACGCCAGCCGGGGGAATCAGGTGGCGCTCGCCAGTACCGATCAGGTCGCCACGGCCCATGCGCTTGAGGCCCTCGCGCAGGATCGGCCAGTTCTCCGGATCGTAGTAGCGCAGGAAGGCCTTGTGCAGCTTGCGGGTCTTGCCGCTTTTTGCCGTCTCGACGACTTCCGAATCTTCCGTCACCTTCGCCAGCGGGTTCTTGCCCGAGTGGTACATGGTGGTCGCCATGGCCATCGGCGTCGGCGTGAAGGTCTGCACCTGGTCGAGCTTGAAGTTGTTCTTCTTCAGCCACAGGGCCAGGTTCAGCATGTCCTCGTCGGTCGAACCCGGGTGGGCCGCGATGAAGTAGGGGATCAGGTACTGTTTCTTGCCCGCTTCCATCGAGAACTTGTCGAACAGGCGCTTGAACTCGTCGTAGGCGCCGATGCCCGGCTTCATCATCTTCGACAGGGTGCCCTGCTCGGTGTGCTCCGGCGCGATCTTCAGGAGCCCGCCCACGTGGTGGGTGACGAGTTCCTTCACGTACTCGGGCGAGCGCACGGCCAGGTCGTAGCGCAGGCCGGAACCGATCAGGATCTTCTTGATGCCCGGGATGGCGCGCGCCTTGCGGTACAGCGAGATCAGCTTGCTGTGGTCGGTGCCCAGGTTGCTGCAGATCGTCGGGTAGACGCAGGACAGGCGGCGGCAGGATTCCTCGATTTTTTTATCCTTGCAGGCCAGGCGGTACATGTTCGCCGTCGGGCCGCCGAGGTCGGTGATCGTGCCGGCAAAGTTCTTGGTCGTGTCGCGGATGAGTTCGATCTCGCGCAGGATCGACGGCTCCGAGCGGCTCTGGATGATGCGGCCTTCGTGCTCGGTGATCGAGCAAAAGGTGCAACCGCCGAAGCAGCCGCGCATGATGTTGACCGAGTAGCGGATCATTTCCCAGGCCGGGATGTGGGCCTTGCCATAGCTCGGGTGCGGCGCGCGCGCGTATGGCAGGTCGTAGACGTTGTCCATCTCGTCCATCGCCAGCGGCAGCGGCGGCGGGTTCAGCCAGACGTCGCGGTCGCCGTGCTGCTGCACCAGCGCGCGCGCATTGCCCGGGTTCGACTCCAGGTGGAACACGCGCGAAGTATGCGCATACATCACCGGGTCTTCGCTCACGGTCTCGAACGACGGCAGGCGCACCACGGTTTTTCTCGCCTTTTCGCGGGCGGCGGCCTGGCGCTCTTCGCGCGTCATGATGATGACCGGCTTGGCCACGGGTTCTGGTGCGGCATTGTCCAGCGCGCACTGCTTCGGGTCTTCCAGCGCCATCGCATACGGGTTCGGCTGCTTGTCGATGCGGCCCGGCACGTCCACGCGGGTGGAGTTGTGCACGGTCCATTCGTCGTCCGGCAGCCAGCCGTTCGGGACCAGGAAGGCGGTGCCGCGCAGGTCGCGGATTTCGCGGATGTTTTCGCCCGCGGCGATGCGGCGCGTCACGTCCACCAGGGCGCGCTCGGCATTGCCGAAGATGAGCATGTCGGCCTTCGACTCGAACAGCACCGAGCGGCGCACCTTGTCCGACCAGTAGTCGTAGTGGGCGATGCGGCGCAGCGAGGCCTCGATGCTGCCGGCGATCACGGGCACGCCCGGGAAGGCTTCGCGGGCGCGCTGGCAATAGACCGTCACGGCGCGGTCGGGGCGCTTGTTCGGCTCGGCGTTCGGGGTGTAGGCGTCGTCGGAGCGGATCTTGCGGTCGGCCGTGTAGCGGTTGACCATCGAGTCCATATTGCCGGCGGTAATGCCCCAGTACAGGTTCGGCTTGCCGAGCGCGCGGAAGGGCTCGACCGAGGTCCAGTCCGGCTGGCTGATGATGCCGACGCGGTAGCCCTGCGCTTCCAGCAGGCGGCCGACCAGCGCCATCCCGAAACTCGGGTGGTCGATGTAGGCGTCGCCGGTGATCAGGATGATGTCGCACGAATCCCACCCGAGCTTGTCCATTTCAGCACGGGACATCGGGAGGAAAGGCGCGCTTGGCGCGCGGCTGGAGCGCTTCGGCACGCTCGCGAAAAGGTTCTGGGGGGCGTTCATTGGCCGGTATTGTACCGGAAAACCGTTTTCCGGTCGTCTGGGCGACCGAAAAATGGCTTAGTTATCAATGACTTGTGGCACTAACGCCGCTTAAATACCCATATTCGACAGGATATTGCCGAGCTCGCGCAGGCCGGTCGAGACGGTCGGGTGGCGTGTATTGAAGCGGGCGGCCAGTTCCTGGGTACGGGAACCGAGGCCATAGGTGTTGTCGTCGAGCTGCTGCTCGGCGCGGCGCTCGAGCGCCCGGTCGATGTCGCCGTCGAGCTGGCGCAGCAGGGTTTCCAGCTCCGGATCGACGTCGTTGGTTTCCTGCAGCTGGCGGTGCAGGGCTTTCAGGCGTGCTTTCAGGTCGGCATCGTGTGCGTTCTGGTTGTCACTCAGCATGTCGTTCTCGCTAGTTGGTGAAGCGGGTATCGAGGTACAGCTTCTCGACCTGCTCGCGCGCCCATGGGGTGCGGCGCAAGAATTTCAGGCTCGACTTGATGCTCGGGTCTTTCTGGAAGCAATTGATATCGATCCTGCGGCCGAGTCCCTCCCAGCCGTAGTGCTCGACGAGGCGGGTCAGTAGGGATTCTAAGGTAATACCGTGAAGGGGTTGAACACTCATCGATGCAGGGCTGGTTGTGATGCTTGGAGGGAGTGTAGCAAACGCCGGCCGCATTGCACGGCCGGCGCATCGAACCGGCTTACTCGCCGCTCAGGCCACGACGCTCCAGCAGCGGCTCTACCCGCGCATCACGGCCGCTGAAGTTGCGGTACATCTGCATCGCATCCAGCGTGCCGCCGCGCGACAGCAGGGTCTTGCGGAAGTGGTCGCCGTTCTTGCGGGTCAGGCCGCCGTTCTCCTTGAACCAGTTGACGGTGTCCGCGTCCAGCTTCTCGGCCCACAGGTAGCCGTAGTAGCCGGCCGAGTAGCCGCCCGAGAAGGTGTGCGAGAAGTACGTGGTGCGGTAGCGCGGCGGGACCAGTGCGAAGTCGACGCCGGCCTGCTTCAGTGCGGCCGCTTCAAACGCCAGCACGTCGGTCGGGATCTGGTTCGGCGACAGCTGGTGCCAGGCCTGGTCCAGCAGCGAAGCAGCCAGGTACTCGGTGGTGCGGAAGCCTTCGTTGAACTGCTGCGAGGCCTGGACCTTGTCGAGCAGCTCTTTCGGCATCGCCGCGCCGGTCTGGTAGTGCTTCGCATAGTTGGCCAGCACTTCCGGCCAGGCCATCCACATCTCGTTCACCTGCGAAGGGAACTCGACGTAGTCGCGCGGCACGCGCGATCCCGAGAAGCGCGGGTATTTCACATCCGAGAACATGCCATGCAGGGCGTGGCCGAACTCGTGGAAGGTGGTGCGCACTTCGTCGTAGGTGAGCAGGGTCGGCTCGCCCGCGGCCGGCTTGGCGATGTTCAGGTTGTTGGCGATGACCGGTTTCGTGCCCATCAGTTTCGACTGCGGGACCCAGGCATTGGCCCAGGCGCCGCCACGCTTGTTCGGGCGCGCATACGGGTCGAAGGTGAAGATGGCGAGCTGCTTGCCGTCGACGTCGAACACGTCGAACACGCGCACGTCCTCGACATAACCCGGCAGGTCCTTGCGTTCCTTGAAGGTGATGCCGAATTCCTTGGTGGCGGCGAAGAAGACGCCATCCTGCAGGACGCGGTTCAGTTCGAAGTAGGGGCGCAGCTGGCTGGCATCAAAAGAATACTTCGCGGCGCGCACCTTGTCGCTGTAGAAGCCCCAGTCGTGCGCCGCCGCCTTGAAGCCGCCGCCTTCGGCATCGATCACCTTCTGGATTTCAAGCGCTTCCTTGCGCGCGTTGTTCACGGCCGGCCTGGCGAATTCGGCCAGCAGCCCGTTGACGGCGCCGGTGGTCTTGGCGGTCTGGTCTTCCAGGCTGTAGGCCGCGTGGTTCGGGTAGCCCAGCAGCACGGCGCGTTCGGCGCGCAGCTTGGCCAGCTTCAGGACGACCTCGCGGTTGTCGTATTCACCGCCGCGCGAGCCGCGCGCCAGCGACGCGGCCAGCAGCTTCTCGCGGGTGGCGCGGTTGGTCAGTACGGACAAGCCGGCCTGCTGGGTCGTGTTCACGACCGGGATCACGAACTTGCCGTCCAGGCCGCGCTTCTTGCCTTCCGCGGCCGCGGCGTCGATCTGCTTGTCCGACATGCCGGCCAGCTCGGCGCGGGTGTCGACCACCAGCGCCGAGGCATTCGCTTCGTTCAACACGTTCTGCGCGAACTGGGTCGACAGGGCGGCCAGTTCGCCGTTCATCGCTTTCAGCTTGGCCTTGTCGGCGTCGGACAGCTTGGCGCCGGCGCGCACGAAGTCGGTGTGGTAGCGCTCGATCAGGTACTGCGACTCGGCGTCCAGGCCCAGCTTGCTGCGCTTCTCGTACAGCGACTTGATGCGCGCGTACAGTTTCGGGTTCAGGCGGATCGCATCGTTGTGGGCCGACAGCTTCGGCGCCAGTTCCTTGTCCAGTGCCTGGAGGGTGGGGTTGGTGTAGGAACCCTTCAGGGTGCCGAAGGCGGTGCCGACACGGTTCATCAGCTGGCCAGAGCGCTCCATCGCGACGATGGTGTTCTCGAACGTCGGGGCAGCCTTGTTGTTGGCGATCTTTTCGATCTCCGCGGCTTCCTGGCGCATGGCTTCCGCGAAGGCCGGGGCGAAGTGCTCGTTGCGGATCTTGTCCCAGGCGGGGTACTGGAACGGCAGGGTGCTCGGCTTGGCGAAGGGGTTCGAGGCTTCCAGCATGGAAGCCGGGGCTGCGTAGGCCAGGGTGGAGGCGGCGCCTGCAGCGGCGACCAGCAGGATGTGTGGACGGATCATGGTATCTCTGTCTTGTTGAAGTGGTGCGAAAAATCAGTTTCCGGTCAGGCCGCGGCGTTCCAGCAGCGGTTCGATGACCGGGTCGCGGCCGCGGAAGTCGCGGAACAGGTCCATCGCATCGGCGCTGCCGCCGCGCGAGAGCAGGGTCTTGCGGAAGTGGTCGCCGTTCTTGCGCGACAGGCCGCCGCTCTCGGTGAACCACTGGACCGTGTCGGCGTCCAGCTTCTCGCTCCACAGGTAGGCGTAGTAGCCGGCCGAATAGCCGCCGTTCATCGAGTGCGAGAAATAGGTGGTGCGATAGCGCGGCGGCACCGGCGCGTAGTCCACGCCCGCGTCCTTGAGCGCCCTGGCTTCGAAGGCCAGCACGTCGGTCGGGATCTCGGAAGGTTTCAGCTGGTGCCAGCGCTGGTCGAGCAGCGAAGCGGCCAGGTACTCGGTGGTCATATAGCCCTGGTTGAACTTCTTGGACGCGACCACCTTGTCCAGCAGCTCTTTCGGCATCGGCGCGCCGGTCTGGTGGTGCTTGGCGTAGTTGGCCAGCACTTCAGGCCAGATCGCCCACATCTCGTTGACCTGCGAGGGGTACTCGACGAAGTCGCGCGGCACATTGGTGCCCGAGAAGTGCGGATACTTCACGTTCGAGAACATGCCGTGCAGGGCGTGGCCGAACTCGTGGAAGGCGGTGCGCACCTCGTCGTAGGTGAGCAGGGTCGGCTCGCCCTTTGGCGGCTTCGGGATGTTCAGGTGGTTGCCGACCACCGGGCGCTTGCCCAGCAGGGCAGATTGCGACACGTACTCGTTCATCCAGGCGCCGCCCTGCTTGTTGCCGCGTGCGTAGGGGTCGAAGATGAAGATGGCCAGCTGCTTGCCGTCGTGGTCGAACACGTCGAAGGTGCGCACTTCCGGGTCGTAGACCGGCAGGTCCTTGCGCTCCTTGAAGGTGATGCCGTATTCCCTGGTGGCGGCGAAGAAGACGCCATCCACCAGCACGCGGTTCAACTCGAAATAGGGGCGCAGCTGGTTCTCGTCGAAGTTGTACTTCGCGGCGCGCACCTTGTCCTGGTAGATCGGCCAGTCATACGAGGCGACCTGGAAGCCGCCCTTCTCTTGATCGATCACTTTCTGGATCTCGCCCGCTTCCTTGCGCGCGTTGTTCACGGCGGGTTTGGCCAGTTCCGCCAGCAGCTTGTTGACGGCGGCCGGGTTCTTGGCGGTTTCGAGTTCCTGCGAATAGGCCGCGTAGTTCGGGTAGCCCAGCAGGGTGGCGCGTTCGGCGCGCAGCTTGGCCAGTTTCAGGACCAGGTCGCGCGAATCGAACTCGCCGCCGCGGCTGCCGCGGTTCAGCGAGGCCGCCATCAGGCGTTCGCGGGTCTTGCGATTGGTGAGGCTGGACAGCGCCGGCTGGCTGCTGGTGTTGACGATGGCGATCGCGAACTTGCCCTTGTGGCCGCGCTTGTCCGCTTCCGCGGCGGCGGCACTGATTTCGGCGTCGGAGAAGCCGGCCAGTTCCGCGCGGGTGTCGACGATCAGGGCCGACGCATTGGCTTCCTTCAGCACGCGCTGCGAGAACTCGGACTGCAGCGACGCGATCTCGGCGTTGTACTTCTTGAGCTTGTCCTTGTCGGCGGCGGAGAGATTCGCGCCGGCGCGCACGAATTCCTTGTACACACGCTCGAGCAGGTGCTTCGATTCGGCGTCCAGCTTGAGGGTCGCGCGCTTGGCGTGCAGTGTCTTGATGCGCTGGAACAGCGCCGGATTCAGGTAGATCGCGTCGTTGTGCGCGGCCAGCTTGGGCGACATCTCGCGGTCGACCGCGTCCAGCGCGTCGTTGGTGTTGGCGGTCTGCAGGTTGGAGAACACGCTCGATACCCGCGCCAGCATCTCGCCGGCGCGCTCCATCGCCACGATGGTGTTGTCGAAAGTAGGCGCCGCCTTGTTCCTGGCGATCGCGTCGATCTCGCGCAGGTGCTCGGCCATGCCGGCCGCGTAGGCGGGCAGGAAGTGTTCGTTCTTGATCTTGTCGAAAGCCGGATAGTTCAGCGGCAGGCTGCTGGGCTTGGCGAAGGGGTTCGAGGCGTCCAGAACTGGTGCGGCGATCGCGGTGTGCGCGAGCGCGAGGCTGGCGGCAACGATGAGCAGGTGGGGTCGGTTCATGGGATCTTTCACGGACTCTTGGGAGGGAGCTGCCGGGCATGCCGGGCAGCCGTTGCGCGACGATCATAGCAGGCTGTACGCATGTCGTCACAACAAAAACCGTATGTATGCCGCATAGGCGAGCCAATGTTTCGGCCATGTTTCAGGCATGTAGCGGCATGTATCAAAACCGGCCGTGATAGCATCCGTCCACCATGGATTCACAGCTCTCCTGCTCCTATGACGCCATCGTCGTCGGCACCGGTCCCGGCGGCGCGGCCACGGCGCGCGAGCTGGCGCGCGCGGGCAAGCGCGTGCTGGTACTGGAACAGGGCAGCGCGGCGCCGCTCAAGGGCACCCTGGGCCAGATGGCGACCATGGCCCTCCCGGGCCGCGGCGCCTGGCTGCACCGCGACGCCTCGCTGCTGGTGTCCGGCACCACGCTGGGCGGCAGCTCGGCGCTGAACTTCGCCACCGCCGCGCCGCCGCCGCTGGCGACCTTCGCGGCGCACGGCATCGACCTCGCCCCGGCCCTGGATGCACTGCGCGCCGAACTGCCGCTGGCGCCCTTGCCCGACAAGCTGGTCGGCCCGATGGCGGCGCGCCTGATGGCAGCCGCCCGCGCTGCTGGCTTCGACTGGCGGAAACTGGACAAGATGATCCGCCCGCAGGCCTGCCGCAGCGGTTGCTGGCGCTGCGTCTACGGCTGTCCCTACGGCGCCAAATGGAGCGCGCGCGACTTCGTCGACGAGGCTTGCGGCCATGGCGCCGTGCTGCTCGATCGCAGCCGGGTGCTGCGGGTGCTGATGGAGGACGGCCGTGCAGAGGGTGTCGAGGTGCTGCGCGACGGCGCGCGGCGCCAGGCCAGGGCGCCGCTGGTGGTGCTGGCGGCCGGCGGCATCCAGAGCCCGCGCCTGCTGCACCGAAGCGGCCTGCGGCCGCGTCGTGCGTCCTTCTTCAGCGATCCGGTGGTGGCGGTGATGGGGACCGTCGACGATATCGACGGTGGCGCGGAAGTGCCGATGGCGGCCGGCGCCGGCTTCCCGGCCGAGGGCATCAGCCTGGCCGACCTGACCCTCCCGCGCCCGATGTACCAGGCCTTCGCGCTGCAGGCCGGCCGCCTCGACCGCATCAAGGCGCATGCGCGCACGCTCAGCGTGATGGTGAAGATCCGCGACGATGTCGGCGGCAGCGTCGGCCCGCGCTGGGTCGACAAGCGCCTGACGGGCGGCGACCGTGCGCGTTTCACACGAGGCGTCGCGATGGCGCGCCAGATCCTCGAGCAGGCCGGCGCGCGCCACGTCTTCGCGACCCACCATTTCGCCGCCCATCCGGGCGGCAGCGTGCCGATCGGCGCACCGCATGGTGTCGACAGCGCGCTGCGCGCGGCGCCGGGCCTGCATGTCTGCGACGCCTCGGTGATTCCGGGAGCGTGGGGATTGCCGCCGACCCTGACCCTGCTGTGCCTGGGCAAGCGGCTGGGAGAACTGCTTAGTAGTGAGGCGGCTTCTCGTTGACCGGCCCCTGGCGGGTGGATTGCAGGGTGCGCACGTGGTCGACCAGGGAGGCGACCAGGGCTTCGAGCTGGTCGATGCGGCGTCCCTGGCGGTAGATGGTGTCGTTCAGCGTCTCGACCAGGTCTTCCTGGTGGGCGAGCTTGATTTCGATGTCGACGAAGCGGTCGGTGATGGGGTCTTCCTGGCTCATGGCGTCCTCCCGGCGAACGCCGGCGCAAAGCCGGCATTATGCCAGCCTTGCGCCGCCAGGCGCCGTTCAGGTCGGGGTGCCGATGTATTCGACGCCGTTGTTGATCTCGGCAATCACCTGCGCCTTGTTCTCCGGGCTCTCCGCGAAGAAGGCCATCACCTCGGGGCGCGTGAGCTTGTTCTCGTTCAGGGTCCACATCCAGTGGTCGAAGCCCGCCTTCTCCGGCTCGCGGTGCAGCACGTGCTGGTACAGCAGCGTGACGAAGTGCGAGTTCGACGGATCGTCCTTCAGGTAGAGCTCCTGGTATTCGGGCAGCTGGGTGAAGAATTCCGCGATCTGGGCCAGCGAGAACTTGTCCATGTCGGAGACCCACATCCAGTGCTTCAGTCCACCCGCATCCGGGGCACGGTCGTAGGCGGCCTTGTACAGGCGGTAGATCTGGCCGCTGGCGCCGTCGATGTCCAGGCCGACCATGGTGTCGTTGAACTGGATGCGTTCGACGTTGATCAGGTTGTCCGAGCCGAACTTGCCGGTCTTGTCGGTGACGGTCACGCCGTACACGGTGCGTTCGATCGTGAAGTCGGCGCGCGCGCCGGCGTACACGACGGTGTCGCGTCCCTGGCCGCCGTCGATGGCGGCGTTGCCCTCGGCCGCCGTGAAGCGGTCCATGCCGGTCGTGCCGGTCTTGTTGAGCGGATTGTCGATCGTGAAGATCATCGAGTCGACGGTAGTGGTGGCGTTGTCGGCGATGTCCGACGATGCCGCGCGCACCTCGTAGCTGCCGTTCGGCAGGGCCGGCGAGTCGATCGACCAGGTGCCGTCGGCCTTGACCACGGTGCGGCCGATCTCGGTGACGGTACCGAGGCGCACCAGCTGGATCAGGGTGCCGGCTTCGCCGGTGCCGCTGAAGACCGGCTGGTTACCGCCCTCGGCCAGGGTCGCCTTGGCGGTCGGGCGGATCGGCGCGGTGCCGTCGATGTGGAAGCTGACCGACTCGCTGAACTCGGAGACATTGCCTGCGCCATCAATGGCGGTTGCGCGCACCGAGTAGTTCAGTCCGTTGGCGAATTGCTGCGCCACCACTTGCCAGATGCCGCTTGCGTCGGCCTGGGTCTCGCCCACCAGGCGATCGCCGGCATACACCTTGATCATGGCATTGGCTTCGGCGGTGCCGCTCACCACCGGCTTGCTGAAGGCGTAGCCATTGGCGTTCTTCGACACGCCGATCTTCGGCGCCTGGGGTGCGGTGGTATCGTTGAACAGCTGCGATGCGGCGAAGCGCCCGTCGGAAAATGCCAGCGTCTCGATGCTGGACATGGTGACGATGCCGCTCGCGTGGGTGGCGATCAGTTCGCCGCTCGTGTTCATGCTGAAGGTGTAGGCGCTACGCACGCCGTTGAACACGACGGTGTCGTTGCCCTGTCCACCCAGGATGGTGTCGCTGCCGCCCATGCCGGCGAACATGTCGTCGGCGGCGGTGCCGACCAGGCGGTCCGCGCTGCCGGTGCCGGTAATGTAGCGCGCGCCCGTGGTCGAATTGATGCCGAGCGCGCCGCCCAGGCCGTCACCGCCGTAGAGCCAGTTCAGCGCGGCGATGTCATAGGGGCTGAAGGTCGAGTACGGTCCGCCGATGTCGGTGTACGACATGATCGTGTTGGCGGTGTTGTCCTGGCCTGCGGGCAAGTGGGTGTGATGTTCCTCGTCGGACTCGTGGAAGGGATGGCCCAGGCCGATGGCATGGCCCAGCTCGTGCAGCAGGGTCTGGTAGCCGACGCCGCCCGGGGTCAGGTCGCGGTTATAGCCGAACCATTCCGCGTTATCGAGGTACACATAGGCGTTGGCGGAATAACTGTTCAGCTTATCGCCCGTAAAGGAATAATTGCTGGACCAGCTGCACAGGCCCGTCGTCGATGCGCCGCTGATATCAAGATTGGCCAGGTGAATTTGTGCCGACGTGCCCAGGCTCGTCTCGACAAACTTGATGCCGGTGACCTGCTGCAGGTAATTGAAGGCATAGCGTGCCGCCGACTGCTGCGCCAGCGTGAACGCTTCCTGGCCGGTCCTGCCGCCTTCATTGCCGGATGAAACCGAAAACGTGTAGTAGAGGGTATTCGCCGTGTTGGAAGTCAGGAAGTTCCAGTCTGGACCGGTGTCCAGCAGGGCGTCGATGTGGTTGAGCCCGGACAAGGGGGTGATCGTGATATCGGAAACGGTGGCCATTGCTTGATTGGTAAGAAGTGTTGCGGATGAACTCGCTTGGCGGAAAGTATTTCCTGCGGCACAGATGAAGTCAAATAAGAATTTCAATCGTGCGCATCCGTTAGTTCCCGTTCAAGGCTTATCCGCAACGTCTTTCTTGCCAAATTTACGCTTTGGGCATGCTCAGCAGAGCCTTCAGGTTGGCGAGCCGCTCCTTTGGACTCAGGATTTCAGTTTCCTTGGGCGGGGCATCGCCGACGTCGAGCGCCATCTCCTTGATGAAGCGCGACGGTTCGCAGTGCACCAGTTCGCCGGCGCGCTTGCGCTTCTTGCACCAGGTCAGGCGCAGGGTGCGCTGGGCGCGCGTGATGCCCACGTACATGAGGCGGCGTTCTTCCTGGATGCGGGCCGCGATGATTTCCACCGGCGCGTCCGGGTCGCCCTTGTGCGGCAGGATGCCCTCTTCGACCCCGACCAGGAAGACGTGCGGGTATTCCAGACCCTTGGAGGCGTGCAGGGTCGACATGCGCACGGCATCCTGTTCCTCGTCCGAGCCTTCCAGCATCGACATCAGGGCCACCATCTGGGTCAGTTCCAGCAGATTCTTTTCCTCGCCGTCGCGGTCGCGTCCGCCGCGCCCCCGTTCCTTCAGCCAGTTGGTGAACTCAAGCACGTTCTGCCACTTGGCCTGGGCTGCGCGGTCGTCGAAGTTCTCGTACAGGTAGTGCTCGTAGTTCATCTCCTTCATCATGTCGTCCAGCACCTCGGCCGCGTTGTCGCCGCTGCCGGACGGGCCCGGGCGGGTGGCGCGGTCTTCCAGTTCCAGCATGAAGCGGCAGAAATCGCGCAGCGGCGCCAGCTGGCGCTCGGCCAGCTTGGCTTCCAGGCCGCCCTTGCGCGCGGCCTCGAACAGCGAGCAGTTCCACTGCCTGGAGAATTCGCCCAGCGTCTCCAGCGTGGCCATGCCGACCCCGCGCTTCGGGGTGGTGACGGCGCGGATGAAGGCCGGGTCGTCGTCCTGGTTCGCGATCAGGCGCAGGTAGGCGATGATGTCCTTGATCTCCGCCTTGTCGAAGAAGCTCTGGCCGCCCGACATGGTGTAGGGGATGCGCTCCTTGCGCAGGGCCTGCTCCATCACGCGCGCCTGGTGGTTGCCGCGGTAGAGGATGGCGTAGTCGGTCCACTTGTTCTTGCGCTGGAAATGGTCGGCCGAGATCATGATGGCGACCCGCTCCGCCTCCTGCTCGTCGCTCTGCATGCCCAGCACCTCGATCGGCTCGCCCAGGCCGTGCTCGGACCACAGCGACTTCTCGAACAGCTTCGGATTGTTGCCGATGACGGCGTTGGCCGCCTGCAGGATGCGGGTGGTCGAGCGGTAGTTCTGTTCCAGCTTGATGACGCGCAGGTCGGGGAAGTCGGTCTGCAGGGTCTTGAGGTTTTCCACCGAGGCGCCGCGCCAGGCGTAGATGGCCTGGTCGTCGTCGCCCACGGCCGTGAACATCGGTTTTTTACCCAGGCCCGTCACCAGCAGCTTGACCAGTTCGTATTGGCAGGTGTTGGTGTCCTGGTATTCGTCCATCAGCAGGTAGCGCAGGCGGCGCTGCCAGCGGTCGCGGATCGATTCGTTGTTGCGGAACAGCTCCACCGGCAGGCGGATCAGGTCGTCGAAGTCGACCGCCTGGTAGGCCTGCAGGGTGGCGAGGTAGCTGCGGTAGACGCGTCCGGACATCGCCTCGTCCTCGTCCTTGGCATTCTTGATTGCGTCTTCCGGGTCGACCAGGCCATTCTTCCACAGCGAGATCGCGTTCTGGATGCGGCGGATTTCCTGCTTGTCGGTGGTCAGCGCCAGGTCGGAGACCACGGTGTAGCAGTCGTCGCTGTCCATGATCGAGAACTTGTCCTTCAGGCCGACCCCGGCCGCTTCCTGGCGCAGGATTTTCACGCCCAGGGAGTGGAAGGTGGACACGGTGAGCTGCTTGGCCTGCTTGGGCTGCTTGAGCAGCTTGCCGATCCGCTCCTGCATCTCGAGGGCCGCCTTGTTGGTGAAGGTGAGCGCCGCGATCGTGCGCGGATCGTAGCCGCAGTGCTCGATCATGTAGGCGATCTTCTGCGTGATCACGCGCGTCTTGCCCGAGCCGGCGCCGGCCAGCACCAGGCAAGGGCCGTCGAGATAGAGCACGGCTTCGCTTTGCGGCCCGTTGAGGCCGAATTTGGGTGCGTTGGACATGGGAAAGATTTCTGCAGGATGGCCGGGTATTGTAACGATGAGTTCGACAACGCGCAGGCAAAAGATGGCGTGTGAACGTGTTTGCAACACCGCCCCGGCGCGGCAGGAAGCGGCGCAATCGGGTACCATTTCACCCTTGCGGCGCCGCGCGCCGAGGCTTTTTGGACACCAGCACATGAAATTTGAACATCTCATCCAGATCAACGATCCGATGAACCCGCTGATCGACACCATCTCGATCGAACAGCTGTGGCGCGGACTGGTCCTGCGCGCCGAATCGCCGACCCTGTTCGTACCGCATCTTGACGAGTGCACCATCGGCGAGCGCAGCAGCGGGAGCTTCAAGCGCCGCCTGCGCTACGGCGACCTGGTGATCGACGACGTGGTGCACCTGACGCCGCTGAAGGAAGTGCGCTACGAGGTGCCGGCCCAGGGAGAGATCGCCGCCTCCAGCCTGGTCATGAAGATCGAGGCGCCGACCAGCGCCGTGCTGCTGGTGCGCTTCTGCTACGACGACGGCCAGGGCGAGCACACCGACCCGGCCAATGAAATGTACGACGACTTCAAGCGCTCGGCCTACCAGGAAGCCGACATCGACACCGTGCGCATCCTGCGCCAGCTGGCGGGCGAAGGGAGGCTGGACGCAAGCCTCTTGAATTAAGTAGGGTGGGCGGTCCCCGCCCACGCGTTCAACTACACGTTGACATGTGGCGCATCGTCCGTTTTCACGCTGGCTGAACGCGTGGGCGCGGGAGCGTCCGCGCTACGTCCCCGGCTCGGTATCCGCCGCGTCGACGTCGCTTTCGCCTTTCGTGAGGCACTGGGCCAGGTCGCGCAGCGCCGTGCGCACGCCCTCCTCGATCACCGGGTGGTAGAAGGGCATCTCCAGCATCTGGTCCACCGTCATGCGCATCTGGCAGGCCCAGGACAGGGTGTGGGCCAGGTGCTCGGCGCGCGGCGCGATCATCTCGGCGCCCAGGAAGCGGCGCGAGCCGAATTCGGCGTACACGCGCAGCATCCCCTTGTTCTGCAACATCACCCGGCTGCGGCCCTGGTTCGCAAAGGAAACCGAGCCCACCGCGAACTTGCGCTTGCCGCCTTCGACCAGTGACTTGTAGCTGGCGCCCAGCGTCGCGATGTTCGGCTCGGTGAAGGCCACCGCAATCGGCGTGCGGCGCAGGCCGGGACGCACGTCCGGGTAGCGGCCCGCGTTGTCGCCGGCGATCTTGCCATGGTCGGCCGCGTCGTGCAGCAGCGGACGCTCGTTGTTGGCGTCGCCGGCGATGAAGATGTGGCTGTTCCCGCATTGCATGGTGCGCGCGTCGAAATGGGGGATGCCGTCCTCGCCCCGTTCCAGGCCCGTGTGCTCCAGCCCGATGTCGTGCACGTTGGGGGTGCGCCCGGCCGCCATCAGCACGAACTGGAAGCGCTCGGTCTGCTCCTTGCCGAGGGCGTCGGCAACCGTCAATGCCACCTCGTCGCCTTCCTGCACGGCGCGCACGACCTTGCTCTGGAACTGGATGTCGAGCTCCTCGTTCAGCACGCGGCCGGCGGCGCGCAGCACTTCCGGATCGCTGATGTGGGCGATGCTGCCGCCGCGCGCGAACAGTTTTACGCGCACGCCGAGGCGATGCAAGGCCTGGCCCAGCTCGAGGCCGATCACGCCGGTGCCGATCACGGCGACCGACTTCGGCAGGTCGTCCCAATAGAACACGTCGTCGGAGGTGACGACCCCGGGGCCGACGTTCTCCAGCGCCGGCAGGCGCAGCGGCGTGGAGCCGGTGGCGATCACGATGCGCGCCGCGGTGATCTCGGTATGGTCGTCCACGGTGAGGGTATGCGGGCCTGTGAAGCGCGCGTGGCCGCGCAGCTTGTCCGCTTCGTCGAAGGACTCGACGCTCTCCAGCACGAAGCCGACGAAGCGGTCGCGCTCGCGCCGCACCCGCTCCATCACGGCCGGACCGTCGATGCGGACCTCGCCCGCGTGCACCCCGAAAGGCGCCGAATGCTGCATCGCATGCGCGCTTTCCGCGGCCGCGATCAGGAGCTTGCTGGGCATGCAGCCGACCCGCGCGCAGGTGGTGCCATACACGCCGCTCTCGATCACCACGGTGCGGGCGCCCTGCGCCTTGGCCGCACGATAGGCCGTCATGCCGGCGGTGCCGGTGCCGATGATGGCGACGTCAACAACCAGTTTCTTCATGGTCTTCTCCGCATGTTCATGCCGGAACGATACGCCATTTCCGGCCGGGCTGCTGGCGGCGCAAGCTTGTTCGGCGCACAATCGTCCCGATGTGGCAGGTGGAACGATCGATTCGAAAGGACGCCGATGCTGGAAACCATACGCGAGCTGATGCGCCCGCCCCCAGGCATGGCGTTCGACTTCAGCCAGCCGGCCGGCGAGCCGGCCCTGGCGCCGAGCGATGGCGTCGCCTGGCGCGTGTTCGCCAACCCCGTCTCCCTTTTCATCGGCGGGGTGGCGGCCGTGCTGCTGGAGCTCGCCGAGCCCTCGGTTCGCTCCGGCGTCTGGGACCACAGCAATTTCAAGCGCGATCCCGGCATCCGCCTGCGGCGCACGGGTTTCGCGGCCATGATGACGGTCTACGGGCCGCGTTCGGAAGCGGAAAAGGTGATCGCGCGCGTGCTGCGCATGCATGGCCGGGTCGAGGGCCATACCCCGGACGGCCTGCCTTACCACGCCAGCGATCCGCGCCTGCTCGACTGGGTGCAGGCCACCGCCGCCTTCGGATTCACCGAGGCCTATCACGCCTACGTGCAGCCCCTGTCCGCGCGCGAGAAGGATGCGGCCTTCGCCGAAGGCGAGCTGGCTGCGGGCCTGTATGGCGCGACCGGGGCGCCGCGTTCCTGGTGCGAGTGGGAGGCGCTGCTCGCCAGGACGGCGCCTGGCCTGGAAGGGTCCGACATCCTCGCCGACTTCATGCGCATCATGCGGGACGCGACTATCCTGCCGGCGCCGCTGCGCGGCTTGCAGCGCCTGCTGCTGCGCGCCGCCGTGCAGATCGTGCCCGAGCCGGTGCGCGCGCTGCCGCAGCTGCGCGCAGGCGGCCTGCGTCCCGGAGAAGCCCTGCTGGTGCGGGGACTCGCACGCGCCGCCGCCCTGCTGCCGCTGGACGAGATGCCGCCGGCGCAGGCCGCGCGCCGGCTTGCCCTGCCGCCCGGGCCTACTTGATGTAGAAGGTATACCGGCTTTCGATCACCGCGTCCTGCGGCATTCCCGCGGGGTGCGGGTAGCGCTTCAGGGCCCGGTCGGCCACCTCGCCCACGGCATTCGCGAAGCCGCCCGTGACGGCCTTGCGCTTGCGGTCGCGCAGGCGGTCGACCGCGAAGTAGCCCACCAGTTCGTAATCCTGCGAGCCGGTCTGCTGCAGCTCGACACGCGGCGTGGCCGGATAGAAGCGCAGCGAGACGTCGCCGCCGACCGCGACGCCGGCGGCCAGCTCGGGATAGCGCATCTCGGCCGAAATCGTCGACATGACACCGGCCACGTACACGCAATAGGCCAGCTGCGTGGCCGGCCATTTGCCCATCTCGGCCACCAGCCGGTCCGGATCGAGCGGCATCTTGCCGTCGACACCGCAGCCCTCCAGCCTGAAATCCCGTCCGCGCCAGGCCCACCAAATGGCGGAAGCGGCGTCGGGACCATTGGCCGGATCCGCATAGCCGGCCGCCAGCCGCTCGGCGGCTTCCTGCTGGCCGCCTTCGGACGCGCGCACGTAGAGCGGAATCGCACGCTGCCAGTCGCGCCGCACGCACACGCCATGCTCGAACATGGAGCCGCCCATGAGCGCCACTTCTGCCTCGTTCTTGGCCAGGCCTTCCTTGAGCCGCTCGATGGCGCCCGTGCAGTCGCGGTTCTCGATGCGGCGGCGGATTTCGGCGACCGCGATTTCGCCGTCGGTGGGGAGCGTCGCCATGGCTGCGGGTGCCGCAGCCAGCAGGATGCACGCTGCCAGTAAGCGCTTCGATGCCGTGCCGGTCAGCCTGTCCATGTTCTCGCTCCCTTGAAGTGGTGAGCGGCGACTCTAGCAGACATCCGGAGCGCGGATTCTCACGAATATTTACAAGGGCTCAGATATCGATGGGATCGACCTCGAGCGACCAGCGCACGCGCGACTTCATGGCGCGCAGGATCTCGACCCACTCGCGCAGGAAGTGCTGCAGCGCCGGGCGCGAAGAAGATTCCACCAGCAGCTGGGCGCGGTCGGTGTTGTGCACGCGCATCATCGTCATCGGGATCGGGTCGTTGATCATGACTGCATCGGAAACGAGGCTGTCGCGCGCCGCCTCCAGGAAGGCGATGGCGTTCGCCAGCTCCGGCGCCTCGGCGCGCAGCAGGGCCTGGTACATGAAGGGCGGCAGGCCGGCCTGGCGGCGTTCCTCGAGCAGGCTGCCGGCGAAGCGGTCGTAGTCGTGGCGCATCACGGCGCCGTACAGCGGATGGCTGGCGTAGCGGGTCTGCACCAGCACCTCGGAAGCCGCGCCCGCCCGCCCGGCGCGGCCCGCCACCTGCATCAGCTGGGCAAACAGGCGCTCGCTGGCGCGGTAATCCTGCGAGAACAGCGCGGTATCCGGATTCAGGATGCCGACCAGGGTGAGTTTCTTGAAGTCGTGGCCCTTGGCGACCATCTGGGTGCCCACCAGGATGTCGACCTCGCCCCGGTGCACGGTATCGAAGGCCGCCTGGGCGCTGCCCTTCAGGCGCGTGGAGTCGGCGTCGATGCGCAGGATGCGCGCTTCCGGGAACATCGCGGCAAGTCCTTCCTCGACGCGCTGGGTGCCGCGTCCCAACGGCTGCAGGTCGACGTTGCCGCAGGTCGGGCAATGGCGCGGAATGCGCAGCTCCAGGCTGCAGTGGTGGCAGCGCAGGCGGTGTTCGGGCTTGTGCAGCACCATGAAGGCGGTGCAGCGGGTGCAGTTGCTGATCCAGCCGCAGGCGTCGCAGGAGATCACGGGGGCATAGCCGCGCCGGTTCAGGAACAGCAGCGACTGCTCGCCGCGGTCCAGGCGCTGGCGCAGGGCCGCGATCACGGCGCCGCTCAAACCTTCCTTGGGGCGGTCACGCTCGGTGTCGACCAGCTTCACGGTGGGCAGCACGGCGGCGCGCACGGCGCGCTCGCGCAGTTCCAGCTTGCGGTAACGGCCTGAGCCCGCATGGTGCCAGGTCTCGAGCGAGGGCGTGGCCGAACCGAGCACGATCGGGATACCCAGCTGGTGGGCGCGCCATACGGCCAGGTCGCGCGCCGAGTAGCGCAGGCCTTCCTGCTGCTTGTAGGAGGGGTCGTGCTCCTCGTCGATAACGATCAGCTTGAGGTTCGGCAGCGAGGACAGGATCGCGAGGCGGGTGCCCAGCACGATGCGGGCCTGGCCCTCGTGCGCGGCCAGCCAGTGCAGCATGCGCTCGCCCTCGGACAGCCCGCTGTGCAAAGTAGCCAGCATTATGCCGGGGAAGCGCGCCTGGATATTCCCTTCCAGCTGGGGTGTCAGGTTGATCTCGGGGACCAGCACCAGGATCTGTGCGTCCGGCTCCCGCGCCAGCACCTGGGCGCAGGCCTGCAGATACACCTCGGTCTTGCCGCTGCCGGTCACGCCGTAGAGCAGCATGGGCGCGAAGCCCTCGGCGCTGCCGATGGCGTTGGCGGCTTCCTGCTGCGCCGGGTTCAGCACGGGCATGCCGGAGGGTGTCGCGTCGTGCGCGGCCTCCACCTTTGCCAGTTTTTTCAGCGCGCGGTCCAGAGCCACGGTCTTGGGCACCCGCAGGTTCTTCGGCAGGCCGGGCAAGGCCACCTCGCCCAGCGGACGCTGGTAGTAGTCGGCGGCAAAGCGCGCCAGCGCAATCCAGCGCTCCGGCAGCGGCGACAGCTGGCTGCGCACGGCGATTGCGTCCTTCAGCTTGTCCACAGGGACATCCGTCTCCCCTTTCACCGCCACGATCAGGCCGACCACCTCGCGCCGCGCGAAGGGCACCAGCACCAGCTGGCCGACTTGCGGCTCCTCACCCGGGGCGCAGGGCCAGCGGTAGTCGAAGCAGCTGTTGAGCGGCGTATCGAGGGCGACTTGTAGGAAGCAGTGTGCCAAATCCGACCTTCTTGGTAAGTGGAAAGCGCTGGAAAGCTGTGGAAAACTTTGTGAATAGCGCGGTACTTGACCGGGTACGAGGTTTACGTTAGATCAACTCAAATCCGGGGATTCGTGGACGCAACAATAAATTTTCCCGAAAAATCAATAGCTTGCGAAACATGAGTTATCCCTGTTAACAAGTCGGGCTGGAATCGCCTTGCTGTGCATAACTGCACATGTGTAATGGGAAAACTCGCTGCGGCGCACCACGAACTTCACACCTTACTTGAAGAGTTGAGCTAAGTCCGCGTAAACCAAGCACTTTTCCCCACTCAGCAGCCATCCTGTTGATAACTTTGTGAACAAGGAAGGGGAAGTGGGGACATTTTACGGCTGACTAGCGAACTCTACTGTGTAAATCCACAGTTCATCATGAAAAAATCGCTTAAGAATCATTGGTTTGCGTATTTTTCGATGAGGCAGAGATGTCCACAGGAATAATTTTGATGTTTTACGAACTTGTGAACAAGTGTGATTTTGCTGCGGCAACCTCCTGCCGCAGCGAAACCAGTTCGCAAACGCTTCAGGCGGCGCGCTGGCGGCGGCTGAAGTTGTGGACGGCTTCGACCATGGCCGTCACCGATTCCGGCGGCGTGAATTGCGAGATGCCATGGCCCAGGTTGAACACGTGCCCATGGCCGGCCGAAGGGGTGCCGTAGGCGGTGAGCGAGCGCTCGACTTCCGCCTGGATCTGTTCCGGCGCGGCGAACAGGATGGCCGGGTCGAGGTTGCCCTGCAGGGCCACGCGGTCGCCCACCAGCGCGCGTGCCTTGCCCAGGTTGACGGTCCAGTCCAGGCCCAGCGCGTCGGCGCCGATGTCGGCCATCTCGTCCAGCCACAGGCCGCCGCCTTTGGTGAAGACGATGGCGGGGATGCGCACGCCGTCCTTCTCGCGCTGCAGGCTGTTGAGGATCTGCTGCATGTACTTCAGCGAGAACTCCTGGTACGCGCCATCGGCCAGCGCGCCGCCCCAGGAGTCGAAGATCATCACGGCCTGGGCGCCGGCGTCGATCTGGGCGTTCAGGTACTGCGCCACCGCGCGCGCATTGGTGTCCAGGATGTGGTGCATCAGGTCCGGGCGCTGGTACATCATCTTCTTGATGGTGTGGAATTCACGCGAGCCGCCGCCTTCGACCATATAGCAGGCCAGGGTCCAGGGACTGCCCGAGAAGCCGATCAGCGGCACGCGGCCGTTGATGGCGGTGCGGATCTGGGTCACCGCCTTGAAGACATAGTCGAGCGACGCCATATCCGGCACTTGCAGGGCGCGCACCGCCTCTTCCGTGCGCAGCGGGCGCTCGAACTTCGGCCCCTCGCCCTCGGAGAAGTACAGGCCCAGGCCCATCGCGTCCGGCACCGTGAGGATGTCCGAGAACAGGATCGAGGCGTCCAGCGGATAGCGGTCGAGCGGCTGCAGCGTGACTTCGGTGGCGAAATCCGGGTTCTTCGCCAGGCCAAGGAACGAGCCGGCGCGTTCGCGCGTGGCGCGGTATTCCGGCAGGTAACGGCCCGCCTGGCGCATCAGCCACACCGGGGTGTAGTCGGTCGGCTGGCGCAGCAGCGCACGCAGGAAGGTGTCGTTCTGGAGCGGGGCGAATTGTGGCATGGCTGACAATGAAAGCGCAGGGAAAACCTCTATTATCGCATCTCCGGGCACCCACTTATAATGCGTTTCCGTATTTGAAAGAAGCAGCCATGACCAGACAACCAGCCCCCTGCGGCGCATGGACCTCCCCGATCACCGCCGCCGTCGTCGCGGCCGGCGCCACGCCGCTGGCCTCCCTGGTGCTGGACGGCGCCGCTTTGTACTGGCTCGAGGGCCGCGCCAGCGAGGCGGGACGCTCGACCCTGGTCGGAACTGCGGGCGAACTGACGCCGGCGCCCTTCAATGTGCGCACCAAGGTGCACGAGTACGGCGGCGGCGCCTTCACGGTGGCCGATGGGGTCGCGTGGTTCTCGAACCAGCCTGATGGCCGCCTCTACCGCGTGGAAGCGGGTAGCGAACCGAAGCCCGTCACGGCTGAGGACAACAAGCAGCGCTTCGCCGACTTCGTGGTCGATGCGCCGCGCCGGCGCCTGGTGACGGTGCGCGAAGACCATTCGAAGGGCGGCCACTACCCGGAGAACACCATCGCCGCCATCGGTTTCGACGGCAGCGAGACCGTGCTCGTGGACGGCAACGACTTCTACGCGGCGCCGCGCCTGTCCCCGGATGGGCGCCAGCTGGCCTGGCTGTGCTGGGACCACCCGCGCATGCCTTGGGAAGGCTGCGAGCTATGGCTGGCCGATGTGGCGGACGACGGCACCCTCATCAACGGCCGCCTGGTGGCGGGCGGGCCGCAGGAATCGATCTGCCAGCCGGAATGGTCGCCCGCCGGCGTGCTGCACTTCGTGTCGGACCGCAGCGGCTGGTGGAACCTCTACCGCTACGACCATGGCGTCGTGCACCCGCTGTGCCCGAAGGAGGCCGAGTTCGGCGGGCCGCAGTGGAATTTCGGGGGCTCGCTGTACGGCTTCGCATCAAGCGACGAGATCGTCTGCGCCTATGTCGACGGTGGCGTCAGCAAGCTGGCGCGCCTGCGCGGCGGTGTCCTGCTGGATGTGCCGACGCCGTATGAGGAGATCCGGGAACTGCGCGTGAATGCGCACACGGTCGCGCTGCTGGGCGGGGCGCCGACGCTGGCGCTGGAACTGGCCCGCATCGATCTCGATGGCGGCGCGCACGAGGTGCTGGCGCGCTCGATTCCCCAGTTGCCCCCGGAGGGCTACCTGTCGGTCCCGCAGTCGATCAGCTACGAGAGCAGCAACGGCCGCACCGCCTACGCTTTCCACTATCCACCGACCAATGCCGACTTCGCCCCGCAGGATGGCGAGCTGCCGCCCCTGATCGTCATCGGCCATGGCGGCCCGACCGGCATGGCCGCCAGCACCCTCAAGTTGTCGACCCAGTTCTGGACCAGCCGGGGCTTCGCCGTGCTGGACGTGAACTATGGCGGCAGCACCGGCTTCGGACGCGCCTACCGCGACCTGCTCAAGGGCCAGTGGGGCGTGGTCGACGTCGAGGACTGCGTGGCCGGCGCGCGTCACCTGGCCGAACAGGGCCTGGTCGATCCGGAACGCCTGCTGGTGCGCGGCAGCAGCGCCGGCGGCCTGACGACCTTGTCGGCGCTGGCCTTCCACGATCTGTTCAAGGCCGGCGCCTGCTACTACGGTGTGTCGGACCTGGCCGGGCTGGATGCGGACTCGCACAAGTTCGAGGCGCACTACAACCAGTACCTGGTCGCCCCGCCCGAGCGCGCCGAACAGGTCTACCGCGAGCGCTCGCCGATCCACCACACCGACAAGCTGAAGCGCCCGATGATCTTCTTCCAGGGCCTCGACGACATGGTGGTGCCGCCCTCGCAATCCGAGACCATGGTGGAAGCGCTGCGCGCCCGCAGGGTGCCGGTGGCCTATATCACCCTGGAGGGCGAAGGCCACGGTTTCAGGAAGGCCGAGAGCGTGGTCAGAACCCTGGAAGCGGAACTGGTGTTCTACCTGCGCGTGTTCGGCATTCCGGTGCCGGCGGAGCTGCCGCAACTAGCGATCGAGAACCTGCCTGCATGACGGTCCGCGATCTCGATACCGGCGAACTGGCGGTCCTCGCGCTGCTGGCCATGGCCGGCGAGCCGATGGGCCGCCAGCGCATCCTCGAACACCTGATGGCCGCGGGCCTGCCGCTGCCGGAAGGACAATGGGCGGCAGAGCTGGAACGCCTGCGCGCCAAAGGGTTGGTGCAGGACGTCGTCGGACGCGGCTTCGCGGTCGCGCAGGAAGCCAGCTGGCCGGCACTGGCCCGGGCGCTGGATGACGGCCTGTTCGGCGCCCTGCAATCCGCCTATGCGCAGGTGACGCCCTTGCGGCGCGACTGGCAGGGCACGCCGGTGCTGCGCAGCTACCGCCAGGGCCTGGCCCTGCTGCGCATCGCCCTGCTTACGCGCGAAAGCCCGGCCGTCGTCACGCCCTTGCTGGCCGCCTGCCTGCGCTGCCACGAGGCGGCCTACCTGCATCCCCTGGTCGAGGTCTGCGCACGGCCCTTCGACCCGGCGATCCTCGCATACATCCACCCCTCGCTTGTCGACGGCGTGCTGGCGACGCTGGTGCAGCACGCCCAGCGCGAGCCGGCGCTCGCGCCTGGCATCCGGGCGGCGGCCGAGGCCCGGACCGATCCTTCGATCGAGCTGCGTATCGCCCTGGCCGAACACCTGGTCCTGTGCGGCCGGCTCGACGACGCCCTCGCCCTGCTGCAGGAAGTGGACGATGCGGCCGGCCTGTTCCTGCGCAGCGTGGTGGCCCTGCTGCGCGAGGACTTCGACGCCGGCCTGCCTGGCGTCGAAGCCGCCCTGAAACAGCTGCGCCGCGAGACCGGCAAGCGCAAGGCCATTTTCGAAGGCATCGGCGCCCACGTCTATCTGACTGCCCTCCTGCGCAGCAACCAGCCGGCGCACCTGAAGCTGTCCGACGCCTGGCTCGACATCGCCACCCGCGCCGTGCAACGCGCCGAGACGGCCGTGGTGTTCCAGCTCAGCATGCTGCAGGAAATCCGCCGCGGCACCGTGGATGCCGAGGTGCTGGCCTCGCGCAGCTGGGAGATGGCGATCGAGCCATTTACCTTCCGCGCGCTGATGCACCACTGGCTCGGCCTGCCGCAGCTGATGGCGAAGCGCCAGGACATCGAAGACATGCTGGCGCAGTCCGAGCGAGCAGGCTTCGATCTGCTCTCGAGCCAGCTGGCCGCCCTGCTGGCGCACGTGCAGGGGCCGGGCCACGTGGCCTTCGAGGCGCGTGCCGGCGAACTGCGCGGGCGGCACCGCTTCGCCGACCTGAGCCACTGGTTCGAGCGCGAGGAAGCCTGGGAGCGCCAGCTCAACGCCCTGATCAACCTGCAGCCGGCCGTGAACGCCGAGGTGGTGCGCGAGTCGCGCCTGGTCTGGATGATTCGCTACGACGATCACATGGGCGTGCAGGAGCTGGAACCGCGCGAGCAGAAGCGCGACGCCCAGGGCGGCTGGAGCCGCGGCCGCGCCATGGGCCTGAAGCGCCTCGCGGAAGAAGCCTCGACGCTCGATTTCCTCACCGCCCAGGACGTGCAGGCGGTAGCGACGATCGCGGGCCGCCGCTACTACGGCAGCACCGGCATCCGCTTCGAATTCGAGCGCGACAAGGCGCTGGCCAGCCTGGTCGGCCACCCGCTGCTGTTCTGGATGGATTCGCCGGGTACGCGCGTCGAACTGCTGCCGGGCGAACCGGAACTGCTGGTGAAGGCACGCGGAGGCAAGGTCACGATCTCGCTGCACCCGCCCTTGAGCCGGCAGGACGGCGACGTGATCGTCACACGCGAGACCCCGACCCGCCTGCGCCTGGTGAGCATCAAGGAAGAGCACCGCCGCATCGCCGCCATCGTCGGCGACGGCCTGGAAGTACCAGCCGAGGCCGAGCGCCGCGTGCTGCGCGCGATCAGCGCGATCTCCTCGATCGTCACCGTGCAGTCGGACATCGGCGCGAGTCCCGGCGACATCGAGCAGGTGGCGGCCGATCCGCGCCTGCATCTGCACCTGCGCCCCTACCAGCAGGGCCTGCGCATGCAGATCCTGGTGCGCCCGCTGGACGGTGGCGCCTATTATTCGCCGGGCACCGGTGCGGAAAGCGTGATCGCCGACGTGAACGGTGTGCGCACCGAGGCGAAGCGCAATCTCAACGCGGAACGCGAGGCCGAGCGCCAGCTGGTCGGCGCCTGCCATGCCCTCGAACACGGTGAACTGGACCACGGCGAGTGGCTGCTCGCCACGCCCCTGCGATGCCTGGAGCTGGTGGACGAGTTGCGCGGGCTCGACCCGGACAAGGTGGTGGTGGCCTGGCCCGAAGGCGAGAAGTTCCGCGTGTCCAAGCGTGCGAGTACGAAATCGGTGCGCGTGCAGATCCGGCGCGAAAAGGACTGGTTCGCGGCCAGCGGCGACGTGGTCATCGACGAGAACCGCGTGATGAGCCTGCAATCGCTGCTCACCAGACTGCGCGAGGAGAAGAGCCGCTTCGTGGCCCTGGGCGACAACGAATACCTGGCCCTGAGCGACGAGCTGCACCGGCGCCTGATGGAATTGGCGGACTACGGGACCTTCCACGACGAGGAGCTGCGCATGCATCCGCTGGCCAGCTTCTCGCTGGCCGAACTGGCGCGCGACGCCGGCAGCGTCACCGCGGACGAATCCTGGCGCAAGCACTTGCAGCGCATCGCCGACAGCGAAGCGTTTACGCCGCAGCTACCCTCCACCCTGCAAGCGGAACTGCGCGACTACCAGGTCGAGGGCTTCGAATGGCTGGGCCGCCTGGCCCACTGGGGCGTGGGCGCCTGCCTGGCCGACGACATGGGGCTCGGCAAGACCCTGCAGGCGCTGGCCCTGCTGCTCACCCGCGCGCCCGACGGCCCGGCCCTGGTGGTGGCGCCAACCTCGGTGTGCCTGAACTGGATCGCCGAAGCCCAGCGCTTCGCGCCTACGCTGAACCTGAAGCTGTTCGGCCCGGGCGACCGCAAGGCCCTCATCGAGGAAGCAGCCCCCTTCGACGTGGTGGTGGTGAGCTACGGCCTGCTGCAGCTGGAAGCGCCGCTGTTCGCGAAAAAGCAATGGCGCAGCATCGTGCTGGACGAAGCGCAAGCGATCAAGAACATGCACACCAAGCGCTCCCAGGCCGTGATGGCCCTGAAGGGCGACTTCCGCTTGGCGGCCACCGGCACGCCGCTGGAGAATCACCTGGGCGAGTTATGGAACCTGTTCAGGTTCATCAATCCTGGCCTGCTGGGCACGGCCGACCAGTTCCAGCTGCGCTTCGCCGGTCCCATCGAAAAGGCGCAAGATAAACGCGCCGAAGCGGGCGCCCGCATGCGCCTGCGCCGCCTGACGCAACCCTTCATCCTGCGCCGTACCAAGACGCAGGTGCTGACCGAGCTGCCGCCGCGCACCGAGATCGTGGTGCCGGTCGAACTGACCGCCGATGAAACGGCGCTCTACGAATCGCTGCGCCGCCAGGCCCTCGACAAGCTGGCCGCGCTGGAGGCGCCCGAGAACCAGAAGTCGATCGAGATCCTGGCCGAGATGATGCGGCTGCGGCGTGCTGTCTGCAATCCGGAGCTGGTGGCGCCGGGTTCGGGCCTGGTGAGCAGCAAGCTGGTCGCCTTTGCGCGCCTGGTCGACGGCCTGCTGGAGAACAAGCACAAGGTGCTGGTGTTCAGCCAGTTCGTCGACCATCTGAGCCTGATCCGCACCTACCTGGACGGCAAGCACATCCCCTACCAGTACCTCGACGGCGCCACGCCGATGCAGGAGCGCAAGCGCCGCGTGGACGCCTTCCAGGCCGGCGAAGGGGAACTCTTCCTCATCAGCCTGAAGGCGGGCGGGGTCGGCATCAACCTCACCGCGGCCGATTATGTGATCCACATGGACCCGTGGTGGAACCCGGCGGTCGAAGACCAGGCCTCGGACCGCGCCCACCGCATGGGCCAGCAGCGCCCGGTGACGATCTACCGCCTGGTGGCGCGCGGCACCATCGAGGAAGGCATCGTCGAACTGCACCACCGCAAGCGCGACCTGGCCGACAGCCTGCTGGAAGGGACGGAAATGGCGGCGCGCATGTCGCCGGGCGAGATGCTGGCGATGCTCAGGCAGGGCCTGTCGTAAAACTGGCGCCGCTGCCGATTCCGTGTGATCATGCCGCTTTTATGGAAGAGCAGGGACACATGGAACTGGACAAAGCGGCAATGACGGCGCCAGCCACTGTCATCGGCGTCAAATCCTGGCTCGCCTATGCGGGCGTGCTTGCCCTGGCCGTGGTGCTGTTCTTCGTGGCGCTGCCGCTGGCCTTCCTGTGGAACGAGATCGCCGCGGCCTGCGTGCTGCTCGCTTCGGCGCTGATCGTCGGCTACCGTTTTCTGTCGGTGCGCAGCGTGCAGCTGTACTACGACGACGTGGGCGTGTGGGTGGTCTCGGGCGTGCTGCCCTGGAAGAAGGGCGTCTCGGGCGTGAAATGGCGCGACATGGACGACGCCACCTTCGTGAACGGTTTCGTCAGCTGGGTCACGCGTTCCTGGACGGTGCGGATCGGCCACCGCTTCACGAAGGGCAGCGAGATCGTGCTGCACCACATCGCGCGCGGCCGCCAGGCCGTCGAAACGGTCAATGCCCTGCACCAGCAGAAAATCCGCCAGGGCGAGGTTGACTGAATAACCACGCCGCCCTGCATGCGCGTGACTGAATGTTTCAGCCGCCCGCAAGCGGCCTGAATGGTGCTACTCTTCCGTGGTTCCGCCATGCGCTGGAAGCGCGGCGAACTCCGACCTTTTAATCTACAGGTTCGAACAGGATGATGAAAACGAAGATCGCGCTGGCAGTCCTGCTGGCGAGTTTCGCGCTGGCGCCCGCCGGCGCCAAGACCACCAAGCCCGCCAAGGGCAAGGCGAAAGCCGCCAAGGTGGTAAAAGCGAAAACAGGCAAATCGAAGGCGCCGGCCAGGAAGCAGACCGGGAAGAAAGCGGCTGTCGCCACGGCCGCCGCGGTCACTGCCGTCGCCGCGGCGCCTGTCGCGAGCGCGTCGGAAAAGCGCCTCGACCGCCGCTTCGACTCCATGAGCATGCAGTACCTGACCGCGCTGTGGCGCGTCGATCCGGAAGGCGGCATCTACGTCGGCAAGTTCGACCAGGCCGCCAACCTGACCATCCTTGATGCCGCCACCCGCGCGAAGAAACTCGCCTTCGCCAACGAGTGGCTGGATAAATTCAACAAGCTCGATACGCGCCAGCTGTCGCCGCGCCAGCGTACCGACCTGGCCCTCCTGGTGAACAAGCTGGAGAAGGACCGCTGGAACCTGGCCACCTGGCGCGAATACGAGTGGAATCCCTCGCTCTACAACGTCGCCCAGCCGCTCGACCTGATCCTGAATACCGAGTACGCCGCCAAGCCGCAGCGCCTGCGCACCATCCTCAGGCGCCTGGCCGCCGTGCCCGACTTCTACGCGGCGGCCCAGGCCTCGATCACCAGGCCGACCCGCGAGCACACCCAGCTCGCCATCGCCCAGGCTCCGGGCACCATCGCGGTGCTGGCCGACCTGGGCAAGGCGGCCCAGGAGTCGATCTTGACGGCGCAGGAAAAGGCGATCTTCGCGCAGCGCATCGCGAACGCCGGCACCGCGGTGCTGGGCTACGTCGACTTTCTCACCGCGCTGGACAAGAACACGAAGGACTTCCGTCCTTTCCGCGCCGGCAAGGAGCTGTACGAGCAGAAGTTCGCGCTCGAGATCCAGTCCTCCAGCAGCGCGGAGCAGACCTTCCGCAAGGCCCTGGCCACGCGCGAGGAGCTGCTCGCCCGCATGGACACGATCTCGGACGAGCTGTGGCCGCGCTACATGGCCGGTGTCACGAAGCCGCGCGACCGCTTCCAGAAGATCGGCATGATGATCGACAAGCTCTCCGCGCGCCACGTCTCGCGCGAGAACTTCCTGCCCGAGATCCGCCGCCAGATCCCGGCCCTGCACAAGTTCGTCCTTGAAAAAAATCTCCTCACGCTCGACGCCGACAAGCCGCTCGAAGTGCGCGAGACCCCGATGTACCAGCGCGGCGTGGCCGGCGCCAGCATCGACGCGCCGGGTCCGTATCGTCCGAAGGACAAGACGTACTACAACGTCACCCCGCTGGACGGCCTCTCCGCCGAACAGGCCGAGAGCAGCCTGCGCGAATACAACGAGTGGATCCTGCAGATCCTGAACATCCACGAAGCCATCCCCGGCCACTACGCGCAGCTGGTGTATGCGAACCGCTCGCCTTCACTGGTGAAGTCGCTGTTCGGGAATGGCGCCATGGTCGAGGGCTGGGCCGTGTACGGCGAGCGCATGATGCTGGAGAACGGCTACGGCGACAACGCCCCCGAGATGTGGCTGATGTACTCGAAGTGGAACCTGCGCAGCGTCACCAACACCATCCTCGACTACAGCGTGCACGTGCTGGGCATGCAGCAGCCGGAGGCCATCGACCTGCTGGTGCGCCAGGCCTTCCAGACCCGCCAGGAAGCCGTCGAAAAATGGCGCCGCGTGCAGCTCACTTCGGTGCAGCTGACCAGCTACTACAGCGGCTACGAGCAGATCATGGAGCTGCGCGAGCGCCGCAGGCAGCAGCTGGGCGAACGCTTCGACCTGAAGGAATTCCACGACCAGTTCCTCAGCTACGGCAATGCGCCGGTGAAGATGATCTCGGAGTTGATGCAGTAAGTTGTAATAAGCGTGCTTGATTTTGCACAGGAAATCGCCTGTGCAAAATCGCACAAGCGGCGTGCTCGCACGCTCGCTTGTGTGCAATATCTCCAAGGCTAGAATGGGCAATGCAGCTCACATAACCATAAGCCGGAGACAACCATGATTTCCTTCCCAGCGCCGGCGTCCTAGCGACGGCACAGCCAGTCTTCCCGCGTTTACCGATGTTCCATCGATTGCCGCATGCGCGCGGCGTGGCCCCGTCACGTCCCTGCGCCGGCGGCCCAATGCTTTGCACACACCGAACGGAGACGTCTATGGCATTCCTTTTCAAACCCGCCGCGCTTGCCGCCTGCATGGTGCTCGCCGCGCCCGCCTGCGCCCAGCTCCAGGCCGGTCCCGGCAGCTGGAGCGCAAACCAGACCTGGGCCACCGACACGACCAACGGCGGCGCCCTCACCGGCTACTACTACTGGCCCGCGACCGCCCCGAGCCTGGGCGGCAAGCGCGCGCTGGTGCTGGTGCTGCACGGTTGCGCCCAGACCGCGGCGAACGACGTGATCAACGGCGCCGGCGACGGCGGCTACAACTGGAAGGCGGCCGCCGACCAGTACGGCGCCGTGATCCTGGCGCCGAACGCGACCGGAAACCTGTACGGCGCCCACTGCTGGGACTGGGCCGCCACCAACCGCAGCCGCAGCTACGGCCACAACGCCGTGCTGCTCGACCTGATCAACCGCTTCGTCAGCAACCCCCAGTATGCGATCGATCCCAAGCAGATCTACGTGACCGGCCTGTCCTCGGGCGGCTCCAAGACCATGGTGCTGGGCTGCGTGGCGCCCGACATCTTCGCGGGTGTGGGCATCAATGCCGGTCCCGCGCCGACGGTATCGAGCACGCAGATTTCTTCGGTCCCTTCCGGCACCACCTCGAGCAGCGTGGCCGGCAGCTGCACCAGCTGGGCCGGCGCCAACGCCAGCCATTTCTCGAGCCAGGTCGCAAGCGTCATCTGGGGCACCAATGACTACGTGGTGGGCCAGGCCTACGGTCCGCTGAACGCCGCGGCCATGCGCCAGGTCTATGGCGGCGCCTTTACCAGGGGCACCACCGGCACGGTGCCGACCGGCGGCAGCAATGTGCCCTACCTCGACGCCGCCGGCAAGCTGCGCACCTCGGAGATCACGGTGACCGGCATGGCCCATGCCTGGCCCGCAGGGACCGGCGGCCAGAACAGCAACTACGTCGACGCGAGCAAGGTCAACTACCCGGCCTTCGTGATGGATTTCTGGTTCAAGAACAATCTGCGGGTGGCGCGCGCGGCGGCGCCATCGATGACGTCCTGCAGCGCCAGCGTGTCCGGCTCGACGGTGACGGTGAGCGGCGCTGCGCTCGATGCCAGCGGAACCATCGACAGCTACCGCGTGGTGCTCAGCGGCCCGACGCCGGTGGACGACACCGCCGCCGGCAGCGGCGCCAGCTTCAGCAAGGCCTACGCTGCGCGGGCCGACGGCTATTACACCGGCACGGTCACGGCCACCAGCAACGCGACCGGCTTGAGCTCGCCCACCTGCGCCATCTCCCAGTTCCTGGTCGGCAGCCCGCCTGCCCTGCAGCCGCCCGCAGGCCTCGCCATCGGCGCGCGCACCGCCGGCAGCATCGCGCTGAGCTGGAACGCCTCGAACGGCGCCGTCGGCTACAACGTCTATCGGAATGGCACGAAGGTCAACGGCACGCCGCTCACCGCGACCGGCTACACCGACGGCGGCCTGGCGGCATCGACCAGCTACACCTACCAGGTGTCGGCGACGGGGAACGGCGGCGAGGAGAGCGCGAAGTCGGCGGCCGTGACGGGCACGACAACGTCCGGCTTCACCTGCACGGCGACCACGGCGACCAACTACGCGCACGTGCAGGCGGGCCGCGCCCACGCCAGCGGCGGCTATGCGCTGGCCAACGGCTCGAACCAGAACATGGGGCTGTATAACACCTTCTACACGAGCACCCTGGCGCAGACGTCGAGCGGCTACTACATCGTCGGGAACTGCCCGTAAACGGATCGAGCCCTCATTCCGGCAGGCGGGATGAGGGCTCGGAACCTTCGTGCGTATTACGCGTGCTCTTCGGGCGCCCGTGTCATGCGCGCGAACATCGGCGCCACCAGCAGGCCCAGCTCGTAGAGCAGGCACATCGGAATCGCCAGCGCCAGCTGGCTGACCACGTCCGGCGGCGTCACGATGGCGGCGATGACGAAGGCGCCGACGATCACGTAGGAGCGGATCGCGCGCAGCTTCTCGATGCTGACGATGCCCATGCGGACCAGGATGATCACCACCACCGGCACCTCGAACGTAGCGCCGAAGGCCAGGCACATCGACATGACGAAGTCGAGGTAGTTCTCGATGTCCGGCGTGACCGCGATGGACGTGGGCGCGAACTCGCCGATGAAGTGGAACACGCGCCCGAAGACGAAGAAGTAGCAGAAGGCCACGCCGCCGATGAAGAGCAGCGAGGACGAGATCACCAGCGGCAGCACCAGGCGCTTCTCGTGCGCGTACAGGCCGGGGGCGACGAAGGCCCACAGCTGGTAGAAGACCCAGGGCAGCGAGAGGATGAAGGCGAGCAGCAGGGTCACCTTCATCGGCACCAGGAAGGGCGAGACGACGCCGGTGGCGATCATCTTGGCGCCGGGCGGCAGCGAGGCGATCATGGGCGCGGCCAGCAGGTCGTAGACCGTCGATGGCCCCGGCCAGATGAACAGGGCCGCACAGGCGATGGCGATCCCGATCGACGCCTTGACCAGGCGGTCACGCAGCTCGACGAGGTGGGAGATGAAGGTTTCTTCGCCTGCGGCTTCTTCGGTCATCTAGAAAAAGGAAGTCTTGGATTTGCTGGAGCCCGGGCGGAACTTGCGCACGCGGGCGGCGCCGGACAGCACATGGGTCTTGCCATTCGTGCGGTGCTTGTACCAGCTCGGAATGGCCGAGGTACGCACCAGCTTCTTGCGGCGGAAATCGCGCGCCTTGCGCTCGATGTCGCTGGTACTGACGAAACCGTGCGAGGACGACGAGGTGGAAGACGACACGTGTTCCTTGCCGTCCCACAGCGCCTCGACCTCGTCGACGTGGCTGGCCATGGATTGCTCGACCTCGTCCTTGAACGACTGCGCGCTCTCGTGCACTTCCTTGTGCAGGTTGCGCAGCTCGTCGAGCTCGATCTCGCGGCTGACCTCGGACTTGACGTCGTGCAGGTAGCGCTGGGCGCGCCCGTACAGGGTGCCCGCCATGCGCGCCACCTTCGGCAGCTTTTCAGGGCCGATCACGATCAGCGCGACAACGCCGATGATCGCCAGCTTCGACAGTCCGAGATCGATCATGCCCGCAGTTCGCCCGAGTTATTAATGGCGGCTCTTGTCGCGTGCTTCCACGTCGATGGTCGTCTTGTCGGCGACTTGTTGCGGCGGGTGGCTGGTCGACTGGCCGGCGGCGGCGTTCTTTTCTTCCTCGCCCTTCACGCCATCCTTGAAGCCCTTCACGGCCTTGCCGAGGTCGCCACCGATATTGCTGATCTTCTTGGTGCCGAAAATCAGCATCACGACCACCAGCACAATGACCCAGTGCCAAATACTCATCGAACCCATGTTTGTCTCCTAGCAAGGCGCCTTGCGCCTGTGAATCGGGAAAGTCTTAGTTTCACTCAGTTTGAGTATACGCCAAGCGGGAGCGTCCTGCCCCCATTAAAAGCTCAGGTCCCCAGCCCGCGCCATGGGCGCTTGCCGCCGTACATGTGCAGGTGCAGGTGATAGACTTCCTGCCCGCCGTCCGGCCCGCTGTTGATCAGCGTCTTGAAGCCACCGCTGCGTCCGCCGTTACCGTCGTCCTTGACCGCAACGCCGTGCTCTTCCGCAAGCTTCGGCGCCAGCGCCAGCATCTTGCCCAGCACCGTGGCGTGCTCGCCGGTGCAGTCCGAGAGCGTGGCCACGTGCTGCTTCGGGATCACCAGCAGATGCACCGGAGCGGCCGGGTTGATGTCCTTGAAGGCCAGCAGTTCATCGTCTTCGTAGACGACGCTGGCCGGGATCTGCCGGGCAACGATCTTGCAGAAAATGCAGTTGTCCATCTTGTCTCCAGATTTATGACAGCATTCCCCCTGGAGGGAAGCCCGTGCATCCTACCGGCGCCGCATGACAACGGTATGACGCTGGACGTACGATTATGACAGCGGATACGGGGAAGGCAAGCGTAAGCAGGTACTTACCAGCAGCTTATTTTTCTTGGCGGGAAGCTTTCTCGTCGATGCCCGAGACGCCTTCGCGGCGCCCCAGTTCGTCGATCACCTGCTGCGGGCTCAAACCGAACTGGGCCAGCAGCACCATGGAGTGGAACCACAGGTCGGCGGTCTCGTACAGGACCTTGGAAGCGTCGCCCGAGACACGCGCGTCCTTGGCGGCCATGACGGTCTCGGTGGCTTCTTCGCCGATCTTCTTCAGGATGGCGTCGTCGCCCTTGGAAAACAGCTTGGCGACGTAGGAAGTCGCGGGGTCGCCGCCGGCGTCCGGCTTGCGCGACTCGATCACGCTTGCTACGCGGGCCAGAATGTCACTCATGGGATTTCTTTTGTGTGGAGTAGATGGTATCGGGGTCCTGCAGCACGGGGTCGACCGCCTGCCAGTCCTCGCCGTCGAATTGCTGGAAGAAGCAGGAATGGCGCCCGGTGTGGCAGGCAATGCCGCCGTTCTGCTCGATCTTGAGCAGGACGACGTCTTCGTCGCAGTCCAGGCGCATCTCGAGCACCTTCTGGGTGTGGCCGGATTCCTCGCCCTTGTGCCACAGCTTCTTGCGCGAACGGCTCCAGTAGACGGCTTCGCCCAGCTCCGCCGTCTTCGCGAGCGCCTCGCGGTTCATCCAGGCGAACATCAGGATGTCGCCGGTGGATGCTTCCTGGGCGATCACCGGCACCAGGCCGTGCTCGTCCCAGCGCACCTTGTTGAGCCATTTGGTCTGCATGCTCATTCCAGGCGCATCGGGATGCCGCGCTCGGCCATGAAGCGCTTCGCCTCAAAGACCGTGTGCTGCCCGTAGTGGAAGATGCTGGCGGCCAGCACCGCGTCGGCGTGGCCTTCGAGGATGCCGTCGGCCAGGTCCTGCAGACCGCCGACGCCGCCCGAGGCGATCACGGAGATGCCGACCGCATCCGACACGGCCCGGGTCAGGCCCAGGTCGAAGCCGGACTTGGTGCCGTCGCGGTCCATCGAAGTGAGCAATAACTCACCGGCGCCAAGGCTTTCCATCTTGCGCGCCCACTCGACGGCATCGAGGCCGGTGGGGTTGCGTCCGCCGTGGGTGAAGACTTCCCATTTGCCGGGCGCGACCTGCTTGGCGTCGATCGCCACCACGATGCACTGGGAGCCGTGCTTCTGCGCGGCGTCGAACACCAGCTGGGGGTTGGTGACGGCCGAGGTGTTCATCGACACCTTGTCGGCGCCGGCATTGAGCAGGCGCCGCACGTCCTCGACCTTGCGCACGCCGCCACCGACGGTGAGCGGGATGAACACGGTGGAGGCCACGGCTTCGATGATCGGCAGGATCAGGTCGCGGCCGTCGCTCGAGGCGGTGATGTCCAGAAAAGTGATCTCGTCGGCGCCCTGTCCGTCGTAGCGGCGCGCGATTTCGACCGGGTCGCCGGCGTCGCGCAGCTCGGTGAAGTTGACGCCCTTGACCACACGGCCGCCGGTCACGTCGAGGCAGGGGATGATGCGTTTTGCGAGCATACGGCTTAGGCCTGGGCGCCCTCGGTCAGTTCGTCCGCGCGCTCCTGGGCGGAGGCCAGGTCGAGCGTGCCTTCGTAGATCGAACGGCCGCAGATCACGCCTTCGATGCCCTCGTCCTGCACCGCGCACAGCGCTTCGACGTCGGCCAGGTTGTGCACGCCGCCCGAGGCGATGATCGGAATGCGCACGGCTTGCGCCAGCTTGACGGTGGCTTCGATGTTCACGCCGGCCATCATGCCGTCGCGGCCGATGTCGGTGTAGACGATCGATTCGACGCCGTAGCCTTCGAATTTCTTGGCCAGGTCGATGACTTCGTGGCCGGACATCTTGCTCCAGCCGTCGGTGGCGACCTTGCCGTCCTTGGCGTCCAGGCCGACGATGATCGAGCCCGGGAAGGCGCCGCAGGCGTCGTGCAGGAAGCCGGGGTTCTTCACGGCGGCGGTGCCGACGATGATGTAGGTAATGCCGTCGTCCAGGTAGCGCTCGATGGTGTCGAGGTCGCGGATGCCGCCGCCCAGCTGGACCGGGATCTCGTCGATGCCCATCTCTTCGGCGTAGTCCTGCACGGTCTGCAGGATCGACTTGATCGCCGCCTCGTTCTTCGGCTTGCCGGCGAAGGCGCCGTTCAGGTCCACCAGGTGCAGGCGGCGCGCGCCCTTCTTCAGCCAGTGCAGCGCCATTTCGGCGGGGTCTTCGGAGAATACGGTGGCGAGGTCCATGTCACCCTGTTTCAGGCGGACGCAGTGACCGTCTTTGAGGTCGATGGCGGGGATCAGCAGCATGGTCGTTGTCGGTTGGTTGACGAAGGATGAACGTAAAAGCTTACGGCTTCCAGTTGATGAAATTGCGGTACAGGCGCAGGCCGGCGGCTGCGCTCTTCTCGGGGTGGAACTGTGTGGCGACCAGGTTGTCGCGGGCCACTGCGCACGTATACATGCCGCCGTAGTCGGCCTCGCCGATCGTGTCGCTGGCCTGTTCGGGCGCGGCGTAGTAGCTGTGCACGAAGTAGAAATAGCTGCCGTCCTCGACGCCTTCCCACAGCGGGTGGGCGCGGGTCTGGCGCACGCGGTTCCAGCCCATTTGCGGCACCTTGAAGCGCGAGCCGTCGGCCTGCAATCTGCCGTCCAGCTGGAAGCGCACCACGCGGCCGGGCAGGAGGCCCAGGCCAGGCGTGCCTTCGTTTTCTTCGCTCTCGTCGAACAGCATCTGCTCGCCCACGCACACGCCCATCACCGGGCGGTTTTTTACCGCGCGCAGCAGGGCCTCCTCGGCGCCGGATTCACGCAGGCTGCGCATGCAGTCGCGCATGGCGCCCTGCCCCGGCAGCACGATGCGGTCGGCGGCATCGATGTCCTCAAGCTTGTTCGATACCAGGATGTCCGCTTCCGGCGCGGCAGCGCGCAGCGCCTGCGCGACCGAACGCAGGTTACCCAGGCCATCGACCACCACAATCTTGTTCGTCATGGCTCTTACAGGCTGCCTTTGGTCGAAGGGATGATGCCGGCGGCGCGTTCGTCCAGGGCGGTGGCCATGCGCAGCGCGCGGCCGAAGGCCTTGAACACGGTTTCGCACTGGTGGTGCGCGTTCACGCCGCGCAGGTTGTCGATGTGCAGGGTCACGCCGGCGTGGTTCACGAAGCCGCGGAAGAATTCGCCCGTCAGGTCGACGTCGAAGGTGCCGATCATGGCGCGGGTCCAGGGGATGTGCATTTCCAGGCCCGGACGGCCCGAGAAGTCGATCACCACGCGCGACAGCGCCTCGTCCAGCGGCACGTAGGAGTGGCCGTAGCGGACCATGCCCTTCTTGTCGCCCACGGCCTTGGCCACCGCCATGCCGAGGGTGATGCCGGTGTCCTCGACGGTGTGGTGGGCGTCGATGTGCAGGTCGCCGACGGCGTCGACCTCGAGGTCGATCATGCCGTGGCGCGCGATCTGGTCGAGCATGTGGTCCAGGAAAGGGACGCCAGTGTTCAGTTTCTGGCGGCCGGTGCCGTCCAGGTTGATCGCGACGCGGATCTGCGTCTCGTTGGTGTTGCGCGTGATTTCGGCGGTGCGGGTCATTACAGGGTGCTCGTGTGACGTCTCTTTTAAGAAAGAAACGCTGCTATAGGGAAGCTTTCAGGGCTGTCAGGAATGCGGTGTTTTCTTCTGGTGTGCTGACCGTAACGCGAATGCAATTGGCCAATAACTTGTCCATTTTACTCAAATTTTTGATCAGCACCTTTTCGCTGCGAAGTTGCGCGCAGACCTTGTCGGCATCGGGCACGCGCAGCGAGATGAAATTCGCGGCAGACGGAAACACTTCGACTCCCGGCAGCGCCGCCAGTTCGGCGGCGAGACGCGCGCGCTCGGCGTTCAGCATCTCGGCCTGGCTGTCGAGCACGTCGAGGTGGTCGAGCGCGAACTCGGCGGCTACCTGGGTCAGCACGTTGACATTGTAGGGCGGACGCACCTTCTCGAACTGTTCGAGCAGTTTCGCGTCGCCGGACAGGTAGCCGAGGCGGATGCCGGCCAGGCCCAGCTTGGAGAGGGTGCGCATCACGACCAGGTTCGGGAACTCCGGCAGGCGGCCCATGAAGCTTTTCTTCGCGAACGGCTGGTAGGCCTCGTCGACCACGGCGATGCCGGTCTCGCCCAGGGCGCGGATGATGGCGGCCATGTCGTCGGCATCGAACAGGTTGCCGGTCGGGTTGTTCGGGTAGGCCAGGAAGACCAGCGCAGGCTGGTGCTGTTGAATAGCGGCCAGCATCGCGGGCAGGTCGAGCGAGAAGTCGGCCTTCACCGGCACGCCGACGAAGTCCGCACCCGCGAACTGGGCCGAACGCGAGAACATCACGAAGGCCGGGGTCGGGGCCATGATGACGGCCCGGCGGTCCTGGCGCGCCACGGCGGTGGCCATGATCGAGATGAGTTCGTCCGAGCCGTTGCCGAGCAGGACGTCGTAGCCGGCGGGGACGCCCAGGCCGGCGCAGATCTTCTGCTTCAGGGTGGCGTAGGAGGCCACCGGATAGCGGTTCAGCGCGGCGTCTGCCAGCCGCTGGCCCAGTTCGGTGCGCAGCGCGTCCGGCAGCTGATACGGGTTTTCCATCGCGTCGAGCTTGATGTAGCCGCTCGCATCCGGCACGTGGTAGCTGGCGATGTTGCGGACGTCTTCGCGGATGGTATTGGCGATCAGGTTCTCGATCGCAGTGATGCTCGATGTCATGCGGGTTCCTCGTTCAGCGGCGCGCTCCTGGCGGCGCTCTTGCGTTTCTTGGCCCCCGCGACAGGCACCTCGGGCGCGGCCAGGCGCTCCCGGATGATGTCGCAGTAGGCGGGGTTCAGTTCGAAGCCGGTGAAGTGGCGCCCGGTCTGGCGCGCGGCGATCGCTGTGGTGCCGCTGCCCATGAAGGGGTCGAGCACGACGCCGCCCGCCGGGCAGGATGCCTTCACCATGCGCTCGATGATCTCGAGCGGCTTCTGGGTCGGATGGTCGGCGCGCTCCGGATGCTCGCGATGCAGGCGCGACACGCTCCACACGTCCTTCGGGTTGTAGCCGACTTCGAGCCACTTGGCGCCGATGAAGATCGAGCGCGAGCGCGCCTTCTTGGTCTCCGCGTCATAGGGAATGCGCACGGCGTCCAGGTCGAAATAATAATCCTTGCGGTTGACGAAAAAGCCGATGGTGTCGTGCACCGAGCTGAAGCTGCGCACGCTGCCGCCCATCGACGGCACGCGGCGGTCCCAGATGATCTCGTTCATCATCGTCATGCGTTTTTTCAGCATCACGAAGATCTCCGGCGCGAAGCGCCAGGTGAGGAAGATGTACAGGCTGCCGTTCGCTTTCAGCTTCGGCAGGACGGCCTCGATCCACTGCTCGGTCCAGGCGAGGTAGGCCTCGACGCTCTGCTGGTCCGAGGCGTTGCCGTAGTCCTTGCCGAGGTTGTAGGGCGGGTCGGTCAGGATCAGGTCGATGGAAGCGTCCGGGATGCGCGCCACACCTTGCAGCGCATCCTCGCAGAAGACCTGGTCGACCCAGGTGCTCATGATTTCAGACGAACGGATTGCAGCCTCAATTCCGCGCTGCGGGCGTGCGCCTGCAGACCCTCGCCATAGGCCAGTTCGGCCGCAACCTTGCCCAGGGTCTGGGCGCCGGCTTCGCTGACGTGGATGACGGACGAGCGCTTCTGGAAGTCATACACGCCCAGGGGCGAGGAGAAGCGCGCGGTGCGCGAGGTCGGCAGCACGTGGTTCGGGCCGCAGCAGTAGTCGCCCAGCGATTCGGACGAGAAGCGGCCGAGGAACATGGCGCCGGCGTGGCGGATCCGGTCCGCCCATTCGAGCGGGTCTTCCGCGGAGATCTCGAGGTGCTCGGCAGCGATGTCGTTGGCGATCGCGCACGCCTCTTCCATATCGCGCACTTTCACGAGCGCGCCGCGGTCGGTCAAGGACGTGGTGATGGTTGCGGAGCGCGGCATGGTGGGCAGCAGCTTGTGGATGCTCGCTTCCACGCGCGCGATGTAGTCCGCGTCCGGGCACAGCAGGATGGCTTGCGCCAGCTCGTCGTGCTCGGCCTGCGAGAACAGGTCCATCGCCACCCAGTCCGGATCGGTGGTGCCGTCGCACAGCACCAGGATCTCCGAGGGACCGGCGATCATGTCGATGCCGACCACGCCGAACACGCGGCGCTTGGCGGCGGCCACATAGGCATTGCCCGGGCCGACGATCTTGTCCACGGCCGGAATCGTCTCGGTGCCGTAGGCCAGCGCGCCGACGGCCTGGGCGCCGCCGATGGTGATCACGCGGGTCACGCCGGCGATCGCGGCGGCGGCCAGCACCATCTGGTTCTTCACGCCGTCCGGAGTCGGCACCACCATCACGATTTCCTGCACGCCGGCCACCTTGGCCGGGATCGCGTTCATCAGCACCGACGAAGGATAGGCCGCCTTGCCGCCCGGGACGTAGATGCCGACACGGTCGAGCGGGGTCACGCGCTGGCCCAGCACGGTGCCGTCAGGCTCGGTGAAGGTGAAGCCGTTCAGCTCCTGCTTCTGGCGCTCGTGGAAGACGCGGATGCGCTGCGCGGCCGTGCGCAGGGCGTCGCGCTGGGCTTCGGGGATCGCCGCGAGGGCCGCGTCCAGTTCTTCCTGCCGGACGTCGAAGGCGGCCATCGAGCTGGCGCCGCCGTTCGGGATGCGGTCGAACCGGTTGGTGTACTCCAGCACGGCAGCGTCACCGCGATGCTTCACGTCCGCCAGGATCTTCGCGACTGCCGCCTCGATGGCGTCGTCGGTTTCGGCTTCGAATGCCAGCAGGCTTGACAGCGTCTGCTTGAAGTCAGGGGCGGTGGAGTCGAGCTTGCGGATCTGTACTGCCATGATGAGTGCTTCAGCCTTGTGCTAGGGACGCCTTCTGGAAGGCGTCGAGAATGGGTTGCAGGCGCTCGCGCTTGAGCTTGAGCGCGGCCTGGTTGACCACCAGGCGCGAGGAGATGTCCATGATCTTTTCGACTTCGACCAGGTTGTTGGCGCGCAGGGTGCCGCCGGTCGAGACGACGTCGACGATGGCGTCGGACAGGCCGACCAGCGGCGCCAGTTCCATCGAGCCGTACAGCTTGATCAGGTCGACGTGGACGCCCTTGGCCGCGAAGTGCTCGCGCGCGGTGTTCACGAACTTGGTGGCCACGCGCAGGCGCGCGCCCTGGCGCACCGCGGTCTCGTAGTCGAAGCCGGCGTTCACCGCCACCGACATGCGGCAGCAGGCGATGCGCAGGTCGATCGGCTGGTACAGGCCTTCGCCGCCATGCTCGAGCAGCACGTCCTTGCCGGCCACGCCGAAGTCGGCGGCGCCGTGCTGGACATAGGTCGGCACGTCGCTGGCGCGCACGATCAGCACGCGTACGCCCGGGTCGTTGGTCGGCAGGATCAGCTTGCGCGAGGTTTCCGGATTCTCGAGGACGGTGATGCCCGCCGCCGCCAGGAGCGGCAGGGTGTCCTCGAAGATCCGGCCCTTGGAGAGGGCCAGGATCAGGCCCGGTTCCCCGTTACGATTCATAGTGCTCATTTACTTGATGCGGACGATGTCGGCGCCGACGGCGGACAGCTTCACTTCCATGCGGTCGTAGCCGCGGTCGAGGTGGTAGATGCGGTCGATCAGGGTGGTGCCTTCCGCGGCCATGCCGGCGATCACCAGCGACGCCGAGGCGCGCAGGTCGGTTGCCATCACGGGCGCGCCGACCAGGCGATCGACGCCCTTGATGAAGGCGGTATTGCCCTCGGTGGAGATGTGGGCGCCGAGGCGGTTCATCTCCTGCACGTGCATGAAGCGGTTTTCGAAAATGGTCTCGGTCACGCGGCTCGACCCGTCGGCCAGGATGTTCACCGCCATGAACTGGGCCTGCATATCGGTCGGGAAGCCCGGGTATTCCGTGGTGCGGAAGGACACCGGATGCGGGCGGCCGTCCATGCGCGCACGGATCGTGTCCGTGCCGACGTCCAGCTGCAGGCCCATCTCGCGCAGCTTGCCGAGCGCCACGTCGAAGATGTCGGTGCGGGTGTTGCGCAGCACGATGTCGCCGCCGGTGGCCGCCACCGCGCACAGGAAAGTCGCGGCTTCGATACGGTCCGAGATCACGGCGTGCTTCGCGCCGTGCAGCGACTCCACGCCCTGGATCACCAGGCGGTCGGTGCCGATGCCTTCGATCTTCGCGCCCATCGCCACCAGGAGGTTGGCCAGGTCGGTCACTTCGGGCTCGCGCGCGGCGTTTTCCAGCACCGTCTCGCCCTCCGCCAGCGTTGCCGCCATCAGCAGGTTCTCGGTGCCGGTCACGGTGATCATGTCGGTGAGGATGCGCGCGCCCTTGAGCTTCGCGCACTTGGCATGGATGTAGCCGCCTTCGATCGTGATCTCGGCGCCCATCTGGCGCAGGCCCTTGATGTGCTGGTCCACGGGACGCGAACCGATGGCGCAGCCGCCCGGCAGCGAGACCTTGGCTTCGCCGAAGCGCGCCAGCAGGGGGCCCAGCACGAGGATCGAAGCGCGCATGGTCTTCACCAGCTCGTAGGGCGCTTCGAGCGAAGTGATGTTGGCGCCGTTGAGCGTGACGTTTTCGTCGTCCTGGGTCACCTTCAGGCCGGTCTGCTCGAGCAGCTTGAGGATGGTGCGCACGTCATGCAGGCGCGGCACATTCGACAGTTCGAGGTCGCCGCCGGTGAGCAGGCCCGCGCACAGGATGGGCAGCGCCGCGTTCTTGGCGCCGGAAACCGGGATGTCACCGTTCAGGCGCTTGCCGCCGTTGATTTGCAGCTTGTCCATGATTAGCCTTGGTACTCTTCAGGGGTAAGGGTTTTCATCGACAGCGCGTGGATTTCCTCACGCATGCGATCGCCGAGTGCAGCGTACACCAGCTGGTGGCGCTGGATCGGACGCTTGCCGGCAAAGGCCGGCGAGACGATCACGGCCGTGAAATGCTGGCCGTCGCCCTCCACGTGCAAATGGGTGCATTCGAGGCCAGCGCTGATGTAGCTGTGGATCAGTTCGGGTGTGGTCGACACGAGGTAACTCCAGTGAATTCTTTAGTGGCGAAGCTTGTAGCCGCGCTTGAGCATATTGATCGCAATGGCCGCCAGCACCACCAGGAACACCGACACGATGGCCAGGCTGGTCCAGGGCGAGACGTCGGACTTGCCGAAGAATCCATAGCGGAACCCGTCAATCATATAAAAGAACGGGTTGAAATGCGAGACCGCCAGCCAGAACGGCGGCAGTTTTTGGATGGAATAGAACACCCCGGCCAGGAAGGTGGCCGGCATGATCAGGAAGTTCTGGAATGCGGCCAGCTGGTCGAACTTCTCCGCCCAGATGCCGGCGATGACGCCCATGGTGCCGAGGATGGCCGCGCCCATGAAGGCGAAGACGACGATCCACAGCGGCGCGACGAAACTCAGGTGCGCGAACCAGGCGGTGATCACGAACACGCCGAAGCCCACCGCGAGTCCGCGCAGGATGGAGGCGGCGATGTAGGCCGACAGGATCTCGGCATGCGAGAGCGGCGGCAGCAGGATGAACACGAGGTTGCCGGTGATCTTGGACTGGATCAGGGACGAGGACGAGTTGGCGAAGGCGTTCTGCAGCACACTCATCATCACCAGGCCCGGAATCAGGAAGGAGGTATAGCTGACGCCCTCCAGCATCTCGACCCGGCCGTCCAGCACGTGGCCGAAGATCAGCAGGTAGAGCATGGCCGTGACGACCGGCGCGGCGATGGTCTGGGTCGCCACCTTCCAGAAGCGCAGCGACTCTTTATAGAACAGGGTGCGGAAACCCACCGAGAACAGATTCATTATTGCGGGCCTCCCGGTTGCGAATTTTGCCCACTGCTGCCGACCACCTGCAGGAAGATATCTTCGAGGTCAGCCTGCTCGAGCGCCATCTCGTCGATCACGGCGCCGCTTTCACGCAGGCGCGCCAGGATCGGCTCGACTTCGCTGACGTCGTTCACGCGCAGGGTGTACTTGTTGCCATTGGTATGCTCGTCATGCGAGACCAGGTGGCGCAAGCCATCGGGCAGGTCGCCGCTCTTGAGCTTGACCACCAGCTGCGAGCCCGACACGCGGCGCAGCAGCGCCGACATGGTGTCCAGCGCCACCACCTCGCCGAGTTTCAGCATGGCGACGCGCTGGCACATGGCCTGCGCCTCTTCCAGGTAGTGGGTGGTCAGCACCACGGTATGGCCTTCGCGGTTCAGGCGCGAGATGAACTTCCACAGGGTCTGGCGCAGCTCGACGTCGACGCCGGCGGTCGGCTCGTCCAGCACGATCACGGGCGGCTTGTGCACGAGGGCCTGGGCCACCAGCACGCGCCGCTTCATGCCGCCGGAGAGTGCGCGCATGTTCACGTCGGCCTTGTTGGTGAGATCGAGGTTGTGCATGACCTCGTCGATCCAGGCGTCGTTGTTCCTGATGCCGAAGTAGCCCGACTGCAGGCGCAGCGTCTCGCGTACAGTGAAGAAGGGGTCGAACACCAGTTCCTGCGGCACCACGCCCAGGCGCTTCCGCGCTTCGCGGAAGTCCGTGACCACGTCGTGGCCGTGGATCTTGACGCTGCCGACGTCCGGGCGGATCAGGCCCGCGATGGTGGAGATCAGGGTGGTCTTGCCGGCGCCGTTGGGGCCGAGGAGGCCAAAGAACTCGCCTTCCTCGATGTTCATGGAGACGCCCTTGAGGGCCTTGAAGCCCTTGTAGCTTTTCTCGACGCTGTTAATCTGGATCGCTGTCATTCTTGTTCGGGAGGGTGGCGCGGGCGCGCCGGGACCGTGCGGGGAAACGGCCCATTATAGGTGAAATCAGAAATACAAGAGGCCGGCGGGGAAATTCGGCGCAGGAGGGGTTTGCAGGGTGGGCGGTCCTCCGCCCACCCTACGAAAAGCACAGTCAGGATTGCGGCAAGAGCTGATCGACGCCGTACAAGGCCGCCAGCTTCTGCACGTTCTCGGGAACGTTGATGAAGGTGAGGTGCTGGTTCGCGGCGCGCGCGCGGCGCTGCCAGGCCAGCAACACGGCCACGGCCGAGGAGTCGGCGGCGCCGACGCCGCCTAGGTCGAACACGGTCTCGCCGGCGGAGATCGCGGCGCAGCCCTGCTCCAGGGCGGCGCTGCCGCTCTGGAAGGTCAAGGCGTCGAGCGAGAGCATGGGATTGGCTTCGGCCATTACTTCGGCGCCTTCAGCGGCTTGGAGGCCAGCTGCTGGTTACGCTCGGCGAGCTTTTTGATCAGGCCATCCACGCCGGTCTTGCCGATCTCGCTTGCGAAGGTGCTGGTGTAGGTCTGAACCAGCCAGGCGCCCAGCACGTTGATGTCGTAGATCTTCCAGCCCTGCGGGCCGTTCGACAGGCGGTAGTTCAGGGTGATCGGCTCGCCGCGGCTCACATTGACCTGCGAACGCACTTCGACGTCGCTGGCGCCGGCTTCGGCACGGAAAGGCTTGAACTCGACGGTTTCGTTCTTGATCTGCGACAGCGCGCCTGCGTAGGTATAGACCAGCAGGTTGGTGAATTCCTTGATCAGCTGCTTCTGCTGTTCCGGGGTGGCCTGGCGCCAGTAGCGGCCGGCTGCCTGCTGGGTCATCTTCTCGGCGTCCACGTGCGGCAGGATCTTGCTGTTCACGAGGTCCATGATCTTGGCGCGGTTGCCGGCCTGGATGTCCTTGTCGGCCTTGACGGTCTCGATGACGTCGGCGCTGATGCGCTTGACCAGCGCGTCCGGTGCTTCGGCGGCGATGGCGGACGTTGCGAAAGCGATGGTGGCGCTTGCTGCGGCGATCAGTTGGATGATGGGTTTCATGTGTCGGTTTCCTTATTGGGTGGCGCCGCGCCGGGCCACGGGGCCGGCGGGGCATGCCATGTTAACTCCTGGTGCTGCTTACGGCTGACACCGTTGTGTAAGGACTTGTTACTGTGCAGGTTTCGCCGCCGGCTCCGCCGCCGATTTGCCGGCCGGGTCGGCATTGCTGGTCGCTTCGTCGGCCGGGGTCACGCGCGGCACGTTGCCGTCGTAGACCTGGCTCTGGCGGCGCTGCATATAGCCGTCGCGGATGAATTCGTAACGGTCGAGGGCGGCGTCTTCCAGCAGGTTGCCCGCGTCCAGCAGGGTGGCGCGCTTGTCGACTACACGGACCGCGGCGCCGATATTGCGCCAGTTGGCCGGTTCCTTGTACTTCCAGATGTCGCCACCGATGTCGGCCGGCAGGGCCGCGGTGTCACGCACCGTGGACGGGCCGAGGATCGGCAGCATCACGAAGGGACCGCTCGGCACGCCCCACACGCCCAGGGTCTGGCCGAAATCCTCGTTGTGCTTGGGGATGCCGGCTTCCGAGGCGATGTCGAGCAGGCCGAAGATGCCGAAGGTCGAGTTGACGGCGACGCGGGTGACGTCGCCCATGCCGGCCTGGCCCTTGCCCTGCAGCAGGTTGTTCACCGCGCTCCAGGCATCGGACAAGTTACCGAAGAAATTGTTCACACCGGTCTGCACGAAGCTCGGGGTCACGTTCTTGTAGGCGGTCGCGGTCGGCTTCAGCACGGTGCGGTCGACCGCGTCGTTGAAGCGGAACACGGTGCGGTTATAGCCTTCCAGCGGGTCTTGCGGATTCGTGGTGGCGCAGCCGCCCAGCAGCGCAAGTGTTGCAGCTGCTGCGAGGGCACGCAGGGGGCCTGCGGAAACTGGCATGTGCTTCATTCGCTACCTTCCTTTCCATCAGCGGCCTTGCTGTAGATAAATTGATTGATCAGATCCTCGAGCACCGTAGCCGACTGGGTGCGCGTAATACGGTCGCCGTCCACCAGATTCTTGGTATCGCCGCCCGGTTCGATGCCGATGTACTGCTCGCCCAGCAGGCCAGCGGTCAGGATCTTCAACGAACTATCTTTTGGGAACTGATAATTCTGGTCCAGGTCCAGGCGCACCTGCGCCTGGAAAGTCTTGTCATCGAAGCTGATCTCGCCCACCCGGCCAACCACCACACCGGCGCTCTTCACGGGTGATTGCGGTTTCAGGCCGCCGATATTGTCGAACTTGCCGGTCACGGCATAGGTCTTGGTGAACGACAAAGTGCTCATATTCCCCGCCTGCAGGGCCAGGAACAGGAGGGCTGCGGCGCCCAGCAGGACGAACAGGCCGACCCAGACATCGATAATTTTACGGTGCATAGTATTTCCTAGTATTCAGGCCGTCTGTGCGCGGCCAAACAAACATTGATTCTATGTTATTGATTTTTTATCACTGCCCGAACATCAGGGCGGTCATCACGAAATCCAGCCCCAGTACCAGCAGCGAGGCAATGACGACGGTGCGCGTGGTGGCACGCGCGACGTCCGCTGGGGTCGGCTTGACGTGATAACCCTGGAACAGGGCGGTAAATGTCACGGCGATGCCGAACACGAAACTCTTGATCACGCTGCTGACGATGTCGCGCTGGACATCGACGCCGGCCTGCATCTGCGACCAGAAAGCGCCTTCGTCCAGACCCAGCAATTTCACGCCGACCAGATAGCTGCCGACGATGCCGACCGCCGAGAACACGGCCGCCAGCACCGGCATGGCGATGACGCCGCCCCAGAAGCGCGGCGCGAGCACGCGCTGTACAGGGTTGACCGCCATCATTTCCATCGCGGTGAGTTGCTCGCCGGCCTTCATCAGGCCGATCTCGGCCGTCAGCGAGGTGCCGGCGCGGCCCGCGAACAGCAGCGCCGTCACGACGGGGCCGAGCTCGCGCACCAGCGACAGCGCGGTCAGCGGACCGAGCTTTTCCTCGGCGCCGAACTGGATCAGGTTGACATAGAACTGCAGGCCCAGTACGAGACCGACGAACAAACCCGAGACAATCGTGATCACCAGGGAATAGTTCCCGATGAAGTGAATCTGCTCGGTAATCAGGGTCGGGCGGCGGAAGGCTCCCGGGGAAAAGCGCAGCAGATTGAAGAAGGCGCGGGTCGCGAAACCCAGGCTCTCCACGCCTTCGCGCGCCCAGCGGCCGATCGATTCCAGCGCGCGCATCATCGCTTGCCTCCCAGGCCCAGGTCGTCGCTGAGCGACTTGCCCGGATAGTGGAAGGGCACCGGGCCGTCCGGCTCGGCGTTCACGAACTGTTTGACGTAGGGGTCTTGCGAGACACGCAGCTCCGCCGGCGTACCTTCAGCAACAATCTTGCCTGCGGACATGAAGTACACATAATCGGCGATGGCGAAGGTTTCCTTGACGTCGTGCGAGACCAGGATCGAGGTCGAGCCGAGCGCATCGTTCAGGTTGCGGATCAGGTTGGCGGTCACGCCCATCGAGATCGGATCCAGGCCGGCGAAAGGCTCGTCGTACATGATCAGTTCGGGATCGAGGGCGATGGCGCGGGCCACCGCGACGCGGCGCGCCATGCCGCCGGAAATCTCGCCCGGTTTCAGGCGATGCGCATTGCGCAGGCCGACGGCATTGAGTTTCATGAGGACCAGGTCGCGGATCAGTTCTTCCGGCAGGTCGGTATGCTCGCGCAGGGGAAAGGCGACGTTGTCGAAGATCGACAGGTCGGTGAACAGGGCGCCGAACTGGAACAGCATGCCCATGCGGCGGCGCAGGCGGTACAGTCCCTTGGTATTCAGTTCGTGCACGACCTCGCCGTTTACGCGCACCTGGCCGCGCTGGGGGCGGATCTGGCCGCCGATCAGACGCAGGACCGTGGTCTTGCCGCAGCCCGAACCACCCATGACGGCGATGAGCTTCCCGCGTGGGAAATCCATGCGGAGGTTCGACAGGATGGAACGCTCTCCGTACGAAAAGTGCAGATCGCGGATTTCGACTAGGTTCGACACAGCGTATTTTGTTATTGAAGTAATCCGTTATTGTAGTGCAGAAAGCTTAAGCCTCGCTTGAGGTGGCCCATTTTCGGCCGATCGGTCGACGTACAATTACAACAAAACTAACTAAAGAGTCAGATATTTTCTCTCGTAAGTGATTGTTTTTGAAGAGATATGTATATCTTCCAATATTGCAATTTGTTGAATTTTATCAACAAATTCCATAGGGCAACTAACTCTGGCAGCTTGATAATCACCCCTTGTCACAGTGTCAGCTGATGCGCTGCAATACAGCCACAGCGTAAGGACATTCCCTCCCGGGCCATCGTGCGGACACGCACATAAGCGTGTCGGTAAGCGCCGGATCGCGTCTTCTTGTAGGCCTATTTCCACAAGAGTCAGGGCGAAAAAAAGGCGGCCGAAGCCGCCTAGCTGTTCTCTTCCGGGCCTCAGCGCGGGAGGACCGAACTGCCCATCAGGAATTCGTCGACTGCACGCGCGCATTGGCGGCCTTCGCGGATCGCCCACACGACCAGCGACTGGCCGCGGCGCATGTCGCCCGCTGCGAATACCTTCGCCTTCGACGTCTGGTAGGAACGCTCGCCATCGGTCGTGGCGCGCGCATTGCCCCTGGCATCCTTCTGCACGCCGAAGGCGTCCAGCACGTTCTGCACCGGCGAGACGAAGCCCATGGCCAGGAACACCAGGTCGGCCTTCATCTCGAATTCCGAGTCCGGCACCTCGACCATCTTGCCGTCCTTCCATTCGACGCGGCAGGCGACCAGCTTCTCGACCTTGCCGCCCTTGCCTTCCAGGCGCTTGGTCGCGACCGCCCAGTCGCGCTGGCAGCCTTCCTCGTGCGAGGACGAGGTGCGCAGGCGGGTCGGCCAGTAGGGCCAGACCAGGGGCTTGTTTTCCTGCTCGGGCGGCATCGGCATCAGTTCGAACTGGGTGACGGATGCCGCGCCGTGGCGGTTCGAGGTGCCGACGCAGTCGGAACCCGTATCGCCGCCGCCGATCACGACCACGTGCTTGCCCGTGGCCTTGATCTGGTCCTTCAGCTTGTCGCCGGCATTCACCCGGTTCTGCTGCGGCAGGAAGTCCATGGCAAAGTGCACACCCTTCAGTTCGCGGCCCGGCACGGGCAGGTCGCGCGGCTGCTCGGCGCCGCCGGCCAGGACCACGGCGTCGAACTCTTTTTCCAGGTCTTCCGGGAAGATGGTGTCGCGCGCCATGTTCGACACGGTGGCCGGGAAATCCTTGCCGATCAGGACGCTGGTGCGGAAGGTCACGCCTTCCGCCTTCATCTGCTCGACCCTGCGGTCGATCAGGTCCTTCTCCATCTTGAAGTCGGGGATCCCGTAGCGCAGCAGGCCGCCGATGCGGTCGCTCTTCTCGAAGACGGTGACGTCGTGGCCGGCGCGCGCCAGCTGCTGGGCCGCGGCCAGGCCGGCGGGGCCGGAACCGACCACGGCGACCTTCTTCCCCGTTTTTACGGCGGCCGGTTGCGGCACGATCCAGCCGTGCTCCCAGCCGCTGTCGGCGATCTTGCGCTCGATCGACTTGATGCCGACCGGTTCGTCGTTGATGCCGAGCGTGCAGGCCGACTCGCAAGGGGCCGGGCAGATGCGTCCCGTGAATTCCGGGAAGTTGTTGGTCGAATGGAGGTTCTCGACGGCTGCGCGATAGTTGCCGTGGTAGACCAGGTCGTTCCAGTCGGGGATCTGGTTGTTCACCGGGCAGCCCGTATTACAGAAGGGGATGCCGCAATCCATGCAGCGCGCGCCCTGCACCTTGGCCTGGCCGTCGGTGAGGGTCAGCACGAATTCCTTGTAGTTCTTGACGCGATCGCCAGGCTCGAGGTGGCCCTCTTCCTGTCGTGCGAATTCCATGAAGCCGGTAATTTTGCCCACGTTGTTTTCCTTTTATCGCAGCGTGCGGTTACGCCGCCATTTCGATCTTGTCGTTCGCCTCTTCCATGCTCGAGTTGTGCATCTCCTCGAGGGCGCGCTTGTAGTCGGTCGGGAAGACCTTCACGAACTTGCCGCGGCTGTTGGCCCAGTCGTCCAGCAGGTTGCGCGCGCGGGTGGAACCCGTGTGCTTGAAGTGGCGTTCGATCAGGCGGCGCAGGATGGTTTCGTCCGATTCGCGTTCGCCGTTGCGGGTCTGGCTGTGCCAGCCGGCCTTGTCCTGCTGCTGCTTGGTCGCCAGCACCGGCTCGAGGTTGACCATCGAGGTGTTGCACTTGCCGGCGAATTCGCCGTTCGGGTCGTAGACGAAAGCCACGCCGCCCGACATGCCCGCCGCGAAGTTGCGGCCGGTCTCGCCCAGCACCACCACCGTCCCGCCGGTCATGTACTCGCAACCGTGGTCGCCGCAGCCCTCGACCACCGCCACGGCGCCCGAGTTACGCACGGCGAAGCGCTCGCCGGCCACGCCGTTGAAGAAGGCTTCACCGGAAATCGCCCCGTACAGCACGGTGTTCCCGACGATGATGTTGTCCACCGCCCAGCCGCGGAACTCGGTGTTCGGACGCACGATGATGCGGCCGCCCGACAGGCCCTTGCCGACGTAGTCGTTGCCTTCGCCGACCAGGTCGATCGTGATGCCGGCCGCCAGGAAGGCCGCTGCCGACTGGCCGGCGGTGCCCTGCAGCTGGATGTGGATGGTGTCGTCCGGCAGGCCGGCATGGCCATAGCGCTTGGCGACCTCGCCCGACAGCATGGTGCCCACGGTGCGGTGCACGTTCTTCACCGGCGAGATGAAGGAGACGCGCTCGCCCTTTTCCAGTGCGGCCTTGGCCTGGGCGATCAGCTTGTGGTCCAGTGCCTTGTCCAGGCCGTGGTCCTGGCCATCGGTATGGAACAGGGCGCGCGGCGAATCGCTCTTCGGCTGGTAGAAGATGTTCGAGAAATCCAGGCCCTGGGCCTTCCAGTGCCCGATCGCCTTGGCCTTGTCCAGCAGGTCGGTGCGGCCGATCAGTTCGTCGTAGCTGCGGATGCCCAGCTGCGCCATGATCTGGCGGGCTTCCTCGGCGACGAAGAAGAAGTAGTTCACCACGTGTTCCGGCTTACCCTGGAATTTGGCGCGCAGGACCGGGTCCTGGGTGGCGACGCCGACCGGGCAGGTATTCAGGTGGCATTTACGCATCATGATGCAGCCTTCGACCACCAGCGGCGCGGTCGCGAAGCCGATTTCGTCGGCGCCCAGCATGGCGGCGACCACCACGTCGCGGCCGGTGCGCATCTGGCCATCGGCCTGCACGCGGATGCGGCTGCGCAGGCCGTTCAGGACGAGCGTCTGCTGGGTCTCGGCCAGGCCCAGTTCCCACGGAGTGCCGGCGTGCTTGACCGAGGACAGCGGCGAGGCGCCGGTGCCGCCATCGTGGCCTGCGACCACCACGTGGTCGGCCTTGGCCTTCGAGACGCCTGCGGCGACGGTGCCGATGCCGACTTCCGACACCAGCTTTACCGAGATCGAGGCGTTCGGGTTCGCGTTCTTGAGGTCGTGGATCAGCTGCGCCAGGTCTTCGATCGAGTAGATGTCGTGGTGCGGCGGCGGCGAGATCAGGCCCACGCCCGGCACCGACACGCGCAAGGACGCGATGTACTCGCTGACCTTGTGGCCCGGGAGCTGGCCGCCTTCGCCCGGCTTGGCGCCCTGCGCCATCTTGATCTGGATCTGGTCGGCCGATGCCAGGTACTCGGCGGAGACGCCGAAGCGGCCCGACGCCACCTGCTTGATCTTCGAGCGCAGCGAGTCGCCCTCCTCCAGCGGGATGTCGGCCACCACGCGGTCCGATCCCAGGATCGAGGCCAGGGTCTCGCCCTTGGCGATCTTGATGCCCTTGAACTCGCCCATGTAGCGGCGCGGATCTTCGCCGCCTTCGCCGGTGTTCGACTTGCCGCCGATGCGGTTCATGGCGATCGCCAGCGTGGCGTGGGCCTCGGTGCTGATCGAGCCGAGCGACATCGCGCCGGTGGCGAAGCGCTTGACGATGTCCTTGGCCGGCTCGACTTCTTCCAGCGGGATGGCCTTGGATGGATCGATCCTGAACTCGAACAGGCCGCGCAGGGTCAGGTGACGGCGGCTCTGGTCGTTGATGATCTGGGCGTACTCTTTATAGGTGCTGTAGTTGTTGGCGCGCGTCGAGTGCTGCAGCTTGGCGATGGCGTCCGGCGTCCACAGGTGGTCTTCGCCGCGCACGCGGAAGGCGTATTCGCCGCCGGTGTCGAGGGCATGCTCGAGCAGCGGATCGTTGCCGAAGGCGAGCGAATGCAGGCGCAGCGCTTCTTCCGCCACTTCGAACAGGCCGATGCCTTCGACGGTGGACGAGGTGCCGCGGAAGTACTTGTCGACCAGCGACTTGTTCAGGCCCACGGCTTCGAAGATCTGGGCGCCGCAGTAGGACATGTAGGTCGAGATGCCCATCTTCGACATCACCTTCATGAGGCCCTTGCCGACCGCCTTCGTGTAGTTGTAGATGGCCTTCTCGGCATCCATCTCGTGCGGCAGGTTGTGCGCGAGGTCGCTGAGCGTTTCCAGCGCCAGGTAGGGGTGCACGGCTTCCGCGCCGTAGCCCGCCAGCAGGGCGAAGTGGTGGGTCTCGCGGGCCGATCCGGTTTCCACGACCAGGCCGGTGGAGGCGCGCAGGCCGCGTCCGACCAGGTGCTGGTGGATGGTGGAGGTGGCCAGCAAAGCGGGAATCGCGACCTGTTCAAGCGACATGGCGCGGTCCGAGATAATCAGGATGTTGTGGCCGGATTTCACCGCATCGACCGCTTCCGCGCACAGCGAAGCCAGGCTCGCCTCGATGCCTTCCTTGCCCCAGGCGACCGGATAGCAGATGTTCAGCTCATAGGACTTGAACTTGCCGCCGGTGTGCAGGCTGATCGCGCGCAAGCGCGCCATGTCGTCGAAGCCGAGCACCGGCTGCGACACCTCCAGGCGCATCGGCGGGTTGACGTTGTTGGTGTCCAGCAGGTTGGGCTTCGGGCCGATGAAGGAAACCAGCGACATCACCATGCTCTCGCGGATCGGGTCGATCGGCGGATTGGTCACCTGGGCGAACAGCTGCTTGAAGTAGTTATACAGGGGTTTGAGTTTGTTCGACATCACCGCCAGCGGCGAGTCGTTACCCATCGAGCCGGTGGCTTCCTCGCCCAGCACGGCCATCGGGGCCATCAGGAACTTCAGGTCTTCCTGGGTGTAGCCGAACGCCTGCTGGCGATCCAGCAGCGTAACGGCCGTCTTCTCGCCCTGCGCGTCCTTGGCGCGGTGCTGGAGCAGCTGCGATTCGGACAGCTTGATTTCGTTGAGCTTGATGCGCACCGACTTGATCCAGGCCTTATAGGGCTTGGCGTTCGAGTAGGTGTCCTTCAGCTCCTTGTCGTCGATGATGCGGCCGGCTTCCAGGTCGATCAGGAACATCTTGCCCGGCTGGAGGCGCCATTTCTTGACGATGCGCGACTCGGGAATCGGCAGCACGCCGGATTCGGAAGCCATGACGACCAGGTCGTCCTCGGTGATGACGTAGCGCGCCGGACGCAGGCCGTTGCGGTCCAGGGTGCCGCCGATGTGGCGGCCGTCGGTGAAGGCCATGGCGGCCGGGCCGTCCCAGGGTTCCATCATCGCGGCGTGGTATTCGTAGAAGGCGCGGCGGTTGTCGTCCATCGAGGTGTGGTTTTCCCAGGCTTCCGGGATCATCATCATCATCGCCTGGGCGACCGGATAGCCGGCCATCACCAGGAGTTCGAGCGCGTTGTCGAAGCAGGCGGTGTCGGACTGGCCTTCATAAATCAGGGGGAAGAGCTTGCCCAGGTCTTCGCCCAGCACGGCGGATTTGAGCATGCCTTCGCGGGCGCGGGTCCAGTTGAAGTTGCCCTTGACGGTGTTGATCTCGCCGTTGTGCGCGATCAGGCGGTAGGGGTGGGCCAGCGGCCACTCGGGGAAGGTGTTGGTGGAGAAGCGCTGGTGGACGAGCGCGAGCGCGGAGATGCAGCGCGGGTCCTGCAGGTCCTTGTAGTAGACGCCGACCTGGTCGGCCAGCAGCAGGCCCTTGTAGACGATGGTGCGGGCCGACATCGAGGGCACGAAGAACTCCTTGCCGTGCAGGAGTTTCAGGGCCTGGATCGCGTGGCCGGAAGACTTGCGGATCACGTAGAGCTTACGTTCGAGCGCGTCGGTGACCATGATGTCGGGGCCGCGGCCGATGAAGATCTGGCGGATCACCGGCTCCTTGGCCTTCACGAAAGGCGACATCGGCATGGTTTCGTCGACCGGCACGTTACGCCAGCCGAGGACGACCTGGCCCTCGATGCGCACGGCGCGCTCGATTTCCTGTTCGCAGGCGATGCGCGAAGCGTGCTCTTTCGGCAGGAAGACCATGCCGACGCCGTATTCGCCTGGCGGAGGAAGCTCGACGCCCTGCTTGGCCATCTCGTCGCGGAAGTACTGGTCGGGAATCTGGATCAGGATGCCCGCCCCGTCGCCCATCAGCGGATCGGCGCCGACGGCGCCCCGGTGGTCAAGGTTCTTCAGGATCAACAGGCCCTGCTCGATGATCGAATGGCTCTTGTTGCCCTTGATGTGGGCAATGAATCCAACGCCGCACGCATCGTGCTCGTTGGCTGGATCGTATAAACCTTGGGCTTCCATCTCTCGAAATCTCCACAATGCGGTCAGGGTCAAAAACGAGAATAGTGCAACGCAACACAAACGGCAACAAGAATAATTAGGGTCAGAGTCGAATTGTTTGACAACTTTTTGAAAGTCTAATTAATTAGGGACAGAGTCAGAAAGACGTTCAAGAATAGCTTTAAGTGCTTGATTTGTATAGTGGAAAACAATGCTCTTGCCGAGAGCGGCACATAAAAAAACGGCACGGAAAACCGTGCCGTTCGACTGTTTGCGCGTCCTTACGCCTGCGGACGCGGCGGGATAGGCTCCCGGAAAGGTCGGCCGCGCTTGGCCGGCAGGATCTGGCGCTTGGTCTTGCGCTCGAGCTCGGCCTTGAAGGCTTCCGAACCCAGGGGCTGGTTCTTCAGGACCGAGGTGGTGACGAAGTCGAGCTCGTCCTGGGGGATGCCTTGCATGACCAGCTCGGTATAGGCGGCTTCGCGCTGGAAGGGGGTGTTGCCCATGCCCCAGTAAAGCAGGTGGTCGGTGACCAGGCCGTCGGTACGCACGCCCGTGTGGTGGGCATAGCTCGACCAGGGATAGTCCAGCGGTCCCGACGACAGGCCGGCGCGCACGGGATTGAGCTCGATGTAGCGGCTGCAGGCCAGGAAATAGCTTTCTGTATCGATGAGCGAGGTGCGAAAGCGTCCCTCGAACAGGCCACCGCTGCGCTCGTACTTGTTATTGAACCAGGGGACGTAGAAACGGCCCACCTTCTGCATCATCAGGGCCAGCCCGGTTGCATCGGAGGGCGTGGCGAGCAGGTGTATGTGGTTGGGCATGAGCACATAGGCATGAATCGCCACCTGATAGAAGCGCGCCGCCTCCTTCAGCCAGGCCAGGAAACGCTGGTAATCCACTTCCTCGCGGAAGATCAGTTGACGGTTATTGCCACGCTGGATGACGTGGTGCGGCTGGTTCGGGATGATGAGTCGGGGAAGGCGTGCCATGGCGTGCTCAAAAGTCGAGCAGGCATTTTAGCTGAGAAATTTTACTCTGTCCCTAATTAATCTCAAGGCCAGCCGAAAAACGGCTGACCCTGTCCCCAATTACGGTCGAGCACGCTTCTAAGGAGTCATTACTCAATAATTTGACTCTGACCCTCATTGGAAATGGGGCGAATTTGGGCAATTGCTCAATAATTCAACGCTGACCCCAATTAAGGGGGTCAGGCGAGGGTGAAGCCGGCGGAGAGGCTGTAGCCTTCGCCGTAGGCGCTGCGCAGGGGCAGGTCCTGGCCGAGGCCGGAGCGGGCTTTCTTGCGCAGGCGGTAGACCAGCATGTCGACGCGGCGGCTGGCGTCCGGGTCTTCGCCGCCCATGCCGGCGACGATCACCTGGCGCGGAACGGGGCGGGTGTTGATGGTCAGGAGGTGCAGGAAGTTGCACTCCTTTTCGGTCAGGTCGATCACCTTGCCGCCCAGTTCGAGCTGGCGCGCGCTGACGCGCAGGGTCCACTTGCTCGGGGCGGGGGCTGGATCGGCGGGACGGACGCGGCGATCGAGGGCTTCGATGTGGGCGGCCAGCTCGGGGAACTTGATCGGCTTGGTCAGGTAATGGTCGGCGCCCAGGCGCAGGCCGAGGATGCGGTGGTCGAAGGCGACGCGGCCTGTCAATACGAGCAGGCCGATCTCGGGATACAGCTGGCGCATGCGCGGGATGACGTTGAAGCCGTCCTCGTCCGGCAGGCCGAGGTCCAGCACCACGACCGCGGCCGGGGTGCGCGTCAGCGCGGCCCACATCTCACTCGCGGTCTTGGCGATGGTGACGTCATGGTCCAGCTCCCTCAGGAACTCGGCCATGTCGTCTGCATATTCGCCATTGTCTTCAACAATCAGTATCTGCGTCATGCGGGAGCCATGTTATTGATCGCTCCGATTATCACTGCTGGGACTGGATGAGGCAAGTCGTTGTTGTCCGCCATCTTCCAGTGCCGGCAGCCATAGCCGGAATTCGGCCCCGCCATTGCTCTCGGCCAGGCGCAGCATGCCGCCATGGACGTCGACGATCGAGCGCGCCATGTACAGGCCCAGGCCGCTGCCCGCCAGGCCGTCCGCATTGCGGCCGCGGTAGCCCTTGTCGAAGATGCACGCGGCGTCTTCCGGCGGGACGCCCTCGCCTTCGTCGCGCACGAAGAACTCGACGCCGTTGCCGCTGCGGCGCGCGCCCAGGCTCACCCGGGAGCCGGACGGCGAGTACAGCAGCGCGTTGTCGACCAGGACTTTGAGCGCCAGGCGCAGGCCTTCCGGCTCGCCCCGCAGCGCGAGCGGCAGCGCATCCGCCTCGACCGTCGCTTCGCGCCCGGCCTCGCGCACCTGTGCGGCGCCGGCCTCCAGCAGTTCGCCGGGCGCGATGGTGTGCGGCTGGCGCACCTTGCCGATGGCGGCCATGCGGTCCGGCGACAGGTATTCATCCAGCATGGCGATCAGGCGATCGGTCGCCACTGCAATCTTGCGGTAGCGCTGGCGGGTCGGCTCGTCGGCGGCCTGCGCGGTCGCTTCCAGGCGCTGCACCGCGCCGTCGATGGTGGCCAGCGGGGTGCGGAATTCGTGGTTCAGCATGCTCGCGAAGCGGCGCTGGTCGGCCAGGTGGGTGCGCTGCGGCGTCAGGTCGCGCAGCAGGCCGACCAGCGACTGGCCGCCGTCCCCGTCCTGCACGATGGTCGAGATCACCTGCAGGCCGACCGGATGGCCGTCCGCGTTGCGGATGTCGATTTCCTGGGTGCGGCGTTCGCCCGGCGCACCGGTGCTGCCCGCCAGGACCATGCCCAGTGGTCCCAGGTCTTCGTGCGCGCCGGCGATCGCGGCCTGCAGTGCGTCCCGGGTGTGGCCGAAGCTGCTGCTGAATGCGGGACTCAGGTAGCGCAGCGTGTGCGTGGGCAGGTCGATGCTGAAAGCGATGTCGCCGGCGAGTTCGGCGATGACGCGGAACTGCTCGCCCATGCCCTCCCCAAGCGTGGACTGGCCTGGTGTTGTGGTGGATGCATCCGTGCGACGGGTCATCGAGCGCTTTCTATTGCGATGGAACAAGAAGGTGTCAGGGAGTATATCGTCCGCCCCGACCATTTGTACAGACAAGCGAGGACGCCCTCGAACCGCATTTTTTGCGCCACGTGGCGCGCAGTTGGTGGATAATTCGCGTCATGAACGATACCACCTCCCTCCCCCAACTCCCGGACCGGCTCTCGATCGACCCGAGCAGCCCTTTCCATAACCGCGACGTCTTCCAGCGCGAAATCGGCATCCGCTTCAACGACAAGGACCGCCACGACGTGGAAGAGTATTGCATCAGCGAAGGCTGGATCAAGGTCGCCGCCGGCCGCACGCTCGACCGCAAGGGCAAGCCGATGCTGATCAAGCTGAAAGGCAAGGTCGAGGCGTTTTACAAGTAATCCGCACTGACGAAAAAACGCAAAGGGCGGCTGGTGAGAACCAGTCGCCCTTTTCTTTATCGGCGTTGACCGCATAGGCAGGGCGGTCGGCGGAGCCGTCCACCCTACAAGAAACACGCCTTCGTTTTATGCCGCGCCGTCTTCCAGCGGCGCGAAGATCGCCTGCAGGTCTTCCTGCGTCAGCGCCATCTTCTGCGATTCGCCTTCGGACAGGATCGACTGCGCCAGCTCCGACTTCTTCTGCTGCAGCTGCTGGATCTTTTCTTCCAGCGTGCCCTTGGCGATCAGCTTGTAGACGAATACGGGTTTGTCCTGCCCGATGCGCCAGGCGCGGTCGGTGGCCTGGTTTTCGGCCGCCGGGTTCCACCACGGGTCGTAGTGGATCACGGTGTCGGCCGCGGTGAGGTTCAGGCCGACGCCGCCGGCCTTCAGGCTGATCAGGAAGATCGGCACCGCGCCCTGCTGGAAGGCGGCCACCTGCGCCGAGCGGTCACGGGTCTCGCCGGTCAGCAAGGCGTAGTGGATGCCGCGCGCCGCCAGTTCTTCCTCGATCAGGAAGAGCATGCTGGTGAACTGCGAGAACACCAGGATCTTGCGGCCTTCCTGCAGCAGGTCTTCGACCATCTGCATCAGGTCGGTCAGCTTGGCCGACACCGCCGCCGTGTTCTTCTTGCCCGGCATGGCCTTCACCAGGCGCGGGTCGCAGCAGACCTGGCGCAGTTTCAGCAGCGCTTCCAGGATGACGATCTGGCTGCGCGCCACGCCCTTGCGGTCGATCTCCTCGCGCACCTTCTTGTCCATCGCCAGGCGCACGGTCTCGTACAGGTCGCGCTGCGGGCCCGAGAGCTCGATGCGGCGCACCATCTCGGTCTTCTCCGGCAGTTCCTTGGCCACGTGGTCCTTGGTTCGGCGCAGCAGGAAGGGCTTGATGCGGCGGCTGAGCAGCGTGCGGCGCACCGTGTCGTCCTGGCGTTCGATCGGGTGGCGGAACTGGTTGTTGAAGGTCTTCTCGTCGCCCAGCAGGCCCGGGAGCAGGAAGTGGAACTGCGACCACAGTTCGCCCAGGTGGTTTTCGAGCGGGGTGCCGGACAGGCAGAGGCGATGGTTGGCGTTCAGCGAGCCGGCCGTCTGCGCCGCCTTGGAGCGGGTATTCTTGATGTAGTGCGATTCGTCCAGGATCACCAGGTGATAGTGGTGCTCGCGCAGCTTTTCCTCGTCGCGCGGCAGCAGCGCATAGGTGGTCAGGACGATGTCGGCGTCCTTGATCTGGTCGAACAGGTCCATGCGCTCCTTGCCCTGCAGGAGCAGCACCTTCAGGCTCGGGGCGAAGCGCGCGGCCTCGTCGAACCAGTTGGTCATCAGGCTGGTCGGCGCGATCACGAGGGCCGGGCTGGTCAAGCGGCCGGCTTCCTTCTCGATGAGGATGTGGGCGATGGTCTGCACGGTTTTGCCGAGGCCCATGTCGTCGGCCAGGATGCCGCCGAGGTCGTACTCGCGCAGGAACTGCATCCATGAGAGGCCGTCGAGCTGGTAGTCGCGCAGGGTGGCCTGCAGGCCCTTCGGCGGCTCGACCTTCTTCACCGAGCCGAACTGGCTCAGCTTGCGGCCGGTTTCGCGCAGGCGCTCGCCGCCGGTCCAGCGCAGTTCCAGCCCGCGCGCCAGGTCTTCCAGGCGCGCCGCATCCAGGGTCGACATGCGCATGCGCGCCTTGATCTTGTCGTTGAAGTAGAGCTCACCGAGCGTGGCCAGGATGGGCTTCAGGCGCCCCCATGGCAGGGCCACGCGCACGCCGTCCGGCAGGGTGGCGAGCATCTGGTCGGCCTCCGCATGCGCGGCCAGCACGGCCGGGTCGAAGTCGGCCGGCGCGCTGCGGATCAGCTGCACCAGCACCGGCAGCAGCGGCACGCGCTTGCGCGCCACCACGATGCCCAGTTCCAGCTCGAACCAGGCATTGCCCGCCTCTTCCGGCTCGTCGATGTCTGCATACCAGTCTTCGACGGCGATCGTGTCGTAGCGGTACTTGGCCGACTTCTGCACATGCCAGCCGGCGTCGGACAGCGCGTCCAGGTCGCTTTCCGCGAAGCGCAGCCAGTGCGCCTGGCTGTCCAGCCCGAGGGCGCCGGCCATCGCGTTGAAAGGCGGCGTGACAGGCTTGCGGAAGCCCATCTCGTTCAGTTTGTTCAGCGCCGAGGCTTCGGCCTTCGGATCGCGTTCGATGACTTCGGTAACGTCGCCGATCTGGCGCACCACGCGCTGTGCCGGATCGAAGGAGACGCGCTGGCCGTCGTAGTCGTAGGCCAGCACGGCGAAGTCGTGCCAGCGCGGCGCGCCGCCGTCGGACAGCTGCACCGAATCGAGCAGCAGGTGCGGTATCGGTTTGACGTCGTTGCGCAGGCGCTGGGTCAGCGGCTGCGGCAGCGGCATCAGCCCCTGCAGGCCGTGCGCCAGCAGCAGTTGCGAGACGCGCTTCTTGTCGGTGCCGGTCAGGGTCGGGGCCTGGGCCACCAGGGCCTGCAGCTCGGCCAGCGAGATGTCGATGCCGCCGCGATTGAGTTCCAGCGGGCCGATCGACAGGTTGTCGATATACCACGGTGGATCGGTCGGCAGCATGTAGTCGATCAGGTCGGCGCCGCTGTGGGTGGCGCCCTTGGCCGGTTCCACCGACCAGCCGAGCTTGGCCACGCGGCCTTCGTCGCGCCAGGCCAGGCTGGCCAGGCGGGTCGGGCCGGCCTGCAGCGGATACACGAGGCCGCCCGCCATGTCGGACCAGGAGTTCGCCCACAGGAGCTTGCCCTGCTCGAGCAGCATCTGCAGCAGGATGGCGCCGACCTTGCCCTTCGGTTCGGTGGCGCTGGTGCCCTGGGCCGAGCCGCTGCGCATGGCGATGAAGAAGCGCACCAGGTCGACGTCGTCGCCTTCCAGGTAGGCAGGCGGGGCCGACAGCAGCGAGAACACTTCGCTCACCGGGCTGGCGGCGGCCACGTCGCCGTTCGGGCGCAGGCGCGCCTTGCACAGGCAGATGGCCACGTGGCGGCCGCCGCTGGTGGGCGCCATCACGTAGACGAACTTGTATTGAACCGCCTTCGGATCAGCGACCTCGTCGGTCAGCTTGGGCTGCGGATGCGCCGCGGCCTCGACCCTTTGCAGCCAACTCACCACCGGCGCGGGCAGGGCGGGAGCGCGTGCGGGAGCGCGGGCGACTACAGGGGTGTCGCTGGCGTTCTCGCGATGATCATCGACTGTGTGCATGGGTCTCGTGTGTCTGTATTAAAAACGACAATAACGAACATTATCCTTCATACGGACACTTCCGTTTTGTTCGGAATCGCACGTAGCGGACAAAACTCGTCCGGGTGTCTTCTGCGTGCGCATGTGCCTGTTTTGAAGCGTGTCTGCCAAACCGTCTGTTCTCGCATGATCGGGGTGTGCCTGTCAAGACTGGCGTATCCGCCGCGTTTGCGTGATCATTGTCCGCTTGACCTCCCGCTCCATTTCTGAACCATGCTGCCATCCATCGAACAACGCTTAGCAATCGAACTGTCCGCCAAACCGGTCCAGGTGGCCGCCGCCATCGCCCTGCTCGACGAAGGCGCCACCGTCCCCTTCATCGCGCGCTACCGCAAGGAAGCCACCGGCGGACTCGACGACGTCCAGCTGCGCCTGCTCGAAGAACGCCTGCGCTACCTGCGCGAACTCGAAGACCGCCGCGCCGCGATCGTCGCCTCGATCACCGAGCAGAACAAGATGACGCCCGAGCTGATGCAGTCGATCGCGCTGGCCGAGGACAAGACCCGCCTGGAAGACCTCTACCTGCCCTACAAGCAGAAGCGCCGCACCAAGGCACAGATCGCGGTCGAAGCCGGCCTCGCGCCGCTGGCCGACGCCCTGCTTGCCGACCCGACGCTCAATCCGGACGAGGTGGCCGCTGGCTACCTGCGCGAAGCGTTCACGAATGCGGACGGCGGCGCCAATCCGGGCGTGGCTGACGCGAAGGCGGCGCTGGACGGCGCGCGCCAGATCCTGATGGAGCGCTTCGCCGAGGACGCCACCCTGCTCGCCTCGCTGCGCGAATACGTGCAGGAGCACGGCGTCGTGGAGTCCAAGGTCGTCGCCGGCAAGGAGGAAGAAGGCGAGAAGTTCGCCGACTACTTCGATTATTCCGAGCTACTTTCCACCGTCCCCTCGCACCGCGCGCTGGCGCTGATGCGCGGCCGCCGCGAAGGCGTGCTGGACGTGACCCTGCGCCTGGACTCGGAAGCCGAGAAACCGAAGTGGGACGCGCCGCACAACCCCTGCGAAAGCCGCATCTGCGCCGCCTTCGGCATCAAGGCCGCGGGCCGTCCGGCCGACAAATGGCTGCTGGATACCGCGCGCTGGACCTGGCGCGTGAAGAGCTTCATGTACATCGAGACCGAATTGATGGGCGCATTGCGCGAGAAAGCCGAACTCGATGCGATCAACGTCTTCGCGCGCAACCTGAAGTCGCTGCTGCTGGCCGCGCCGGCGGGCCCGCGCGCCACCATGGGCCTGGACCCGGGCCTGCGCACCGGCGTCAAGGTGGCCGTGGTCGATGCGACCGGCAAGGTGGTCGACACCGCTACCGTCTACCCGCACCAGCCGCGCAATGACTGGGACGGTTCGCTGCACGTGCTGGGGCAGCTGGCGGCCAGGCACAACGTCTCCCTGATCTCGATCGGCAACGGCACCGCATCGCGCGAGACCGACAAGCTGGCCCAGGACCTGATCAAGCAGAATCCAGAGCTCAAGCTCCAGAAGATCGTCGTGTCGGAAGCCGGGGCATCGGTCTATTCGGCATCGGAGTTCGCTTCGCGCGAACTGCCGGACCTCGACGTTTCGATTCGCGGCGCGGTGTCGATCGCGCGCCGCCTGCAGGACCCGCTGGCCGAACTCGTGAAGATCGACCCGAAGAGTATCGGCGTCGGCCAGTACCAGCACGACGTGTCGCAGACCCAGCTCGCACGCTCGCTCGACGCGGTGGTCGAGGATTGCGTGAACGCGGTCGGCGTGGACGTGAACACGGCTTCCGCCCCGCTGCTGGCGCGCGTCTCGGGCCTGTCTTCGAGCGTGGCGCAGAGCATCGTCACCTACCGCGACATGCAGGGCGCATTTGCCTCGCGTGCGGCATTGAAGAAGGTGCCGCGCCTGGGCGACAAGACCTTCGAGCAGGCCGCCGGCTTCCTGCGCGTGATGAACGGCGAGAATCCGCTCGACGCGTCGGCGGTCCACCCCGAGTCCTATCCGGTGGTCGAGAAGATCCTCCTCGATATCAAGCGCGACATGAAGGCGGTGATCGGCGACGGCGCCCTGATCAAGTCGCTCAACCCGGCCAGGTATGCCAATGATAAATTCGGCGTGCCGACCGTGAGCGACATCCTGAAGGAGCTGGAAAAGCCGGGCCGCGACCCGCGTCCGGAATTCACCACCGCGACCTTCAAGGAAGGCGTGGAAGAGATCGCCGACCTGCGCCCGGACATGATCCTGGAAGGCGTCGTCACCAACGTCGCCGCCTTCGGGGCGTTCGTGGACATCGGCGTGCACCAGGATGGACTGGTGCACATCTCGGCGCTGTCGAACACCTTCGTGAAGGACCCGCACACGGTGGTGAAGGCCGGCCAGGTGGTGAAGGTGAAGGTGCTGGAAGTGGACGTCAAGCGCAAGCGCATCGCGCTCACCATGCGCCTGTCGGATGCGGCGCCGCAGGCCGGCGCGCAGCCGCAGCAGCGCGGCGACCGCGATGACCGCAAGCGCATGGGCCAGCACCAGCGCCAGGAAAAAGCCGCACCAAGCGCGGGCGGCGCGATGGCGGCGGCGTTTGCGAAGCTGAAGAAGTAAGCAGGCGATGGAGGTCGCGCCCATCGATCCCGACGATCCGGACGTCCGGCTCCTGGTCTCGGAGCTCGATGCGGCGCTGGCCGCCATCACCGGCGACAGCGGGGCCGCGTCGTTCGACGCGAACGATGTGCGCGGTCCGCGGGCGCTCTTCCTGATCGCACGCGCGGAAGACGGCGCGCCGGTCGGCTGCGGCGCCTTGCGGCCACTCGACGCCGATGTCGGGGAAATCAAGCGGATGTATGCGCGCCCCGGCAGCGGCGCCGGCACGCTCCTGCTGGCCGCGCTCGAAGCGCAGGCGCGCGATCTCGGCTACCGGGAAGTGCGCCTGTCCACGCACCGCATCAACGTACGCGCCGTGGACTTCTACCGCCGCCATGGCTATCGCGAGGCGCCGGCCTGGGGCAAGTATGTGGGCAAGGCCGTCTCGGTCTGCCTCGGGAAACCGCTCAGCCGCGGTGCTTGAGGAAGAGCCCGATCATATAGACGCTCAGGAAGGCAAAACCGATCAGGAGCATGCGCCCCTGCGGCATGGCCGGCAGGCCGGTCTTGCGGATCGACAGGCCGTCGCGCACCAGCAGGCCCGCATAGGCGAGCGCCGCGATGCCGCAGATGATCTCCCCTGGACTGCCGCGCGTGAAGCCGCCGGACAGGTTGATCAGGCCCGGGATGCCGAGCAGGGTGGCGATGACGAAGTTGCCGCCGGCCGAAGGACCGCGACGGGGTGGCTGTTGCATGGCGAAGACCGGTTGGTAAATGAACGCGGGATCATACCGCAGTCCAGGCCGCGCGAACATGCACGCCACACCCTGGTGTCAGGTCTGACATCTGGACACGAGCTCTAGCGTCATCGCCATTGATTGCTGAGCTCGTGTCTGAATGTCAGACCTGACACCGACTGGAGTTGACACCGACTGGAGTTGCTGAGCTCGTGTCTGAATGTCAGACCTGACACCGACTGGAGTTGGTCAGAGGACGGCCAGGCCGAGGTACTGGCCGAGCTTGAACAGCAGCATCACGGCCAGGAAAGCGAAGGAGAGATGGCCGGCGATGACGGTGCCGCGCGAAGCCAGCGTTTCGCGCTTGCCCTGCTGGACACGCAGTGCGCAGTACAGCATGAAGACGCCGACGCACAGGCGCGCGAGGTTATGCAGGACGTCCTGGCGCGACATCCCGGCCAGGTCCGCCGTCAGGTCGAACACGGCGGGCACGCCGAAGATGAGGGCGAACAGCCACATCACGGGCGTGGACATGGTGGCATAGCCGCGGTAGGTCGTCACTGCTGAACTCCAGAATATTGATAAGCCAACCATCATACTAAGAAACACTGTGGCGGCGCCATCGGCTCGCCGCGCCCGCACAGCGGAATTCTTATAGAATGGCGCCATCTCACCCATTTCTACCGAAGGCAATCACATGAGCGACGTTCAAACCTGGATCAAAGAAACCGTGACCAATACCCCGGTCGTGCTCTTCATGAAAGGTACCGCCCAATTCCCGCAGTGCGGCTTCTCGGGCCGCGCCATCCAGATCCTGAAGGCCTGCGGCGTCGACAACATCGCCACCGTCAACGTGCTGGAAGACGCCGAAGTCCGCCAGGGCATCAAGGATTACTCGAACTGGCCGACCATCCCGCAGCTGTACGTGCGCGGCGAATTCATCGGCGGTTCCGACATCATGAACGAGATGTACGACTCGGGCGAACTGCAGGCCCTGCTGAAGAACGGCTGATTCGATGTCGAATCGTCCGCGCCGGATCATTGTCGCCATCACGGGCGCGACCGGCGCGGTCTATGGCGTCCAGCTCCTGAAACGGCTGGGCGCGACTCCCGGCGTCGAAACGCACCTGGTGCTGTCCGACGCCGCCACCCTCACCCTGCACCAGGAACTCGGCCTGCAGCGGCGCGATGCCGAAGCGCTGGCCCATGTCGTGCACCGCAACCGCGACATCGGCGCCTCGATCGCCAGCGGATCCTTCCAGACCGATGGCATGGTGATCGCTCCCTGTTCCATGAAGACGCTGGCCGCCGTCGCCCACGGGCTGTCGGACAACCTGGTCGCGCGCGCCGCGGACGTCGTGCTCAAGGAAAGGCGCAGGCTGGTGCTGATGGTGCGCGAGACGCCCTTCAACCTGGCGCACCTGCGCAATATGACGGCCGTGACCGAAATGGGCGGCATCGTGTTCCCGCCCCTGCCGAGCTTCTATCACCGTCCTGCGACGATCGAGGAAATGGTCGAGCACACGGTCGACCGTGCGATCGACCTGCTCGGGCTCGACAATGCCCACGCCCCGCGCTGGGGCGGCATGAAAGGCGCAGCGGACGCTTGAGCGTCCCGGCCTTGCCTGTCTAGCGTTTGTCGCCGTCGAAAACCGGATCGTCGGCCTTCTTGGCCTCACGCGCTTCTTCGATCATCCGCCGCCGGGCATTGCGTTCTCGCATCACCTCGGCATGGCGCGCCGCCGTCATTGGCGGTGCGGTCATCAGTTCCTTGAGCTGGGCGGTGTTGGCGTAGTTGTTTCGCATACGGCAGCTGCTCCTTGACGTGACCAGTGGGCGCGAAGCCGCGCGCCACCGAATAGATTATGTACCAGCCGGGACGGTTTGTGCGTTCCCGGGCTCACGAAAAGTGCAGCAACGAAACTATTTTTGCTCGGCCTTCTGGTGATTCATACGCACGAGCATGCGGATGAACTCACGTGCGAGCTGGCGATGGTGCTCGTCGAGGCGTTGTAAATCTGCAATAAGCTTGACGTCGGCGGATTCGAAGCGGGCGCCTGCCGCGCCGCTACCCTCACCGGATCCGGCGTGCTCGGCGCCGCCGAAGCGCAGCCAGTCGGCGGGCACGCCCAGCCATTGGGCGATCATGCGCAGCTTTTCCTGAGTAGGAATGGCTTCGCCCACCAGCCATTTGCGGGCGGCGTGGACCGTGATCGGACGGCCTTCGAACCGGATGTTGAATTCCCTCGCGAGGCGGGTAGGACTATCGGGAGAATAGTGGGCGTTCTTCAGCGCCTGCTGCAGACGCTCGCTGAAACTCTCCCGTTCATTGGTTGAATTCATTGAGATACTTACAATCGTGGGCGATATGCCCGGTGGACGGCCGGCTTCACTGCTGAGAAGCCTCGCTGACAATCATACTCTTAAAAAGTAACAAAGATGTGATTATTTAAGAGAATTTGCACTTCGTACAAACACAAAAATATACCGCCAATTCCCCAATTGGGGAACGAAAATATATCCTAAAGGAAAGTGCATGTCAGCGCCGCGCGCTTAAATAGATCGATCTTTTATGTCTATACAAGCGCAGGTGGCGATTCAGGCGAGCTGAAAACGCATAATGCCATCAGCATCTTTTGTGCGGCGCAAGATACCGTCGTACCAGAGCTTGTGCAGGTGGGCGAGCGCCTCGCCCAGAGCGAAACTGAGCTGGTGGGCGTCGAGCTGGCGGCGGAACATGATCGGCACGATGTCGACGGCGGACCTGGGCGTGGTGCAGGCCGTCACCACTTCGGCCAGGCGCGCCGCATGGTGTTCGCGCAGCTGGGCGATGCGGGTATGCAGGCCGCGGAAGGGTTTGCCGTGCGAAGGCAGTACGAGCGTGTCTTCTGGCAATTTTGTTAAATTCCCGATCGAATCGAGGTAGCGCTGCAGCGGATTTCCTTCCGGCTCGACCGCAAACACCGATACATTTGTCGAAATCCTTGGCAGGACCATGTCGCCGGAGATCAGGATGTTCAGTTCCTCGCAGTAGAGCGAGGCATGTTCCGGCGAGTGGCCGAAGCCGGTGATCACGCGCCAGCCCCGGCCCCCGATCGACACCACATCGCCGTCCTGCAGGCGGGTATAGGCTTCCGGTACGCTCGGCACGAGTGAGGGATAGTAATTGCGGCGGCTGCGCATCTGCTCGAGCATGGACGGGTCGGTCAAGCCGTGGCGCTCGAAATGGGGAATGGCCGAGGGCCCGTCGACGCCGGGCAAGGCCGCCGCCATCATGCGGGCGAAGCCGAATTCTCCCGCCGTCGTGCAGAACGGCGCATCGAACCGGCCGGCGAGCCAGCCGGACAGGCCGACGTGGTCCGGGTGGCAGTGGGTGGCGAACACGCGCAGCAGCGGCGCGCCCTGCAGCCCCTCGGCGAGTACCTGCTCCCAGGCGGCGCGGGTGGCGTCGGTACCGGCGCCGCTGTCGACCACGCTCCAGCCGCTGCGGCGCGCTGCCCCGTCGTCGAGGTCGTCGGCCAGGAGCCACAGATTGATGTGGTCGAGCGCGAAGGGCAGCGGCATGCGGATCCAGGCCAGGCCCGGCGCCACCGTCTGCAGGGCGCCGGGGGCGGGAATGGTGTCGCCAAAGGGATAATCCAGCTGGGCTTCGAGCGGGTTCATGGAAAACTTTCGTGTTTCAAGGAAGGCGGTCGCGCTACAATGCATTAACGTTAACGTAAACGGAAATGCGCAAGCCTGTCGATTGTAAGCCATTTGCGCACTCCGCTTCCCTGCACCCGAAGAACCATGGTCACCTACACCATCGCCGAACTGGCCCGCGAATTCGACATCACCGCCCGCGCCATCCGCTTCTATGAAGACCAGGGCCTCCTGAGCCCCAAGCGCGAGGGCGTCGGCGGACGCAATCGCGTCTACACGCCGCGCGACCGCACCCGGCTGAAATTGACCCTGCGCGGCAAGCGTCTCGGCCTGACCTTGTCGGAAATAAAGAGCATCGTCGACATGTACGAGTCGCCGCGCGACACCGTGGCCCAGATCAACCGCTTCCTCGGCGTGCTTGCCCACCAGCGCGAGACCCTGGAACAGCAGCGCGCGGACATCGAGATGGCGCTGGAGGAAATTGCGGCCCACGAGGAAGAATGCCGCCGCCTGCTGAACGAAAACGCGGAAAGCAAGGACGCCGCCTGAAGCGCCGCCGGACTTCGCCGTCCGGCTTTTTTTGTCTCTTGGTTGACGTTTACGTTAACGTAAGAGGCGAGTATCATCCACTCTATTCTGCTCAACCACCGTTCACCGTGAGGACGACATGCTGCATCTCCCAGGCCTGACCTTTGACCATGGCGAAGACATCGCCGCGCTGCGCGAAGCCGTTCAACAGTTCGCCGAAGCCGAAATCGCCCCGCGCGCTGCCGAAATCGACCGCAGCGACCAGTTCCCGATGGACCTGTGGAAGAAGATGGGCGAACTCGGCCTGCTGGGCATCACCGTCGGCGAGGAATACGGCGGCGCGAACATGGGCTACCTGGCGCACATCGTCGCGATGGAAGAAATCTCGCGCGCCTCGGCCTCGGTCGGCCTGTCCTATGGCGCCCACTCGAACCTGTGCGTCAACCAGATCAAGCGCAACGGCAACGAAGAGCAGAAGCGCAAGTACCTGCCGAAGCTGATCTCGGGCGAGCACGTTGGCGCCCTGGCCATGTCCGAGCCGAATGCCGGTTCCGATGTGGTCAGCATGAAACTCAAGGCCGAATTGCGCGGCGACCGCTACGTGCTGAACGGCACCAAGATGTGGATCACCAATGGTCCGGACGCCGACACCCTGGTGGTCTATGCCAAGACCGACCTGGAAGCCGGCCCGCGCGGCATGACCGCCTTCCTGATCGAAAAAGGTATGCAAGGCTTCTCGATCGCCCAGAAACTGGACAAGCTGGGCATGCGCGGCTCGCACACCGGCGAACTGGTGTTCCAGGACTGCGAAGTGCCGGTCGAAAACGTGCTGGGCGGCGTCGGCAAGGGCGTGAACGTCCTGATGTCGGGCCTGGACTTCGAGCGCACCGTGCTGTCGGGCGGTCCGCTGGGCATCATGTCGGCCTGCATGGATGCGGTCGTGCCTTACATCCACGAGCGCAAGCAGTTCGGCCAGGCGATCGGCGAATTCCAGCTCATGCAGGGCAAGATCGCCGACATGTATTCGACCATGATGGCCTGCCGCGCCTATGTGTATGCCGTGGGCCAGGCCTGCGACCGCGCCACCTCGCCGGAACAGGTGCGCGCCCTGCGCAAGGACGCCGCCGGCGCCATCCTGTACAGCGCCGAGAAGGCCACCTGGATGGCCGGCGAGGCCATCCAGACCCTGGGCGGCAACGGCTATATCAACGAATACCCGGTCGGCCGCCTGTGGCGCGACGCCAAGCTGTACGAGATCGGCGCGGGCACCAGCGAAATCCGCCGCATGCTGATCGGCCGCGAGCTGTTCGGCGAGACGATGTAAATCCAGGCAATACGTAGGGTGGACCGGGCCACGAAAGGCGGCTTTGCCGTCCGCGCGATCAACTCACGGATGCGCTGTGCCGGAGCATGAGGGAGTTGAACGCGCGGACGGGAGGACCCGTCCACCCTTCATTGAAATACACTGTCCGCTTACCACTGCGCGCGAGACAAACGATGACCCAGCAAGCATTTCCGAAACTGCTGTCTTCCCAGATCGCATTCGACATCGCGCGCACCATCCTGGACGGCTTCGACAAGCACTACCGCCTCTTCCGCCAGGCCAGCCAGCAGGCGCGCCGCCACTTCGAGACCGCCGACTGGACCACCGCCCAGGAGGCCGCGCGCGAGCGCATCGATTACTACGACCGGCGCGTGCAGGAATGCGTGCACATCCTCGAGAACGAATACAGCCTCGAGGAACTGACGGACCGCGTCTGGCGCGAGACCAAGCTGCACTACATCGGCCTGCTCGCGGACCACAAGCAGCCGGAACTGGCCGAGACCTTCTTCAACTCGGTCAGCTGCCGCATCCTGCACCGCAGCTACTACAACAACGACCACCTCTTCGTGCGCCCGGTGATCTCGACCGAGTACATCGAGACCGACGAGCCGCAGCCGACCTACCGGGTCTACTACCCGCCGGCCGACGGCCTGCGCACCGCATTGATGCGCATGGTGACGAACTTCCAGCTCGAGGTGCCCTTCGCCGACCTGGCGCGCGACGTCGCCCTGGTGGAGGCGCGCATGCGGGAAGCCTTCGGCATCGACCGCGCGGAAGCGAACCTGCAGCTGCAGGTGCTCTCCAGCCTGTTCTTCCGCAACAAGGGCGCCTACATCGTCGGCCGCGCCATCAACGGCCCGCGCGACTACCCCTTCGTGATCCCGGTACTGTACGAGCCCAGCGGCCAGCTGGCACTCGATACGGTGCTGACGGACCCGTACCACATCACCCTGCTGTTCAGCTTCACGCGCGCCTACTTTTTGGTAGACATGGAAGTGCCGTCCGCGTTCGTGGGTTTCCTGCGCAGCCTGATGCCGCGCAAGCCGCGCAGCGAGATCTATACGGTGCTGGGCCTGCAGAAACAGGGCAAGACCCTGTTCTACCGCGATTTCCTGCAGCACCTGAAGCACAGCTCGGACGCCTTCCGCATCGCGCCCGGCATCCGCGGCCTGGTGATGCTGGTGTTCGAGCTGCCGTCCTTCCCCTATGTGTTCAAGGTGATCAAGGATTTCTATCCGCCGCCCAAGGACACCACGCGCGCCCTCGTCAAGGAAAAATACCTGCTGGTGAAGCACCACGACCGCGTGGGGCGCATGGCCGACACCCTCGAATACTCGGACGTCGCTTTCCCGCTGGCGCGCTTCTCGGAAGAGCTCCTGGCCGAGCTGAAGCAGTTCGCACCCTCGCTGGTCGAGATCGAAGGCGAGCGCCTGATCGTGCGCCACCTGTACATCGAGCGCCGCATGGTGCCGCTGAATCTTTATCTCAGCGATGCCCAGGCGGCCGGCGACGAGGAAGGCCTGAGCCGCGGCGTGATCGAATACGGGAATGCGATCAAGGACCTGGTCGCAGCGAACATCTTCCCGGGCGATATGTTGTACAAAAATTTCGGCGTCACCCGCCACGGCCGCGTCGTGTTCTATGATTACGACGAGATCGAATACCTCACGGATTGCAATTTCCGCGACATCCCGGAAGCGCGCAACGAGGAGGACGAGATGGCCGCGGAACCCTGGTACCCGATCGGCAGGCACGACGTGTTTCCGGAACAGTTCGGCCGCTTCCTGCTTGGAAATCCGGCCATCCGGCACCATTTCATGCAACATCACGCGGAGCTGCTCACCCGCGCATATTGGCAATCCCACAAGGACCGCATCCTGGCGGGCGTCGTCGACGACGTCTTCCCTTACCCCCAGCAGATCCGTTTCTGCACCCCGGCGCACGACCACCGTGATCCAGCGCCACCCATTTTGGAGACCTTACACAATGAATGATCCAGTCGTTATCGTTGGCGCCGCCCGTACCCCGATGGGCGCCTTCCAGGGCGATTTTTCTTCGAAAACGGCGAGCGACCTCGGCGCGGTGGCGATCAAGGCCGCGGTGGAGCGCGCGGGCGTCGATGCGAACAGCGTCGAGCACGTCTACTTCGGCAACTGCCTGATGGCCGGCCAGGGCCAGGCCCCGGCGCGCCAGGCCCTGATCAAGGCCGGCCTGCCGCTGTCGACCGGCGCCGTGACCCTGTCGAAGATGTGCGGCTCGGCCATGCAGGCCGCGATCTTCGCCCATGACCAGCTGGTCGCCGGCAGCGCCGACATCGTCGTCGCGGGCGGCATGGAATCGATGACCAACGCGCCCTACCTGATCCCGAAGGCGCGCGGCGGCTACCGCATCGGCCACGCGCCGATGTTCGACCACATGATGCTCGACGGCCTCGAAGACGCCTACTCGCGCAACGAGAAGACCGGCGAAGGCCGCTCGATGGGCACCTTCGCCGAAGAGTGCGTGGCCACTTACCAGTTCTCGCGCGAAGACCAGGACAACTTCGCCATCGAATCCGTGAAGCGCGCCCAGGCCGCCAACAATGAAGGCTGGTTCAACTGGGAAGTCGCGCCGGTCTCGGTCGCCACCCGCTCCGGCGAACTGGTGGTCGAGAAGGACGAAGGTCCGATGAAGGCCAAGGTCGACAAGATTCCGTCGCTCAAGCCGGCATTCAAGAAGGACGGCACCGTGACCGCCGCCTCGTCCTCGTCGATCAACGACGGCGCCGCGGCCCTGGTGATGATGCGCGAATCGAAAGCGAAAGAGCTGGGCCTGACACCGATCGCCCGCGTCCTCGGCCACGCCACCCATGCCCAGGAACCGAACCTGTTCACCACCGCCCCGATCGGCGCGATGAAGAAGCTGTTCGCCAAGACCGGCTGGAAGGCGAGCGACGTCGACCTGTTCGAGATCAACGAAGCCTTCGCCGCCGTGCCGATGGCCGCCATGCGCGACCTCGACATCCCGCACAGCAAGGTCAACATCCATGGCGGCGCCTGCGCGCTGGGCCACCCGATCGGCGCCTCGGGCGCGCGCATCATCGTGACCCTGCTGGGCGCGCTGAAGCGCACCGGCGGCAAGCGCGGCGTGGCCTCGCTGTGCATCGGTGGCGGTGAAGCCACCGCCATGGCGATCGAGCTGGCGTAAGCAAGGCGGCGACGTACCGACCTTGTAGGGTGGGCGGTACTCCGCCCACGCGTTCAAGCAGCCGATGCGTCAACGAGATGCCGGTTATAGTTGAACGCGCGGTCGGCGCAGCCGACCACCCTACCAATACAAGGAGCTGACTATGCCTACCGCTTTGATCCTCGGCGCCTCCCGCGGCATCGGCCACGAGATGGTGCGCCAGTACCGCGCTGACGGCTGGCGCGTGATCGCCACCGCCCGCAAGCAGGAAGACTGCGACGCCTTGACGCAGATGGGCGCGACCGCCCACCAGCTCGACGTGACGAGCGCCGATTCCATCGCCGCGCTGGGCTGGCGGCTCGACGACGAGAAGATCGACGTGGCCTGGCTGGTGGCCGGCGTCTACGGCCCCTCGGGCTCCAGCTTCCCGACCGGTCCGGAGTTCGACACCGTCATGCACACCAATGTGCTGGCCGCCATGCGCCTGATCCCCATCGTCGGCCCGCTGCTGGCCGACACGCGCGGCAAGCTCGCCGTCGTATCGTCGAAGATGGGCTCGATCGGCGCGCGGAACAGTACCGAAGGCACGCTGTACCGCGCCAGCAAGGCCGCGCTGAATTCGGTGCTTGCCGATGCCGCCATCACCTATGGCGCGCAAGGCGTGACCTGCGTGGCCTTCCACCCCGGCTGGGTGCAGACCGACATGGGCGGCAGTGGCGCCACCCTCACGCCGGAACAAAGCGTACGCGACCTGCGCGCCACGCTGGGCAGGGTGGACGTTTCCAAGAACGGCGCCTTCCTGGACCACGACGGCACGCCGATCCCGTGGTAATCCATTACCTATAAAAACGAACGAGACACAATGATCCTCAGCGAAGAACACCAGATGATCCGCGACGCCCTGCGCAGCTATGCGCAGGAGCGACTGGCCCCCCATGCCGCACGCTGGGACCGCGACCACTATTTTCCGAAAGACGAGCTGAAGGAACTGGCGCAGCTGGGCGCCTTCGGCGTGGCGGTGCCGGAGCAGTACGGCGGCGCGGGCCTCGACTACGTGTCGCTGGCCCTGGTGCTGGAAGAGATCGCGGCCGGCGACGGCGGCACCTCGACCATCATCTCGGTGAACAACTGCCCGGTCTGCTCGATCGCCATGATGTATGCGAACGAAGAGCAAAAGGAACGTTTCCTGCGTCCGCTGGCGCAAGGCGAAATGCTGGGCGCCTTTGCGCTGACCGAGCCGCACACCGGCAGCGACGCCTCGGCCCTGCGTACCACGGCGGTCAGGGACGGCGACCACTACGTCATCAACGGCAGCAAGCAGTTCATCACCAGCGGCAAGTACGGCGACGTCGCCATCGTCATGGCCGTCACCGATAAAGCGGCCGGCAAGAAGGGCATCAGCGCCTTCTGGGTGCCGACGAATACGCCGGGCTACATCGTCGCCGGCATCGAGCAGAAGATGGGCCAGCATTCCTCGGACACCGCGCAGATCGTGTTCGACAACTGCCGCGTGCCGGCGTCAAACCTGATCGGCGAGGAAGGCATGGGCTACAAGATCGCCCTGTCGGGCCTGGAAGGCGGCCGCATCGGCATCGCCTCGCAATCGGTCGGCATGGCGCGCGCGGCCTATGAAGCGGCGCTCGCCTATGCGAAGGAACGCGAGAGCTTCGGCAAGCCGATCTTCGAGCACCAGTCGGTGCAGTTCCGCCTGGCCGAGATGGCGATGCAGATCGAGGCCGCGCGCCAGCTGATCCTGCATGCGGCGGCGATGAAGGACGCCGGCCTGCCCTGCCTGAAGGAAGCCGCGATGGCCAAGCTGTTCGCCTCCGAGATGGCCGAGCGCGTGGTGTCGAACGCCATGCAGGTCTTCGGCGGCTACGGCTACGTGGCCGATTTCCCGGTCGAGCGCATCTACCGCGACGTGCGCGTGTGCCAGATCTACGAAGGCACCAGCGATATCCAGAAGATCCTGATCGCGCGCGCGCTGTGACGCAGCACGTCCTCACGGTCGGTCCCGCCACGCCGGACGACCTGCCGGCGCTGTTCGCCTACCTGGACGAGCAGCTGGCCGAGAACGGCCGCGACGGTCTGCTGTTCCAGCCGATGACGCCGACACAGGCGGGCGTACCGGACGCCATGCGCGAACGCTTCACGACCGGCGTCATGACCCCGGTCGGGCAGCCGGGCTGGCGCCATGTGTGGATCGCGCTCGACGAGGACGGCGCGATCGCCGGCCACATCGACCTGCTTCAAACTGTAGGGTGGTCGGCTGTGCCGACCGCGCGTTCAACTCCCCGATGAATTGACGCGCATTGGCTATTCGAGGACTATTTGAACGCGCGGACGGCGAAGCCGTCCACCCTACAGCACTGCGGGTTCCAGCAAGGTCACGGTCTGCGCCGCCGTATCGAGCCGGGCCCGCACGCCCACCGGTATCGTGAACTGGTGGCGAATATGCCCGATCGAATACCCCGTCACCGCGGGCACCGTGAGCGGCTTGAGGTGCTGGTCCAGCGTCTCGTCCAGATTCAGCCCACGCTCGCCGGGCTTCGGCACGCAATCCTCGCAGACCCCGACCATGACGCCGGCAGCCTTGTCCAGACCGTAGGCGAGGTCGAGCTGGGTCATCCAGCGGTCGATCCGGTAAGGCGCCTCGTCCACCTCCTCGACGAACAGCAGGCCGTCGCGGAAATCGGGCGCGTAAGGCGTGCCGCACAGGGCCGCGAGCAGCGACAGGTTGCCGCCCATGAGGGGGCCGGTCGCCACGCCTTGCGTGAGCGTGCGGATGGCGAACTGCGGCGCGGTCTGCGCCTTCACCGCGTTCTCCGGCGCCATCGGGACGGTGTAGGTGGTGCGAGGCTCGCACAGCACCGCCAGCATGTGCTCGCGCGAATAGTCGGCGAGCGTCGACGAGGCCACCGGGCCGTGGAAGCCCACCAGGCCGGCGCGGTTGTGGATGGCCAGGTGCAGGGCCGTGATGTCCGAGTAGCCGAGCAGGATCTTCGGGTTGCGGCGGATGAGGGCGTAGTCCAGGCCGGCAAGCAAGGAGATGCAGCCGGAGCCTCCGCGCACCGGCCAGATCATCTTCACTTCCGGGTCCGCAAACATCGCATGCAGGTCGGCCAGGCGCTGCTGCACCGAGCCGGCATAGTTGCCGTGCACGGCGCGCAGGTAAGTCCCCACTTTCACGCGCAGCCCCAGCGCTTCGATATTCTGTACCGATTTTTCGATGATCCGGTCGCTGGCGTAGCCGCCCGGCGCGACCAGGCCGACCAGGTCGCCGGGGCGCAGGCGCGGGGGCTTGATGAGGCGTTGCGCCGTGCGCTTCGATGCGGCGGCAGCCAGGCCTGGCGTGGAAATAGCGGCGGCGGCGAGAGCGCCGAAGCCGCGCCGGGTCATGTTCATGGTTCTCCCCAATGAAAAACGGCCCGCGCCGTGGAGGCTTGCGCCTCCGCCGGCAGCGGGCCGTCGGGTACCGTCAAATCAGAGGAACTTGTATTTGACGTTGAAGGTGAAGGCACGGCCACGCGGATCGGCCACACGCGGATCCCAGCCCGCGCCGACCACGTCGTCGACGTTGTGGGCGGTGAACGGCGGATCGCGGTCGAACAGGTTCTGCACACCCACGGTGATCGAGGTGTTCTTGATACCGGTGTAGGTGGTCGACAGGCCGAAGCGGGTGTAGCTCGACACGTCCGGATCGAAGCCCGGCGGCGGCGTGCCCTTGCCGTTGTTCGGCACCTGGTCCTTGTAGCCGTTGGCGAAGTTATTGCTCAGCAGGAAGCTCCAGTCGCCGCGGCTCACGCTGAAGGTGGCCGAATGCTTCCAGCGCAGGTACAGGTCGCGGGTGAAGAACAGGCCGACGTATTCCTTGTACGGCTGGCCTTCGATCTCGGCGAACTTGTAGCTGCCGGTCCAGGTGCCGTCCAGGGTGGCGTTCCACTTGTAGCCGTCGCCGAACTTGCCGTCGCCGCGCAGGCCGACGTCGACGCCGCGGGTCTTGGCGCCCGCCGCATTGATCCAGCCGGCCTGGACATAGTCGATGGTGCCGTCCGGGTTGCGGATGATGTTCTGCGGCAGCAGGGCGGCGTTCTGCAGCACGATGCTGGCGCTGCGGTTCAGGATGCGGTCCTTCATGTTGATCGCCCACCAGTCGATCGAGGCCGAGAAGCCCTTGAACGGCTCGATCACCATGCCCAGCGTGCCCTGCTTCGAGGTCTCCGGCTTGAGCTTCTGGTTACCGCCCGAGATGTAGTCGAAACGCTCCGGCGCGCAGAAGCGCGGGTCGCCCGGGTGGGCGGCGCAGCCGACGGTGTCGATGATGCCGCTTGCCAGTTCCTGGCGCAGCGCGCCGGTGTAGAGCTGGGTGAAGCTCGGGGCGAGGAAGCCCTTGTTGGCCGAACCGCGGAACAGCAGCCAGCTGGTCGGCTGGTAGCGGAAGGCGACTTTCGGATTGGTGGTGGCGCCGATCACGCTGTAGTCGTCGCGGCGCACGGCCAGCTGCAGCTCCAGGTCTTTCGTCACCGGCACGATGAACTCGGCGAACACCGCTTTCACGTCGCGCGAGGCTTTCGGCAGGTTGGCGTTGCCCGGCGACAGCAGGATCGGCTCGGCGGCCACGTCCTGGCTGTACAGGTAGGTCTCGCGGCGCAGGTCGAAGCCGGCGGCCATCGCCAGCTTGCCGGCAGGCAGGCTGAACAGCTCGCCCGAGATGGTGCCGTCGAGCTGGGTCATGGTCGTCTTGCCGGTCTGGAAGGCGCCGCGGTACTTGGTGCGCTCGATCGCGGCCATCGCTTCCGGCGTCTGGGTGCCGTCGAGCGACCATGGGTTGACGATGCCGCTGCCGAGTACCTTGTAGAAGTCGGCGGTGTAGGCGTAGCCGTCGAGCAGCTCCATGTGGGTCTTGCTCTGCGCCTTCGACAGACCCACCTTGTAGTCCCAGCCGCGGATCACGCCCTCGGCGCCGACCAGCAGGCGGCCGCTGGTGGTGGTGTTTTCCTGGGTGCGGTTACCCAGCGGGTTGGCGCGCCACTTGTAGATGATCGGCAGGTTGCGGTTGTAGGTCGGGATGAAGGCCGACAGGTCCTGGTAGTAGCGGCCGCCCACCGGATAGGCGTTGCCGTTGGCGAGCGAGGTCGAGATCTGGGCCGGAGTCAGGATCGAGATGACTTCCGAACGCGAGCCGATCGCTTCGGCGAAGACCTTGTGGTCGGCCGACAGCTTCCAGGTGCCGCGCACCAGCGCGTTGGCCTGTTCCGACGGCGACTGCATGATGTAGTCGCCACCGTAGTCGTAGGCGCAGGAATAGGTCGAGCGCAGCGGCGAAGTCACGTCCTTCCACAGCGCGGTCTGGTATTGCGACATGCCCTCGACGGTGTCGCACTTGCCCTGGAAGCTCAGCGGATTGGCCTGCAGGTAGGTGTTCGGATCGTTCGGCATCTTGAAACCGGTGCCCAGCGCGGTGCCGGCGCCGGTCAGCTGGTTGGCGAACGGGGTGCCGGTGGTGTCTGGCGACAGGCCGCGGCCCGGCTGGAAGCCGTTGGCGAAGCCGCGCTGCTTCGAGGACAGCTTGTCGTTCTTGGTGAAGGCGACCGTGCCCATGATGTTGAAGCCGTCTTCCTCGAGGTCGCCGTGGCCGCCGATCAGCGAGGCGCGGTAGATGTCGCCGCCGCCCTCTTCGGTGGCATTGCTGTAGGCCGAGGCTTCGATGCCCTGGTAGTCGGTCTTCAGGATGATGTTCATCACGCCACCGATCGCGTCGGTGCCGTAGATTGCCGAAGCGCCGTCCTTCAGGACCTCGATGCGCGCAATGGCGGCCATCGGGATCGAGTTCAGGTCGACCGCCTTGCCGCTCTTGCCGTGGGTTGGTGCGCGGCGGCCGTTGATCAGCACCAGGGTGCTGTTCGGGCCGAGACCGCGGAAGGAAGCGAAGGAAGCGCCGCCGCTGACGCGGTCGGCATCGGCGCCGAACACGTTATTGCCCGAGGTCGGATTGTCGGCGCCGGTGCCGTTTGCCGAAATCGTCGCCATCAGTTGCTCGGCGGAGGTAATGCCCTGCTTTTCCAGGGATTCGGCGCTGATCACCTGTACCGGCAGGGCGCCTTCCTTGGCGACACGCTTGATGCTGGAACCGGTGATCTCGACGCGCTGAATCCTGTCGGCTGCCGGCATGTCTTGTGCGAGGACCGGGCTGGTGATGCCGATCAGAGCGATCAAATGGGCGAGCTTCTTTAACTTCACGGGGTTTCTCCTAACGTTTCCCTTGGCGGCGGTCGAGGTGGCCTGACCGGCTTATCTGTCTGTAATGTCTTGGCATTACGTTATGGTGTCATTTCAGGGTACGCCGAGGAAATCGGCGCATTCCAATGAAATATGCGGCGGCCAGTATAACCAGCAGGAATATTTTCTTTAGGAAAAACCAACAGAATGGCTATTTCGCTCTGGTGGAGCGTGCCCTTTGCGCAACATCGACATCCAGATAACGCCATTGCGTGAACTCGACGGGGTGCCGTTTGTAGTTTTTCAACCACGGATGGCGCAAATCGCCCGACAGGACATGGGTCAGCGGGACCCAGGGGTTATAGGCGTGGATCAGCTGGTTCATCTCGAAATACAGCTTCTGGCGCGCCGGGCCGTCGCTCAGCTGGCGCGCCGCTTCGTAGCGCTGGTTGTACGCCGGCAGGTCGAAGCGCGCATAGTTGGCGCGGCCGGCATTCGGGCCGTAGAGCAGCTGATAGAAGTTGTCGCCGTCGGGGAAGTCGGCGATCCAGTTACTTTCGAACATCTGGACCGTGCCCAGGCGCGAAGCCTTGATGATCTCGGTCTTCTTGTCCGACTTGAAGACGACGCGCAGGCCGATCGCGTTCAGGCACTTGCGCCACAGCTCGTCGCGCAGGCGGCCGCCGACGGTGGCCTCGCTGTGCATGGTGAGGGTGAGCGCCTGGCCGTCCGGGCTGCGGCGAAATCCATCGGGGTCGCGCTGCGTGTAGCCGTGGCGGTCCAGCAGGGCGTTGGCCAAGGCCGGGTCATACGGCACGGGGCTGCGGTAGGCCGGGTCATAACCCAGCACATTGGGCGGCAGCGGCGACTCCGCCTTGATCGCGAAGCCCTTTTTCAGCAGCGCGATGTCCTCGGCATTGTTGTAGGCGAGCGAGATCGCCCGGCGCAGCGCGATACGGTCCTTGCCGTAGCCGCCGATGACCGGGTCCTTCATGTTCATCCACATATAGTAGGTCTGCAGCACCGGGAAGCGCGACAGCACGATGCCGCGCGCCGCCAGCTCGGGCTTGAGCTGCCCGTCGCGCACCACCATGTCGGTCATCGACTCGGGGATCTGCTCGAGGTAGTCGTATTCGGCGTTCAGGAAGCCCAGCATGCGGCCCTGGAATTCCTCTGCGATGCGCACCTCGACCCGGTCCACGCGCGGCAGGCGCTTGCCCTCGAGCGCCGCGGCGATCGCCCTGTCCTCGGGATGATCGCCCGCCGTAGCGTGGAACACGGCCGTCGAATAGGGATTCGCCAGCAGGGTGATGCGGTCGCTGCGCTTCCACTGCCCCACCATGAAGGGCCCGGTGCCGACCGGGTGGTTGCCGGCCTGGCCGGGATAGGCGTCGATCACTTCGCGCGCCACCACGCCGGCGGCGGGCACGGCGAGGTAGAACAGGAAGTTGTTGTCGCGCGCCTTCAATCGAATGCGCAAAGTGTAACGGTCGAGGGCCTGCAGGCCCGCCACGGGCGTGTCCGCGTCGTAGTGCTTCTTCAGGACCTCGTCGCCTTCGATCTTCCCCTCGAACATATAGGCCCAGGGCGACTTCAGGGCCGGGTTGTAGAGGCGCTTGATGCTGTAGACGTAGTCCTGGGCGGTCACTTCACGCTTCACGCCCTTGAACGCGGGATCGGGAGTGAAATGGATGCCGGGGCGGATGCGAAAGGTGTAGGTCAGGCCGTCCGCGCTCACCTCGGGCATGGCGCTCGCCGTGTTCGGGCGCAGCTTGGCGGGACGCGCCAGGTAGTCGTAGCGCAGCAGGGGGTCGAACAGGTTTTCCAGCAGCGACAGCGTCGCGTTGTCGGAGGCCACGGCCGGGTCCAGGCCGGTCTCGCTGGTGGACAGGAACATGCGCAGGACTTTCTCTTCCGGCGGCTGTGCTGCTGCGCTGCCGGCGCACAGCAGGGGGAACAGGAGGGCAACGGCGGCCAGGCGGAGTGTCATGCGGGTCTTGCGTCCATCAGTTGTTGTACATGCTCGTGCTACGGCTTCACCGGCGTGAGTTCGATCTCCTGCACCCTGGGCTCGCGTTCGGGGGTGAGCGTGAACCTGACGTTCACGGTGCCGCGCTCGCCGACCAGCGGGAAGGTGCCGCGCAACTGGTTTTCGGCCTCGATCGGGCCGACCGAGGTGATTCTTCCGATCGGCGCCAGGGTGTCGCGCGCATGCACGATCCAGTCTTCGCGCGAACGGTCGAGGAACAGGTTGTCGGCCGCGATCGCGCTGCCCAGGGCGGCATCCCAGGTTTGCACCAGCTGCGCCACTTGCGTGTGGCGCGTCGCCAGGATCGGCGAGACGGCAACCGGCCGCGGGCCGAGGCTGGCGCGCTCGAGCAGGATGTGCAGCGCCTTGTTGGTCGGCCCGTACACCGGACCATAGCGCAGATTGGTGAAGGCGAACACCCCTACCCCGTGGCCGGGCGCAAAACGGAACTGGCTGCCGAAGCCGGGCAGGCCGCCCGCGTGGCCGGACGTGACCACGTCGCGGCTGTCGCGCGTCCAGTCCAGGCCATAGCTGTAGAAATGCACGCGCGGATTGGCGGTCTTGCTGTCGGTCGTGGTCGCCTTGGCGGCCAGGGTGGCAAACACCTGCGGCAGGTGCATCTCGCGCAGCGAGGCGCGGCGCAGCGGCCCGCGCTCCGGATCGTCACGGGCCGGCCAGGCATCCAGGTGGAAGGCGATGTAGCGTGCGAAGTCGTCCGCCGTCGTGATCAGCCCGCCCATCGCGGCGCCGTCGCCGTCGGGGAGAATCGGTTCGGCCTCCCAATGGTCGCGGTCCCAGCGGTATCCCAGGGCGAGCTTGCCCGGCGCCGCCTGCGTGTATTCCCAGCGCGTGTTGTTCATTCCCAGCGGCCGCAGGATCTCGCGGGTAACGTAATCCTGGAAGCGCATGCCGGACGCCTTGCTCACCACCTTGCCCAGCAGGATGTAGCCGAGGTTGCTGTACTCGTAGGCTTGCCCGGGCGCATTGGAAAACGACAGGCCGGCGCCCACCAGCCCCTCGATCCTGGCGTTGGGCAGGGCCATCTGGCGGTCGCCCCAGGGATTGTCCTCGGGCAGCCCGGTAGTCATGGTCATCAGGTGGCGGATCGTCAGCGCGGGCGAATCGCGGGTCGGCAGCTGGACGCGGCGCAGCTCGGGCAGGTGATCGGCGACGGGGTCGTCGAGGCGCAGCTTGCCCGCGTCACGCAGCTTCAGCGCCGCCATCGCCACGAAGCTCTTGCTCATCGAGGCGATGCGGAATTCGCTCGAACTGCTCACGGGAATCTTGCGCCCGACATCGGCCAGGCCGAGCGAGCGGACGTGCACCAGCTTGCCGTCGAGGACCACGCCGTAAACCAGGCCTGGCAGGTGGGCCTTGTCGGCGAGCTCCGCGTACATCCTGTCGATTTCCGGGAGCAGCGCAGCCACGCGTTCGCCGCGGCTCTGCGCCTGCGCCTGTGCATGAAGGGGCGCGACAGCGGCGCTGCCAAGGACGACGACAAGGCTGCACAGGGCAAGACGGGATGGGCGATGCATGCTGATCCTCTCCGGTAAGCACGGGCTGGGAAAAGATTATGCCTTGATTCTCATGCCGTTGAGAAAACAAAAGGAGGCGCTCTTATAACTTTTAAACATGGCGCAGGCGCATTCTTTCATCAACGCAGCTTGTTCCCGGCCTATACTCTCGTTGCACAATCGAACGGCTTTTTCAGCAGCAGCGAATCCATGGCACTCAATTACATCTGGACCGGTTTCTTCCTCGTCGGCTTCGTGGCCGCCCTCGCACAATGGTTGTTCCTGGGCGATACCGAAATCTTCAAGCGCGTCATCGACGGCACCTTCTCGTCGGCCAAGATGGCCGTGATGGACATCGCCCTGCCGCTGGCCGGCGTTATGACGCTCTGGCTGGGGATCATGAACATCGGCGAAAAGGCCGGCGCCATCAACCTGTTCGCGCGCATCATCGCGCCCTTCTTCTCGCGCATCTTCCCGGGCGTGCCGAAGGACCACCCGGCCAACGGCCACATGGTGATGAACTTCTCGGCCAATATGCTGGGGCTGGACAATGCCGCCACGCCCTTCGGCCTGAAGGCCATGGAGAGCCTGCAGACGCTGAACCCGAGCAAGGACGAGGCCAGCGACGCCCAGATCATGTTCCTGGTGATCCAGACCTCGGGCCTGACCATCATTCCGCTGGCGATCATGGCCCAGCGCGCGATCCTTGGCGCGGCCAATCCCGCCGACATCTTCATCCCGACCCTGATCGCGACCTACTGCTCGACCATGACCGGCATCATCGCGGTCAGCCTGCGCCAGCGCATCAACCTGCTGCACCCGGCCGTCTTCGGCTGGATCGGCGGCATGACGGCCCTGATCGCGCTGCTGGTCTGGTACTTCACCGTCTTCCTCGACAAGTCGCAGATCGAACTGATTTCGGTGGTCACCGCCAACCTGATCCTGTTCTCGATCATCGCCGCCTTCATGATCGGCGCACTGGTCAAGAAGGTAAATGTGTACGAGGCCTTCATCGAGGGCGCCAAGGGCGGCATTGAAACCTCGCTCAAGATCATCCCCTACCTGGTCGGCATGCTGGTGGCGATCAGCGTGGTGCGTAATTCAGGCATCCTGGGCATGATCGTGAGCGGCTTCGCCTGGATCTTCCAGTCGCTCGGCCTGCCCACCGATTTCGTCGGCGCGCTGCCGACCGCGCTCATGAAACCGCTCTCCGGCAGCGGCTCGCGCGCCATGATGATCGACGCCATGACCACCTACGGAGTCGACTCCTTCGTGGGCCGCCTGGCCAGCATCCTGCAGGGCGCGGCCGACACGACCTTCTACGTCGTGGCCCTGTATTTCGGCTCGGTCGGCATCCGCAAGACCCGCTACGCGATCGGCTACGGCCTGCTGGCCGACCTGGCCGGCGTCATCGGCGCCATCTTCGTCGCCTATCTCTTCTTTGGTTAAGGAGTTATCCATGCTGCGCCGCCTCGCCCTCGCCACCGTCCTCTTTGCCGCCTTCGGTTCCGTCCACGCCCAGCTGCCGGCGCCGGTGGCGCAGGTAGCGGCGCAGCAGGGCCTGAACGAAAGCGAGTTCGGCATCCTGGTCATGAAGGGCGACGCGATCGTGCTGGCCCACCAGGCCGACCGGCCGATGCAGCCGGCATCGACCATGAAGCTGGTGACGACCATGGTCAGCCTGGATCGCCTCGGTCCCGCCTTCCGCGGCCGCACCGAGCTGCGCACCAGCGGCGATCTGGTAAACGGCGTCCTGCGCGGGAACCTTGTGCTCAAGGGCGGCGCGGACGCCGACCTGTCCGGCGAAGACATCGGCAACATGCTGCGCGCCCTGCACTACCAGGGCATCCGCCGCATCGAGGGCGACCTGGTGCTCGACCGCGGCGTGTGGAACCCGGGCCGCCTGGACCAGGGCCTGCCGCCCTTCGACGAGTCGCCCGAGGCCTATTACAACGTCATCCCGGACCCGCTCCTCGTCAACAAGAACATGCTGCAGATCGACATGCGCTCCACGAACAAGCGCCTGAAGCTCGCCATGCAGCCGGAACTCGACCGCGTGTCCATCGGCTCCGACATGACCCTGGTCGACGCCGACTGCTCGAAATGGGAAGACGGCTGGAAGCTGCCGGAAGCGGTGCGCCAGAAGGATGGGCGCATCAAGGTGATGCTGCACGGGACCTTCCCGAAGGACTGCGCACGCAGCTACAGCATCAATGTGCTGGACCGCGACGACTACATCGAGCGCCTGTTCCGCCAGAAGTGGAAAGACCTGGGCGGGAAGTTCAGCGGCAAGGTGGTATCCGGCAGCGCGCCGCCTGATGCGCGCCTGCTGGCCGAGCACACCTCGCGCTCGCTGCCCGAGCTGGTGCGCGACACGAACAAGCCCTCCGACAACCTGCTGGCGCGCACGCTGTTCCTGAGCCTGGGCAGCCTGCAGCCCGATCCGGCGGCGGGCAGCTCCGCCGTGCCGGCCGGGAGCGACACCACCCAGGCGCGCGCCGACGCCGCCGTGCGCGCGTGGATGCGCGAGCACCGCATCGACGATACCGGCTTCGTGATCGAGAACGGTTCCGGCCTGTCGCGCCTGGAACGCATCACGCCGCAACAGATGGCGTATTTGCTGCAGGCCGGCCTGCGCAGCAACTGGGCGCCCGAATTCCAGTCCAGCATGCCGATCGCGGCCATCGATGGCACCCTGCGCCGGCGCCTGCAGGGCACGGCGGCCGCGGGACGTGCGCGCCTGAAGACCGGGACCCTGCGCAACGTCGTCGCGCTGGCCGGCTACGTGCCGGATGCGGACGGGGTGCAGAACGTGTTCGTGGCGATGGTGAACAGCGAGCAGGCCGGCAATGGGCGCGGACGCGCGGTGCTCGACGCGCTGGTGGACTGGGTGGCCCGCTCGGGCGCGGCCCAGGCGCCGGCGCTGCAGCCGGCGCCTTCGGCGCCCTGAACCCTATAGACCCTGCTGCTTGAGCGCTTCGATCTCGAAGTCGCCGTCGTCCATCAGGCGCAGGCCGATGTCCTGGGTCGTCATCCCCAGGCTGCGGCCCATCGAGATCAGGAGGCTCTGGCCCGGCGCATTGCGCTGCGGGTCGAGCGCGTAGACCGGGTCGGCGAAGGCCTCGCCCGGGCTGACGATGGTCCAGCCCATGTCGCGGAACTGCCGGATCACGTCGTCCAGCCACAGGGCGTTGATCAGGTTATGGTGCAGCAGCAGGACCTGGGCGATGTCGCGGCCCTGCAGGCGCTGCGACAGGGCGCGGTAGGCCAGCGCGCGCTGGCGGATGTGGGACAGGTAGGCCTGGCGGATCGGTTCGACGTCCGCCTGGGGATTCTTCGCCAGCACCTCGGCCAGCTTGTCGTTCAGGCGCCAGTCGCTGGTGTCGAGCGTGACGTAGGCATTCCGGTAGCCATGCTCGCGCAAGAAAGCCTTCATGCCGTCGCGCTTCTCCGGCGTATTCCCTTCGCGCAGATAGGTGTAGCGGAACCATTTTTGATAACCCGGCAGCGGGGCGACGATGCGGTCGCAGTCGCGCACCTCCTGCTGGTACTGCGCAAGCCCGGTCTTCGCATTGTTCAGGTCCGGGTGGGTCATGGTGTGGTTCGCCACCGCGTGACCGGCCTGGCCCCAGGCACGCGCCAGCGCCAGGCCTTCGGGCCGGTCGGCGCCGTTGCCGCAGGTGACGAAGAGCGCCGCTTCGACCTTGTGTTTCGCCAGCGCCGCCAGCATGGCGCTGTTCCTCGCCTGGGGCGACAGGCGCGGGGTCTCGGACAGGGTCGGGCCGTCGTCGAAGGTGAAGGCGACCGACTGGGCGTACAGAGAGGGCGTGGCCAGCAGCAGGCAGACGGCGGCCATGCCGGCGCAGATGGACGGGAAACGGAACATGCGGACTCCTCTTGCATCGATCCAGCAAGGGTAGGACGCCGCTTGGACCCTGTCCAGTTACTGTCGAAAATATTTACACTGCGTAATTACGACAGAGCTAAGTGTTTGATTTTACTACTTGGCATGCGAGTTGCTTATGGTAATTTTATCTTACTTAATATCAAGGAAAGTTACCAATGAACATCGCAAAAATCGCTGCTGCCGCCGCTCTCTTCGCCGCTTCGCAACTGGTCGCCGCTGCTCCGCTGACCTACCAGTTCAACGGCCCGGCCTTTACCTTCGCCCAAGGCCCGTTCGCCGTCGGCGACAAGATCACCGGCCAGATTTCCTTCGATGCTTCCGCACTGGACGCAACCGGCAGCGGCAGTGTGTCCTCGTCGTCCGGTTGGATCAATCCTGATTTCGCCTGGTCGTTCACGGATGGCTTCAACAACTTCAATAACGTGAATACCACCGCCTCCTTCACCATGCAGGTGTCGTTCACCAACTTCATGCCGAGCAGCTGGAACATCGACGCTACCCACGGCTGGACCAGCAACGACATTTTCGTCAATAGCGGCGGCTACAACCACAGCATCTACCAGGGCCGATGGGCCTATGGCGCGAACGCGACCGCCGCCAACTGGACCCGCGTGCAGGCAGCCGACGTGCCGGAACCGGGCAGCATCGCCCTGTTGGGCCTGGGCATGGCCGGCCTCGCGGCGCTGCGCCGCCGCAAGCCGGCGAAGTAATCGGCAGGTAGTCAGGCGAAACGGCGGCGCAGGCAGGCCAGCAGCAGCAGGCCAGCCGCCGCCATCGCGCCGCCACCCGGCTCCGGCACCGGCAACTGCACGATGTCGAAGCGGGTCTGCCCGGTCCAGTACAGGAAGGTTTCCGATTCGTAGTGGTAACCGTAGGAGTAGTCGCTGGCGCTCACGCCGGTGCTCACGCCGCCGCCCCAGCCGGAGTAATACTCGTCATAGCCGTACCAGCCGGCCGAGAAATCGAGTTCCCCGCCCAGGGTGTAGCTGAAGCGTTGGATGCTGCAGCGGCCGTAGGGGCTGGGCTCCGCCATGCAGGGAAAATAGTCCCTGCCGTGCACGGTGAATTTGCTCAGCTCGTCCAGTGCGATGATGCCGTCGCCATTCCCATCTTCGCCGCTGAAGCGGCCCGTCACCTGCTTGCCGGGCTGCCAGCCCTCAGCCGTGTGGTCGCCGTCGAAGGTCGAATGGCTCTCGAAGGTCCAGTAGAAGCCCGTGTAACTGAAATCCCAGCTCGTCGGTTCGGCGCGGACGTGACAGGCGGCGCCGGCCAGCAGGGAAGCAAGGAGAAGCTTGCGCATCGCGATTCCTTGGTGAGAACTCGGAATGCCAGATTACTACCGTCGGGCGCGCGCACGCGGCCGCCTGTCGTGGCCGCGCTACTCGGCAGCAGGAATTACAGCACGCGGCGATAAGTCGCCCGCACCAGTTCGCGGTCGCCGCAGTCGAAGTGCCACCACTCGGTATTGATGCCGAAGAAGCCCGCCGCCAGCATGCCCTCCCTCAGCAGGCGGCGGTTGGCGACCTGCTGGTCCGTGAGCTTGCCGGCCACCAGGAAGCCTTCTTCCAGTGCCGGGTGCGAGAGCTCGGTCATGTCGTCGAAGCCGGTGCCCATGTCCAGCTCTTTCCCGTTCTCGTCCAGCAGGGTGATGTCGAGCGCCATGCCGTAGGAGTGGATCGAGCCGCGCGCCGGGTTGGCCAGGTACATCTGCAGGCCGGTGCCTTCCAGCGCATCCCACAGCTGCTGCTGCACCCGCTGCGGACGCAGGGCGTCGAGGATCAGGGCCGTGCAGCCGGGGCGGCGTTCGGTCAGCCATGCCACGAAGGTTTCCAGCGCGGCCGCCGCATCGACGTGCAGCCAGGCACAGTCGTAGGGCGAGTACAGGTCGCGTCCGACGAAGTTGTTGGGCGTCGCGTAGCGCAGGTCGATCGCGATCCCCTCGATGCTGGTGAGATGGCGGAAATCAGGGCTGCCGGCGATGTCTTCGCTGGCCACGGACAAACTCATGCACTAACCTTTTTCGAGCAGGGCGCGCGCGGTCGCGCCGATACAGTTGGCCAGCTCGCGCGCCCCGTGCGACAAGGGGGAATGGCTGGCGGTGAGCAGATACAGGTGGACCGGCATCGCCGGCGACCACGGACGGCACTGCACCCTGGCCGGGTCGGCCGAGGCGGCGGTGAAGGGATCGAGCACGGCCTTGCCGGCGCCGGCTTCGACCAGCGAGCGGGCGATCTGGTAGGTCTGCACCACGGTGTGGAAGACCGGCTGCACGCCCTGCGCCTCGCAGGCGGCCACCACGATCTCGCCCAGCGGGTCGCCGTCGGTCAGGCCGATCAGTTCTCCGCTCAAGCCTTCGGCCGTGAAGGGTTTCGACGCTTCTTCTTCCGGCCACGTGCCGGCGGGCGCCATCACGGTGAGCATGCCGTGGGCGATCGGCTCGGCCACGATGCCGGGGTGGCGCGGGTCCTGCAGCGAGAGCGCGAGGTCGGCTTCGCCCAGGCGCAGCGCGTTCACGATCTCGCTGGTGTGGTGGGTGGACAGTTCGCAGCGCGCCTGCGGGAAGTCGCGGCGCCACACCGTCATCGCCTGCGGCAGCACGCTGATCGCGATGGTCGGCGTCGACACCAGGCGCACCGTCTCCACCGCGCGGCTCTTGAGGCTGGCGGCCAGGCGGCGGATGCCCTGCAGGTCGCGGTTCAGTTTCTCGGTCTCGGCGAACAGGCGGTGCGCTTCCGGCTTCGGATACAGCTTGCCGCGCACGCGTTCGAACAGCGGCATGCCGAGCTGGAGCTCGGCGTGCTGCAGCACCTTGGTCACCGCGGGCTGCGAGATGTGGAGAACCTGGGCGGCACCGCTGATGGTACCGACCTGCATGATGGCGTGGAAAACTTCGATATGGCGCAGGCGCATCGCTTCATCCTTCTGTAGAGGCTCCGCGTTCGAGCCGCGGATTTGTCGAAGGATACATGTAAACCCTGGCTGCGGCGACCGTCACGGCGTGTTCACGACAGCCGGGTTGGCGGGCCCCGCCGGCAGCGGCGTCGCCGGCGTCGCCGGCGTCGGGACCGGCGCCGGGGTGGCCGGGTTCGGCAGCGGCACAGGCGCGGCCGGGGCCGGCGCCGTCTCGGGCACCACGGGAACCGGCGCCGTCGCCGGCGGCAGCGCCGGGACCGGGCTGGTGATCACGGGCGGCGTCACGACGGGCAGCGGCGCATTCGCCGGCGTCGTCAATACCTCCAGCAGGGTCGCGGTCTCCGCATCCATATTGCCCGAGATGTCGCTCGGTCGGTACTTCATCTGGAAGGCCGACAGCACGGTGATGGTCTGCTTGTCGAACATGCCGGTTTGCTGGATGCCGAAGCCATGGGCGGCCAGCTTGCGCTGGAACCAGGCCACGTCCGGCAGGATCGCGTCGAAAATCGGGCGGACCAGCGCGACGCGGTTCGCATCCGGCCACAGCACCAGGCCTTCCTGCGCCAGGCGCGCCCATGGGAACAGCGGACCCGGGTCCTGCTTGCGCAGCGGCGCGATGTCGCTGTGGCCCAGCACGTTCTCGGGCGCGATGCCGTTGCGCTGGACGATGTCCTTCACCAGCACCATGAGCGCATCCACCTGCGCCTGCGGGAAGGGCGCGTAGACGCGGCCCTGCGGCGTGTCCTTCCAGCCGGCGTTGACGATCTCGATGCCGATCGAGCTGTTGTTCAGCTGCGTGTACTGCTTCCAGCTCGAGACGCCCGCGTGGTAGGCGGAGCGGGTCTCGTCCACCAGGCGGTAGATGATGGGCTGCGGATCGTCGGTGAGCAGGTAGTGGGCGCTTACCTGCTGCTCGGTCAGGATCTTGATCGAGGTCGGCTTGTCCGACACCGTGTAGTGCAGGACCAGGAAGCGCGCGCGGCTCGACTGGCCCTTGGCATTGTAGGTGGTGTCGATCTGCGGGCCCTTGGGCGCGGTCGCGCAACCGGCCAGCAGGGCGAGGATGACGGGGACGATCAGGACTTTCATTCTGCGGATCCTTTGGTGTTTTAACTGAAGCACTGGCCGAGCGCCAGGCGCGCCGCCGCGTAATGGGCGCGCACGCCGGTCTGGCTGAGCGTGATGTCGGGCGGCAGGGCCGCGCGCATGGTGTCGACGATGGCCGGGTGCAGTTCGGCGGCGCGGCCGGCCAGCGCCACCGGGCGCGGACCGAAGCGCCCGATCAGGGCGGTCGCCAGGCGCGCCAGTTCCTGGCCGGCTTCGCGCAGGATGGCGGCCGCGGCCGGGTCGCGTTCGGCGGTGGCGGCCACCGCGATCGCCAGCTTGCCCACTTCGCCGCGCTCGCGGCCATAGATGAACTGGCGCGAGAACGACCAGTCCGAGCCGCCCACATGCTGGAACACGGCGTGCGCCATGGGCGAGGATTCCCAGGCGCCGGGACGTTCGTCTTCCAGGCGCCAGATGTGGCGCAGCGCCTCGCGTGCGATCCAGAAGCCGCCGCCGCCGTCGTCCAGCACCACCCCACGCCCGCCGGCGCGGTGGAATCCGCCCTGGGCGTCGATGAAGGCGCCGATCGAGCCGGTGCCGGCATACACGAGGTAGCCGTCGCCCGGGCGGAAGCTGGCGAGATAGGCGATCTCGATGTCGTTGGAGAAGACCAGCGCCTGCGGCGCCAGGCCGAGCTGCTCGCCCAGCCAGCGCTGCAGGGGCTCCGCCTCGCCACCGAAGCCGGTCAGGCCGGCGCGCACCGCCACCGGGCGGCCATGCGCCAGCACCTCGCGCGCGATGACGGCAAAGGTCGCCTGCACCGCTTCGCGTCCGTCGCCGGAACCCAGCTGCAGGGCCGACAGGCCGCCGGCCGTGCCTTCGGCGACGATGCGGCCGCCCGCGCCCGCGAGGGCCCAGCGGGTCTGGGTGCCGCCGGCGTCGATGCCGAGGCCAAGGGCCTCAGTGCTGTCTTGCTGCTGTTCGGGATCGTGCATAGCCCGCGAGTGTACGTTGTGGTCGCGCCGGCGCGCGAATGAATGCTGGCGCTATGTGCATGAACAAAGGTTATGAGCTTCGCAATCAGGGCTTGCGCCAGGCCTGCACGCGCGCGCCCTCGTTGCCGAGGCGGTCGACCGGGCTCACATAGACCAGGTCGGCCGCGCCCAGTTTTCCATCGTCCGGAACCGTCCAGTCTACACGCGAAGCCGGCACGACGTCGAAGCGCCACTGCCCGCCGTGGCGCGACCACACCGCATACAGCGCGGTCGCCTTGCCCGCCTTGAGTTTCAGCCTGACGCCGTCCTTGGCGGGCGCCCCGCTGACCTGGGGCGTGCCGGGACGCTCGCTGGCCAGCCAGGTGGTGGCCGGGACCAGGGCCGGGCCGGTGTAGATGCCGCTTTTCAGCTTGTCGCTGATGCCCTGGCGGTTCTGGGTCAGCGCGATCATGCTGAAGTGGACGTGGCCGGTCGACAAAGGGCGCTGGCGCGTCAGTGCGATCTGGTCCAGGATCTCCTGCGGCTCGTAGGTCCTGGTCGGCGCCGGGGCCCCGATGCGGCTGGTGAACAGGCCCGGCCACATGTGGCGGCCCTGCGGGTTCTGGCTGATCCAGTAGTCGAGCAGCACCGGATACGATTGCGCGGTCTGGGCGATCGGCCAGTACAGCTGGGGCACGAAATAGTCGAGCCAGCCCTTTTCCAGCCACAGCTCGGCGTCCGCATACAGCTTGTCGTATTGCGAGAAGCCGTTGATGCCCGGCGGGCGGCGGTCCGGGCGGCCCATGCCGAAGGGGCTGATGCCGAAGCGCACCCAGCTCTTCTCGCGGTGGATGCCCTTGTACATCGCCTCGATCAGGCGATTCACATTGTCGCGGCGCCAGGAGGGGCGATCGAGCTTGCCGCCCGAGGCCAGGTAGCGCTCCCAGGCCGGGGTATCCGGGAAGTCGAGTTCCTTCGACGCCGGTTTGCCGTTGCCGTCCAGGGCCTGTGCATTGCCGGCGACTTCCGGCGCCTCGATCGGGTAGGGATAGAAGTAATCGTCGATGTGCACGCCGTCGATATCGTAGCGGCGCACCACGTCGAGGATCACGTCCATGGTCTGCTTCGAGGCCGCTTCCTCGCCCGGGTCCATCCACATGAACTTCCCGTAGCGCTTCACGGCCGAGGGAATCGTATTGGTGATGTGGTTCGGCGCCGCCGGCGAACGGGCGTTGTCGTGGCGCGCGCGGTAGGGGTTGAACCAGGCGTGCAGCTCGAGGCCGCGCGCATGCGCTTCACGCACCCAGAAGGCGAGCGGGTCGTACCAGGGCGAGGGCGGCTTGCCCTGGGCGCCGGTCAGGTATTCGGTCCAGGGTTCGATCTTCGAGGGATAGATCGCGTCGGCCGACGGGCGCACCTGCAGCACGATGGCGTTCAGGTTCAGGCTGACCGCACGCTCCAGGATGGCAATGGCTTCCGCCTGCTGCTGCGCGGCTGGCAGGCCCGGTTTACTCGGCCAGTCGATGTTTGCCACCGTCGAGACCCAGGCGGCGCGGAATTCGCGCGGGGCCGCGGGCGGCGTGTCGGCCGTACCCGGCGTACCGCCAGGCGCGGTCGGCTGCGTGGTGCAGGCGGTCAGGAATCCGCCCATGGCCATGGCGCCGCCGAGCAGGCCGAAGGTGAGGGTGCGTTTTTTCAGGTTGGGCTTCAAGTCCACTCCTTTTTTTAAACTTTGACGAACCACCGCTTGCGCCACATGCCGTAGGCGATCGCGAACATGCAGGCGTTGAAGAGGATGGCGTATAACAGGGAGGTATTGGCGGCGCCGATGGGCAGCGCCTTGAGGGGCGCATACAAGGTGCTGCCAAGCGAATGCCGGCTGCCGTCCGGCTGCGCGAGCTTGATGAATCCAAGCATCTTGGCGACGAAGCCGGAGATGGCGAAGATGAACAGCGCGTTCATCCCGTAGATGACAAATGGTTTGGCCCACACGCCGGCGCGTTCGCGCACGATGGCGTAGGGATTGGCGTCGAGCAGCCAGTAGAAGACGCCGAAGGCGAGCAGCGCCCAGCCGGTCATCCACAGGCAGTAGGAGACCGTCCACAGGCTCTTATTGATCGGCATGAGCACGGCATCCAGGCTCGAACCCAGGGCCAGGAAGACCAGGCCGGCGAACAACATCCACACGGTCTGCTCGACGCGCGGCAGATTCAGGGCCAGCACGCGGCCGGCGAGCACGCCGAAAAGCTGGCTGCACAGGGCGGGAATGGTGGAGACCAGGCCTTCCGGATCCCAGGTCTTGGCCTGCACCCACAGGTGGCCATCCAGGAGCATGCGGTCGACCCAAGCGCCGAAGTCCTTGCCCGGTTCCAGCACGCCCGCGCCGATGCCGGGCACCGGCACCCACAGCATCAGCACCGAATACAGCGCCAGCAAGGCTGCGATCACGGCCAGCTGCGCGCGCCAGCCCAGGTAGACGACGATGGGCGCGGCCAGCACCGTGCACAGGGCGATGCGCTGCAGGACGCCGGGGATGCGCACGGTGTCGAAGTCGAAACGCGGGATGAGGTTCAGCAGGAAGCCGATCAGGAAGATCAGGGCAGCCCGTTTCGTCAGCTTGAGCAGCAGGCCCGGCCTGTCGGCGCCGGCGGCCGCGAGACGGCCCAGCGACAGGGTCATGGCGACCCCGCCGATGAACAGGAAGAAGGGGAAGATACAGTCGGTGGAGGTCCAGCCGTTCCACTTGGCGTGGGCCAGCTGGGCGTGGAGATTGCTCCAGTCGCCGGGATTATTCACCAGCACCATGGCGGCGATCGTGAAGCCGCGGAAGGCGTCGAGGGATATCAGGCGCACCGCTTGCATAGTCTCCTTGTTGTTGTTTTTCGTCGGGTGGACCGGGCCACGAAAGGCGGCTATGCCGTCCACCCTACTTTTTACCGAACTCGGGGTCGATCTTCACCAGGGCCGCCATGATGAAGGCCGGGATCGTCGACAAACACGCCCAGATGAAGAAGTGCTTGTAGCCGAGGTATTCCTGCAGGTCGCCGCTCCACATCCCCGGCACCATCATGCCGAGCGCCATCAGGCCGGTGCAGATCGCGTAGTGCGCCGTCTTGTGCTCGCCTTCGCACACCATGATCATATACAGCAGCATCGCGGTGAAGCCGAAGCCGTAGCCGAACTGCTCGACCGCGAGCGAGGCGCAGACCACGGCGAAGCTGGTCGGCTGGGCCTGCGACAGGTAGACGAAGACCAGGTCGGGCAGGTGCACGGCGAAGACCATCAGCCACAGGCAGCGCTTCAGGCCCAGGCGCGAGATCAAGTAGCCGCCGGCCAGGCCGCCCAGGGTCAGGAAGGCGATGCCGATGGTGCCGTAGGCGATGCCGTACTGCTCGGTGGTCAGTCCCAGGCCGCCCTCGGTGAGCGGGTCCTTGAGGAAGGGCGCGACGAGTTTCAGCAGCTGCGCTTCGCCCAGGCGGAAGGTGAGGATGAAGCCGAGGATCAGCCAGATGTCGCGCTTGCGGAAGAACAGGGCGAAGGTGACGAAGAAGTCGTGCAGCGGATTGCTGGTCCCCTTCACTTTATGGTCGCTGTCGGGTTTCGGCAGGATCATCCCGTGCCACAGGAAGGCCGCGAAGAACACGGCCGCCAGCACGAAGAACACGATCGACCAGGCCTGGTTGACGTCGCCCAGCTGGGTCGCCAGGTAACCCGCCAGCACCACCAGCGGACCCTGTCCCGCCAGGGTGGCCAGGCGATAGAAGGTCGAGCGCACGCCGACGAAAGCCGCCTGCTGCTGCTGGCGCAGGCCCAGCATATAAAAGCCGTCGGCCGAGATGTCGTGGGTGGCGGAGCTGAAGGCCATCAGCCACATCACGGCCAGACTCGCGACGAAGAAGTTCGGCAGGTGCAGCGCCAGGCCCACCGCCACCAGGGAGGCCGCCACGGCCAGCTGCAGCAGCACGGTCCAGCGGCGCTTGGTGCCGAACATGTCGACGATCGGCGACCACAGGGGCTTGATCACCCAGGGCAGGTACAGCAGGCTCGTATAGAAGGCGATGTCGGAATTGGACACGCCCATGTCCTTGTACATGATGACCGAGAGGCTCATCACCACCACGTAGGGGATGGCCTGGGCGAAGTAGAGGGAGGGGACCCACAGCCACGGGGACTTGACGTTCTCTTTGTGCATACTCTGTCTCGTGGTCGGCGGGCGGCCCCGCTCTTATGCGATGGCGTCGCGCACGCTGCCGCGTGACGCATTCAGGAGGGCTTGCGCCTGCTCGACACTGGTTTGTTTGATCAAGGCCACGATCGCGGTCTTGACGTGGTAGCCGCACTGTTCCAGCACCGCCTTGGCGGCCGCCTCGTCGGCGCCGCTGGCGAATGCGGTCAGGCGGATGGCGCGTCGCACCAGCTTGGCATTGGTAGCCCGGAAGTCTACCATCAGGTTGCCGTAAACCTTGTTCAAACGCACCATCAGGCCGCTGGAGAAGGTGTTCAACGCGATCTTCTGCGAGGTGCCCGCTTTCAGGCGCGTGGAGCCGGAGATGATTTCCGACCCCGTATCCAGCACCACGCCGATCTCGGCCTCGTTCGCGACCGGCGCATCGGCATTGTTCGAGAAGCCGATGGTCAGCGCTCCCGCCGCGCGTGCGGCGCGCAGGGCGCCCAACACATAGGGCGTGAAGCCGGAAGCGGCCAGCAGCAGCACGACGTCGCCGGCATCCACCTTCACGCTCGCCAGGTCCGCGGCCCCTTGGTCATGATCGTCTTCCGCACCCTCGACCGCCACGAACATCGCCTGTTCTCCGCCGGCCAGCAGGGCCACGGCGCGGCCGTGCGGCCAGGAGAAGGTCGGGTTCAGTTCGACGCTGTCGAGCACCCCGAGGCGGCCCGAGGTGCCGGCGCCGACGTAGATCAGGCGCCCGCCCGCTTCGATGCGCGGCAGGGCGGCGGTGATGGCGGCGGCGATGCGCGGTGCGGCCGCGCGCACGGCCTCGACGGCCTCCATCTGATCGTCCACGAAGACGTTCACCAGTTCCGTGGTCGGGTACTGGTCGAGGGTGGCGTGGTCCCGGGCCGGGGTTTCGGTTTTCAGCATGGCCGTGTCTTCTTGGTGGGCAGTAGTCGATAAAACCAGTGTAATACCAATATTCTTCCCGGTCCCATGAAAGCTGCACCCGTCATCATGACGAAAAGTTATGCAGGACGGCGCAGCTCTGCGACGAAATCGTAATGGTCGCTCAGGCAGTAGGAGTGGGTCAGCTCGACCGGCTCGCCCGATTCCAGGTAGCCGATGCGGGTGATGAAGAGCACTGCGCGCCCTTCCGGCACGTCCAGGCGCGCCGCCAGGTCGGCGGGCGCGTTCATGGCGCGCAGGTGCTGCAGCGCCCGCACCGGCATGTGGCCGGTCTTGGCCAGGTGGGCGTACAGCGAGCCCCCCACGTTCTCCGGGCGCGGCAGGATGGTGGCCGGGATCACGCTGGTTTCGTAGGCCATCACGACCTCGTCGGCCAGGCGCAGGCGTTCCAGGCGCGCCACCCGGGTACCCGGCGACAGGCCGAGCGACAACTGGGCGTCGGCGTCGGCCTGCATCACGTCGCGCCGCAGCCAGTGGCTGCTGGGCGTATAGCCGCGCTGCTGGAGCTGCTCGGAGAAGCTCGACAGGTCGGACAGGGGCTGCTCGATGCGCGGCGCGATGTAATTACCGGAGCCGCGCCGGCGCACCACCAGGCCCTGCTCCACCAGCTGGTCGATGGCCTTGCGCGCCGTGACGCGCGAGACGTCGAGCTGCTCGGACAGGGTGCGTTCGGAAGGCAGCGCCTGGTCGGCCTGGTAGCGGCCGTCGCGCACGTCCTGTGCAAGCTTGCGCGCCAGCTGCATATACAGTGGCGAATTGTCGTTCAGGTCGATCTGGAAGGATGGGCTGGAAGTGGAATTGGTCACTGGACGGTCCGTCAATGAGTCGAAGCGCATGCTCCTGCCTGACAAGCATACCACTTGATACCAATATAAAACGGTTATGCCAAGGCCACCGCTATTCATTTGGCAATCCTTTCCAACCCTCCGTATGCTCGTCCGACAAGCTGCAATTTCACAAATACAGCCCGCAGAGGCAGGAAGGGAGACCGGATGAACGAGCGCAGGCGATCCTTGATGGGCATGGCGCTGCTGGGCGCGATGGAACCGCTGTTCGCCATGCCTGCCGCCCCCGCGGCGCGCCAGGCGCTCGATGCCGAGCTGGCGGCGGTCGTGAACGACCCGGCCCTGCAGCTGGCCAGCCTGTCGGTGCTCGCGATCCGCGCCGGCCAGCCGGTCTACGAGGGGGCCTTCGGACGCCGATACATAGGGAATGGCACCCTGCCCGACAAGCCGGCCACGCCCGACACCCTGTACCGCATCGCCTCGATCTCCAAGATGATGACCACGCTGGGCCTGATGCGCCTGGTGGAGGCGGGCCGGGTGGACCTCGATGCCGACGTTTCCGGCTACCTGGGCTTCAGGCTGCGCAACCCGCACTTCCCGGACCGCCCGATCACCCTGCGCAGCCTGCTCACCCACCGCTCTTCGCTGCGCGACGAAGCCGGCTATTCCTGGCCGCTCGCCACCTCCCTGAAGGACGTCCTGCTGCCGGGCGACCCGAAGACCTTCTCGAGCCGCGCCGGCCCCGGCGACTATTTCACTTACTGCAACCTCGGCTGGGGCGTGATCGGCACCGCGATGGAGGGAATCACGGGCGAGCGCTTCGACCTGCTCATGGGGCGCCTGCTCCTGCAGCCGCTCGGCATCACGGCCGGCTACAACCCTTCGCTGCTGCCGCCCGCCGCCCTGGACAGGCTGGCCACGCTCTACCGCAAGCGCACGACGGACACCGAGGTCTGGAACCCTCAAGGCCCCTGGATCGCCCAGGTCGATGACTACAGTAGCAAGCCCCCAAGCCCGCCGGCCGGCATCGCCACCTATGTCCCCGGCACGAATGCCACGCCCTTCAGCCCCACCGGCGGCCTGCGCATCTCGGCGCGCGACATGGGCGTGGTGATGCGCATGCTGATGAACGGCGGGGTGCACGAGGGCCGGCGCCTGTTCGAGCGCGCCACGCTCGAGCGCATGCTTGCGCGCCAGTGGACCCATGACGGTAGCAATGGCGACTCGCTGGGCGGCTTCTTCAATGCCTGGGGCCTGGGTAACGCCCAGTTCCCGGACCGTCCCGGCATGGGGCTGGTGGAAGGCGGCGGCTTCGAAGCCGTCGGCCACCTGGGCGACGCCTACGGCCTGCGCTCGGTGTTCGCCTTCGATCCCGTGCGCGCCAATGGCCTCGTCGTGCTGGCCGGCGGGGTCTCGAGCGACCCGGAACTGAACAAGGGCCGCTATTCGGCGCTGGCACGCTACGAGGAGCGCATTCTCACGGCCCTCTACCACCACGCCATCGCCGGCCAACGCGCACCAGCATGAGGCAAGCACCCGCATATATCCCGGTTATGGTGCGCGCCGCGACTTTCATTGGTCGCCGCGCCGCCCAGGGCCTAAGCTTGACCACCATCTCCATATTGAAGAGTGCAGGATGCAGCAAGTGATCGTTATCGGTGGCGGAGTAGTCGGACTGACGTCGGCCTGGTGGCTGGCGGAAGCGGGCTATGACGTCTCCGTCCTCGAACGCGCGCCGGAAGTCGGCAGCGGTTCCAGCTACGGCAACGGCGGGCAGCTCAGCTACCGCTACGTGTCGCCGCTGGCCGACGAGGGCGTGCCGCTCAAGGCCTTGCAATGGATGTTCCAGGACACCGGCCCCCTGCACTTCCGGCCTGAGGCCGACCTGCGCCAGTACCGCTGGCTGGCCAGCTTCCTCGCCCACTGCCGCGCCGACGTCAACCGCAAGACCACCGCCAAGCTGCTGGAGTTGGGCGAACTGTCGCGCCAGGGCATGAAGCAGCTCGAAGTCGTCGTCCCGCTCGAGAAATTCGACTGGCGCGACGCCGGCAAGCTGGTGGTCTACCGCTCGCGCGACGTGTTCGAAAAAGCGGCAGGCAAGCCGGGCGCCGGCGAGATCTGGTCGCCCGCCGACTGCGCCGCGCGCGAACCGGCCCTGGCCGCGGCCGAACCGCTGCTGGCCGGCGGCATCTACAACAGCGGCGAAGCGGTGGCCGACTGCCACGCCTTCTGCCTGGCCCTGGCCGAGCGCCTGCAGGAACACCCGCGCTTTCGCGGCTTCGTGCACGGCGCCGCACGGCGCCTGCTGGCCGACAACGGCCGCATCACCGGCATCGAGCTGGACGACGGCGCGATCGTGGCGGCCGACAGCTATGTACTGGCGGCCGGCATCCAGAGCCGCAACCTGTCCGATACGGTCGGCGTCACGCTGCCCCTCTACCCGCTCAAGGGCTACAGCCTGACCGCGCCGATCCGCGCCGACGACGTGGCGCCGGAAATCAGCGTGACCGACTTCGAACGCAAGGTGCTGTATGCACGCATCGGCGACAAGCTGCGCGTGGCCGCCATGGTCGACATGGTCGGCGAAGACCTCAGCCACAATGCCAGGCGCGTGGACGGCCTGACCCGCCAGGTCAAGGAAACCATGCCGCGCGCGGCCGACTACTCGAAACTCTCGGTCTGGGCCGGCCTGCGCCCCGCCACCCCGAGCAGCGCACCGATCATCGGCGCGACCCGCTACGGCAACCTGTGGCTGAACGTCGGCCACGGCCCGCTGGGCTTCACCTTCGCCTGCGGCAGCGCCAGCCTGCTGGCGGGGGCGATGCGGGGAGAAGCGCCGCCATTCGCACTCGACGGCTTAACGCTAGAGAATTAAAGAGTTCGGAAGTGCAGATTGGTCGACGCTGAATCAACCAAGGCTGGCCAAGTTACGGATCAGATAATCGTTGAACATGGGTACAGTGAACGCGATATCCCCGTGAGACGGACTGTAGATCATTCCTTTACTGATGATCTGAGCACGGCGCGGACCCAGGCTTTGTGCGGTTTCTCCAAGCGCATCGGCGATATCGGAGGAACGGTAAGGACCACTGCCTAATTTAGCCATCGCAATCACATACTCTCGCTCCTTTGGAGTGAGACGGTCGAAACGAACCTTGAAAAATCCTTCGTCCAGCCGCTTTAGCGTAGTCGCTTCGGCTCGCCTCGCATCGTCCAGCGTGATGGTGTTGCCTAAGGCAAGGTTCCAGGACTGATAGCCCCATTCCTGAAGAAAGTATGGATAGCCCTTCGTCTTCTGATAAATCTCGTTTAGCGCATCGTTGTCGATGGCAGCACCTTCGTCGTTGACAGGCTGGCGAATTGCGGCCCTGGCGTCGGCTTCGGGCAACGCGCCCACATCCGGAAAGTGGAACAGTCTCTCCGCATAGGATTTGGCCTCGCCTGACAGTGCTGCAACTTGCGGAAGCCCCGCACCAAAGAACAGGACAGGCAAGTTGGCTTGATTGATCTTATGCAGTGACACGATGAGCGCAGCCAAGTCTTTCTGACTCAAATACTGAACTTCGTCGATGAGAAGGGTCCAAGCCTTTCCGGCAGCCTTGGCCGCCTCTCCGACACGCACAAACAGCTCAGGCAGATCATTTTCCAGATCTCCGCTGTCAGCAACGCCCACTTCCGGCTCGACAGCAATGGCGACGTCACCGTATTCAAATTTAAATACTGAGGCGAATGACCTAAGCGCCCGCATTGCATCGTAGGCCTTGGCCTTCGCGTTGTCGGTCAATGAAAGCTTGCGTAGCACCTGGTGCACACGTGGCAGCAACTGTTCACCCAAAGGTTTATTCTCGGGCGCTTCAATCATCGAAGTTAGGTGACCGCGCTCCTTGGCCATGCTCTCGACTGCATTCAGCAACACGGTCTTACCTACGCCACGTAAACCGAGGAACATTTGCGATCGACTTGATTTACAGAGCAGAGCACGTTCTATAGCAACACGTGCATCTTCAATAATTGCTTGCCTACCTGCAAGCTCTGGTGGCTGGCTACCTGCGCCAGGCGCAAACGGGTTTCTCACAGGATCCATAGTTACGCTCATCTACTAATTTATAGGGAAGTATAAGACGATAATCTTATACTTTGTTAGACTTATTTAGACTCTCTTAGTTCCCAGGACATCGCTATTTCCAAAGGCGCTACAGTGAGCCTATGGCCACTGAAAAATTGGCGGATAATGGCGGCCATGTCCAAAACGATCACACCCGAGGCTTGCCCATGCGGCGGTGCCTCGCTGGCCGCCTGCTGCGGCCCCTTCATCGAAGGCAGCATCCTGCCGCCCACGGCGGAGGCGCTCATGCGCTCGCGCTACACGGCGTATTCGCTGAAAAACGAGCCATACCTGCTGGCCACCTGGCATCCCAGCACCCGCCCCACGGAACCAATCGTCGATGAGAAAGAGCCAATCCGCTGGCTAGGACTTGAGGTAAAATCTGCTTTACGTTTACGTCAACGTAAAGTAAATTCACCGGACGATCCAGACAGCGACACCGTCGAGTTCGTCGCCCGCTTCAAGGTGGGCGGACGGGCGCACCGGCTGCACGAAGTGAGCCGTTTCCTGCGCGAGCCGGACCCGGATACCGGAGCGCCGCGCTGGTACTACGTGGACGGTAGTTTCCCAGAATAAACACAACAGCAGAGACATAGAGGACGGCACATGCCCCAGATCGAGAGCAAACTCAACCCGCGTGGCGAAGACTTCAAGGCCAACGCCGCAGCCATGCAGGCCATCGTCGACGACCTGCGCGCGAAAGTCGCGCAAATGGCCCAGGGCGGCGGCGAAGCGGCGTCCGCCAAGCACGTCGCGCGCGGCAAGCTGCTGCCGCGCGACCGCGTGCAGATGCTGCTCGATCCGGGCACGCCCTTCCTCGAGTTCTCCCAGCTGGCCGCCTACGAGATGTACGACGGCGCCGCCCCTGCAGCCGGCATCATCACCGGCATCGGCCGCGTAGCTGGCCAGGAAGTCGTGATCGTCTGTAACGACGCCACCGTCAAGGGCGGCACCTACTACCCGATGACGGTGAAAAAACACCTGCGCGCCCAGGAGATCGCCGAGCAGAACCACCTGCCCTGCATTTATCTCGTCGACTCGGGCGGCGCCAACCTGCCGAACCAGGACGACGTATTCCCGGACCGCGACCACTTCGGCCGCATCTTCTACAACCAGGCGAATCTCTCCGCCAAGGGCATCCCGCAGATCGCCGTCGTCATGGGTTCCTGCACCGCCGGCGGCGCCTACGTGCCGGCGATGAGCGACGAATCGATCATCGTCAAGGAACAGGGCACCATCTTCCTGGGCGGCCCGCCGCTCGTGAAGGCGGCGACCGGCGAAGTCGTCACGGCCGAAGACCTGGGTGGCGGCGACGTCCACACCCGCCTGTCGGGCGTGGCCGACCACCTGGCCCAGAACGATCTGCACGCGCTGTCGCTGGCGCGCACCATCGTGTCGAACCTGAACCGCGTCAAACCAGTTCAGGGCGCGCTGCGCGAAAGCATCGAGCCGAAGTATGCGCCGGAAGAACTGTACGGCGTGATCCCGGTCGATACCCGCAAGCCCTTCGACGTGCGTGAAGTGATCGCACGCGTGGTCGACGGCAGCGAATTCGACGAGTTCAAGGCGCGCTACGGCACGACGCTCGTCTGCGGCTTTGCCCATATCTACGGCATGAAGGTCGGCATCATTGCCAACAACGGCATCCTGTTCTCGGAGTCGGCGCTGAAGGGCGCCCACTTCATCGAGCTGTGCTGCCAGCGCAAGATTCCGCTGGTCTTCCTACAGAACATCACCGGCTTCATGGTCGGCCGCAAGTACGAAAACGAGGGCATCGCCCGCAACGGCGCCAAGATGGTGACCGCGGTGGCCACCGCCTCGGTGCCGAAGTTCACCGTCATCATCGGCGGGTCGTTTGGCGCCGGCAACTACGGCATGTGCGGCCGCGCGTTTTCTCCGCGCTTCCTGTGGATGTGGCCGAACGCGCGCATTTCCGTCATGGGCGGCGACCAGGCCGCATCGGTGCTCGCTACCGTCAAGCGCGACGGCATCGAAGGCAAGGGCGGCCAGTGGTCGCAAGAGGAAGAAGCCGCCTTCAAGCAGCCGATCAAGGAGCAGTACGAGCACCAGGGCCACCCGTACTACGCGTCCGCACGCCTGTGGGACGACGGCGTCATCGACCCGGCCGACACCCGCACCGTGCTGGGCCTGGGGCTCTCGGCCGCGCTGAATGCGCCGATCGAAGAGACGAAGTTCGGCGTGTTCCGCATGTAATGGAGATGACTATGGAATACCAGACCCTCACCATCTCCATCGACGACAAGGTCGCCGCCGTCACCCTGAATCGTCCGGAGCTGCGCAACGCCTTCAACGAGCATGCCATCGCCGAGCTGGCCCTGGCCTTCGACGAACTGGGACGCAACGAGCAGGTGCGCGCCATCGTCCTGGCCGCCAACGGCCCGGCCTTCTGCGCCGGCGCCGACCTGAACTGGATGAAGAAGATGGCTGGCTACTCGCACGGCGAGAACCAGGAAGACGCCATGCGCCTGGCCGACATGCTGCGCACCATCTACCTGTGCCCGAAACCTACCGTCGCCAAGGTGCAGGGCGACTGCTACGCCGGCGGCATGGGACTGGTCGCGGCCTGCGACATCGTCGTGGCCAGCGAGGTCGCGCACTTCTGCCTGTCCGAAGTGAAGCTGGGCCTGATTCCGGCTACCATCTCGCCCTACGTCATCAAGGCCATGGGCGAGCAGGCCGCGCGCCGCTACTTCCTGACCGCCGAGCGCTTCGATGCGAACGAGGCCCGCCGCATCGGCTTCGCGCACGAGGTCGTGGCCTTGGCGGCGCTGGATGCGACCGTGGCCGGCATCGTCAAGGCCCTCGTGACCAACAGCCCGCATGCGGTGGGCGAGGCGAAGAAGCTGGTGCGCGACGTGGTCGGACAGCCCGTCACCGACGCGCTGCTGGCCGATACCGCGAACCGCATCGCGGAAATCCGCGCATCGATGGAAGGCCGCGAAGGCGTCGCTTCCTTCCTCGAGAAGCGCAAGCCGACCTGGCTGAACTGAATAGGAATACATTTTGAAGCAGCAGACCTCTTCCGACTGGATCGCACGCAGCCTGCGCAGCGTGTGGCACCCGTGCACCCAGATGCAGCACCACGAAGAGGTGCCGCTGATCGCGGTCAGCCACGGCAAGGGGCCCTGGCTGTATGACCACGAAGGCCGGCGCTACCTGGACGGCATCAGCTCCTGGTGGGTCAACCTGTTCGGCCACGCTAATGCTCGCATCAATGCGGCGCTGAAGGACCAGCTGGACAAGCTGGAACACGCGATGCTGGCCGGCTTCACCCACGAGCCGGTGATCGAACTGTCGGAAAAGCTGGCCGCCCTCACCGGCCACAATCTCGGCCATGCCTTCTACGCCTCCGACGGCGCCTCGGCGGTCGAGATCGCGATGAAGATGAGCTTCCACGCCTGGCGCAATGCCGGCTATTCCTCCAAGCAGGAATTCGTCTGCCTGCAGGGCAGCTACCACGGCGAGACCGTGGGCGCCCTGTCGGTGACCGACGTCCCGCTGTTCAAGGACGCCTATGGCCCGCTGCTGCGCGCCTCCCACGTGGTGCCGGCGCCGGACGCACGCACCGCTAGCGAGGGCGAATCGGCCCAGGACGTTGCCAGGCGCGCCATCCAACACGTGCGCGAGCTGTTCGAAGCGCGCGGCGACAAGATCGCCGCCATCATCGTCGAGCCGCTGGTACAGTGCGCCACCGGCATGGCCATGTACGACCCGCTCTACCTGGAACTGCTGCGCGAGCTGTGCGACCAGCACCACGTGCACCTGATCGCCGACGAGATCGCGGTCGGCTGCGGCCGCACCGGCACCTTCTTCGCCTGCGAACAGGCCGCCATCTGGCCGGACTTCCTGTGCCTCTCGAAAGGCATCAGCGGCGGCTACCTGCCGCTCTCGCTGGTGCTCACCAGCGACGCCATCTACCAGGCCTTCTACAGCGAAGACATCACGCGCGGCTTCCTGCACTCGCACTCCTATACCGGCAACCCGCTGGCCTGCCGCGCGGCCTTGGCCACGCTCGAGATCTTCGAGGAAGACGACGTATTGAACCGCAACCGCGAACTGGCGACCAAGCTCACCATCGCACTGGCGCCGCTGGCCGAGCACGAGCACGCGAGCCACTTCCGCCAGCGCGGCATGATCTTCGCTTTCGATGCGATCGAACCGGACCCGGCGCGCGCCTCGACCTTCGCGCGCCGTTTCTTCACGACCGCCGTGGAGAATGAACTGCTGCTGCGTCCGATCGGCCGCACGGTCTACCTGATGCCGCCGTATATCCTGAGCGACGAGGATGTCGCCGGTATCGCCGCGCGCACGCAGAAGGTCTTCGAATCGGTGATCGCGAGCTGACATGGATCTGATCGCCGGAATCGACCGCAAACTCGATGCGCTCGCAGCGCAAAGCCTGATCCGCCGCCTGCGCGTGGCCGACAGCCCCTGCGCGCCGCGCCAGGTGGTCGACGGCCGCGACATGCTGGCCTTCTGCAGCAACGACTACCTCGGCCTGGCGTCCCACCCTGCCGTGGTCGCGGCGCTGCAGGAAGGCGCCGGACGCTATGGCGCCGGCAGCGGCGCCTCCCACCTCGTCAGTGGCCACAGCCGCGCGCATGCGCTGCTGGAAGAACGCTTCGGCGCATGGATGACACCCTGCATTCCGCAGGCGCGCGCGCTATACCTGTGCACCGGCTACATGGCCAACCTGGCCGTCCTGACCGCACTCGGTGCGGACGCCGACGCCATGATTTTCTCGGAAGCGCTGAACCATGCGTCCCTGATCGACGGTGCGCGCCTGGCGAAAGCCGGCGTCAGCGTCTATCCGCACGGCGACGTCGCAGCGCTCGAGCAGCAGCTCGTCGCCAGCACGGCTGCGACGAAAATCGTCGTCACCGACAGCGTCTTCAGCATGGACGGCAACCTGGCGCCGCTGCCGGAACTGCTGGCCCTGTGCGAACGCAATGGGGCCTGGCTGGTGGTCGACGATGCCCACGGCTTCGGTGTGCTCGGCGACACCGGGCGCGGCGCCCTCGAGCACTTCGGCCTGCATTCGCCCAACCTGGTCTACATCGGCACGCTCGGCAAGGCGGCCGGCGTGGGCGGCGCCTTCATCGCGGCGCACGCCAGCGTGATCGAGCTGCTGGTGCAGCGCGCCCGTCCCTACATCTACACGACGGCCGCGCCGCCGGCCCTGGCCCACGCGCTGCAGGCCAGCCTCGATATCATCGAAGGCGAAGAAGGGAATCAGCGCCGCGCCCACCTGGCCGCCCTGGTGGACCACCTGCGCGATGCACTGCGTCCGCGCCGCTGGCAGCTGCTTCCCTCCACTACCGCGATCCAGCCGGTCATCATCGGCAGCAACGAAGACGCGCTGCGCGTGGCGGCGAGCCTGCACGAACAGGGCCTGTGGGTGCCGGCGATCCGTCCGCCGACGGTGGCGGTGGGCACGGCGCGCCTGCGCGTGACCCTGTCGGCCGCACACACGCACGAGGAAGTCGCCCTGCTGGCGCGCGCGCTCAACGAATTGGAAAGGGCCACCGCATGAAGAACCTGAACGACCCCGATCAGCCGCAGGCGCTGACGCCCATCGTGACCGAACCGGGCAGCGCCGGCGCTCCCGTGGCGGAAGCACCCGTCCTCGATCCGCAGCCGGCACCCCAGGTGGCGGATGGCGTGCCTTCGCGCTTCTGCTGCTTCGTGACCGGCACCGACACCGAGATCGGCAAGACCCTGGTATCGAGCGCCATCCTCCATAAACTGGTCGAAGGCGGCCGCCGCGCCTGCGGCATGAAGCCGGTCGCCGCCGGTGCGGTACTCGTCGACGGCGAACTGCACAACGAAGACGCCGACATGCTGCGCGCCGCCGGCAACGTCCACCTGCCGCCGAACATCACCACCCCGTTCATGCTGAAGGAACCGGCCGCGCCGCACATCGCCGCGGCCCTGGAAGGCGTGACCATCGAAGCGGTGCCGATCCTGGCCGCCTACACCGAAATCCACGCGGCCTCCGACGCCGTGGTGGTCGAGGGGGTGGGCGGTTTCCGCGTCCCCTTCAACGACGACTTCGACAGCGCCGACCTGGCTGCGCAGCTGAACCTGCCGGTGATCCTGGTGGTGGGCCTGCGCCTCGGCTGCATCAGCCATGCCCTCCTGACCGTGGAGGCGATCGTGGCGCGCGGCCTGGTGCTGGCCGGATGGGTCGCGAATACCGCGGACCCCGACATGCGCTTCACGGTTGATAACATCGAAGCGCTGGAACAACGTATTCCGGCGCCGCTGCTGGGCCATGTGCCCCGCCTGGAGAATCCGACGGCAGCCGCCGCCGCCCAATACATCGATCTCGCGGGCCTGCCAGGATGGCACGCCCCGCGCGCCCAGAACTAAGGAAAACCAAGATGTCCCAAACGAATACCGTCGCCCTCCACCGCCCTGTCGCGATCAAGCAGCCGGAGAACGTCACCTGGCCGCTGCTTGATGTGCTGGCCCTGTTCGAGCTGCCCTTCAACGATCTGATGTTCCGCGCACAGCAGGCGCACCGCGCCAACTTCCCGGACGGCGACGTCGAACTGGCGACCCTGCTGTCGATCAAGACCGGCGGCTGCGAAGAAGATTGCGGCTACTGCCCGCAGGCCGCGCGCTACGACACCGGCGTCGAGGCCAAGAAGATCCTCGACATCGACACCGTGCTCGACGCCGCCCGCCAGGCCAAGGCCAGCGGCGCGACCCGCTTCTGCATGGGCGCCGCCTGGCGCAGCCCGAAGGAACGCGACATGGAGAAGGTCGAAGCCATGGTGCGCGAAGTGAAGGCGCTCGGCATGGAAACCTGCGCCACCCTCGGCATGCTGGAAGAAGGACAGGCCGAGCAGCTGAAGAAGGCGGGCCTGGACTACTACAACCACAACATCGACACCGCGCCGGACTTCTACAACAACGTGATCTCGACCCGCGAGTACCAGGACCGCCTGGACACCCTGGGCCGCGTGCGCAGCGCCGGCCTGAAGGTCTGCTGCGGCGGCATCGTGGGCATGGGCGAGACGCGCGAGCAGCGCGCCGGCCTGATCGCCCAGCTGGCCAACCTGAATCCGTATCCGGAATCGGTGCCGGTCAACCACCTGGTGCAGGTCGAAGGCACGCCGCTGCACGGCGTCGAGAAGCTCGACCCGATCGAATTCGTGCGCACCATCGCCGTCGCCCGCATCACCATGCCGCAGGCCCGCGTGCGCCTGTCCGCCGGCCGCCGCGAGCTGGGCGAAGCCGTGCAGGCCATGTGCTTCATGGCCGGCGCCAACTCGATCTTCTACGGCGACAAGCTGCTCACCACCGGCAACCCGGAAGCGGACGACGACCGCGTGCTGCTCGAGAAGCTGGGCCTCAAGACGCGCGCCGCGACGCTGGAATCGGCGCCGAAGGCCGCCTGCGGCTGCTAGGAGTGAAGTTGCGCGACCGGTGAAGCCGGTCGCAGAACACCACTAGCGGCCGGGGAGACACGGCCGCAATCGAACACATAACCAGAAGCGAAAGACAAACGCATGTTCACCAAGATCCTCATCGCCAACCGTGGCGAAATCGCCTGCCGTGTCGCCGCCACCGCGCGCCGCATGGGTATCCGCACCGTTGCCGTCTACTCGGAAGCCGATGCGGGCTCGAAGCACGTGGCGGTCTGCGATGAGGCGGTCCTGATCGGCCCGGCAGCCGCCAAGGACAGCTACCTGCGCGGCCAGAAGATCATCGAGGTGGCCAAGGCGACTGGCGCGCAGGCGATCCACCCGGGCTACGGCTTCCTGTCCGAGAACGCGGAATTCGCCGAAGCCGTGCAGGCCGCGGGCCTGGCCTTCATCGGTCCGCCGGGCTCCTCGATGCGCGCCATGGGTTCCAAGTCGGCCGCCAAGCAGCTGATGGAAGGCGCCAACGTGCCGCTGGTGCCGGGCTACCACGGCGACAACCAGGACCCTGCTTTCCTGCGCGAACAGGCCGACCGCATCGGCTATCCGGTGCTGCTCAAGGCCAGCGCCGGCGGCGGCGGCAAGGGCATGCGCGTGGTCGAGCGCTCGGAAGATTTCGAAGCCGCGCTGGCATCGTGCAAGCGCGAAGCGATCAGCTCCTTCGGGGACGACAAGGTGCTGGTCGAGAAATACCTGATCCGCCCGCGCCACATCGAGATCCAGGTCTTCGCCGACACCCATGGCAACTGCGTCTACCTGCACGAGCGCGACTGCTCGGTGCAGCGCCGCCACCAGAAGGTGCTGGAAGAAGCGCCGGCCCCCGGCATGACCCAGGACCGCCGCGCCGCGATGGGCGAAGCCGCCGTCAACGCCGCGCGCGCCGTCGGCTACGTGGGCGCGGGCACGGTGGAATTCATCGCCAACCAGGACGGCTCCTTCTACTTCATGGAGATGAACACCCGCCTGCAGGTGGAGCACCCGGTCACCGAAATGATCACCGGGACCGACCTGGTCGAATGGCAGCTGCGCGTGGCCGCCGGCCAGCCGCTGCCGAAGAAGCAGCATGAGCTGGCGATCCACGGCCATGCGATCGAAGCGCGCATCTACGCGGAAAACCCGGAAAAGGGCTTCCTGCCCTCGATCGGCACCCTGCGCCACATGGATACGCCGGCAGCGGTCGAGTTCCAGCTGGGCGCCATTGGTCCGAATCCGGCCGCCGTGCGCGTGGACTCGGGCGTGCGCGAGGGCGACGCGATCTCTCCCTTCTACGACCCGATGATCGCCAAGCTGATCGTCTGGGGCGCCGACCGCACCCAGGCCCTGGCGCGCCTGTCGCAGGCCCTCGCCGAGTTCCAGATCGTCGGCCTGGCGACCAATATCGCCTTCCTGAAACGCCTGGTCGAAGGCGAAGCCTTCTCTACCGCAGACCTGGACACCGGCCTGATCGAGCGCCACGGCGCCACCCTGTTCCCGGCCCCGTCCAGCGCCCCGCTGGGCGCCCTGGCCCTGGCGGCGCTGGCGCTCAGCAGCGGTGAAACCGTGCGTGGTTCGGTGAATCCGGCCGACCCGTGGGCGCAGGCCCGTGGCTGGCGCATGAACAGCGCCTACCGCCGTGTGCTCTCCTATAGCGATGAGTTCAGCGGAGAAGCGGGCTACCAGGTCGGCCTGACCTACGGCGCCCACGGCTGGGAGATCGATGCGGGCGGCGAGCGCCAGCGCCTCGAGCTGGTCCGCCACGAGGGCGCCGAGCTGACCATCCGCCTGGGCGAGACGTCCCTGCACGGCAGCGTGCGCCGCGACGGCGATCTGTTCCACGTGTTCACTGGCGGACGCCACTTCACCCTGGCGTACAATGACCCGATGGCGCACGCCGGCGAGGTCGAGTCTCTCGGTGGCCGCCTGACCGCGCCGATGCCGGGTAAAGTAGTGGCGGTGCTGGTCTCGTCCGGCAAGGAAGTCAGCAAGGGCGAGCCGCTGGTCATCATGGAAGCGATGAAAATGGAACACACGATTTCCGCGCCGAGCGACGGCCTGGTGGAGGAAGTGCTGTACCAGGTTGGCGACCAGGTGGCGGATGGGGCGCCGCTGCTGGCTTTCAAGGCGGCGTAGTCGACAATAGACAACGATAAAAACAACCAGTAGGGGGAGACATGCGGATACTCCTGTTCCGGGGCGACGGCGTGATCGAGCCATGGGTGCGCGAATTCGCCGCCCTCATGCCGCAGGTGGAGACCGTCGCGTGGAAGGAGGGCGCCGCCCTGCCGCCATGCGACTACGCGGTCGTGTGGAGCCCCACACCGGCCCTGCTGGACCAGCTCGCGCACGTGCGCGCGATCTTCCTGATGGGCGCCGGCGTCGATGCCCTGCTCAAGCTCGGCGACGCCCTGCCCCCGGTGCCGATCGTGCGCCTGGGCGACGCCGGCATGGGCGTGCAGATGGCCGAATACGTGGCGCACGCCGTGCTGCGCTACTACCGCCATTTCGACGACTACGAGGAGCAGGCGCGCCACGGCGTCTGGGACCCGCTGCCGCTCACGGCCAAGGAAGAGTTCACGGTCGGGATCATGGGCCTGGGACGGCTCGGCATGCCGGTGGTCGAGGCCATGCGCCTGTTCGGCTTCCCGGTGCGCGGCTGGAGCCGCACGCCCAAGGACCTCCCCGGCGTGGAATGCTTCCATGGCGCCGACGGGCTGGACGCCTTCTTGCGCGGCACCCGCGTGCTGGTCTGCATGCTGCCGCTCACGCCCGAGACCTCGAACCTGCTCGACCGCCACAACCTCGGCAAGCTGCTTCCGAACGCCTACCTGATCAACGTCTCGCGCGGCGCCATCCTGGCCGAACCCGACCTGATGACCCTGATCCGCTCGGGCCACATCGCCGGCGCCACGCTCGACGTGTTCCGCCACGAGCCGCTGCCTGCGCCGCACCCGTTCTGGAACGAGCCGCGCATCGCCATCACCCCGCACATCTCGGCGCTCACCATGCGCCACGACGCCGTGCGCCAGATCGCCGACAAAATTGCGAAACTGGAGAGCGGCCAACCCGTCGGCGACATCGTCGACCGCGACCTAGGATATTAAACAGCATGTACCAGCCAGCCAGCTTGCCGAAGAAGGTCAAGATTGTCGAAGTGGGGCCGCGCGACGGCCTGCAGAACGAAAAGGAAGCCCTGTCCGCCGAGGTGAAGATCGAACTGGTCAACCGCCTGGCGCGCGCCGGTTTTGCCAATGTCGAGGCGGCGTCCTTCGTGTCGCCCAAGTGGGTGCCGCAGATGGCGACCAGCGCGCAGGTCATGGCCGGCATCGAGCGCCTGCCGGGCACGATCTACTCGGCGCTGACGCCGAACATGCAGGGCTTCGAGGCGGCGCTGCTTGCGAAGGCCGATGAAGTCGTGATCTTCGGTTCGGCCTCGGAAGCCTTCTCGCAGAAGAACATCAACTGCTCGATCGCCGAATCGATCGCGCGCTTCGAGCCGGTGGCGAAGGCCGCCAAGGCCAACGATCTGCGCCTGCGCGGCTCGATCAGCACGGCCTTCGGTTGCCCCTACCAGGGCGAGGTGCCGCTGAGCGCCGTGGCCGACGTGGTGCGCCGCATGCGCGACCTCGGTTGCGATGAGATCGACATCGCCGACACCATCGGCGTCTCGACCGCGCGCAAGACCCAGGCCGTGATGCTGGCGGCAAGCCAGGAGTTCCCACTGGAGCGCCTGTCCGGCCACTTCCACGACACCTACGGCCAGGCCCTGGCCAACATCTACGCGGCGATGGAAGTCGGCGTGGCGATCTTCCACTCGTCGGTGTCGGGCCTGGGCGGCTGCCCCTACGCGAAGGGCGCGACCGGCAACGTCGCCACCGAGGACGTGATCTACCTGATGAACGGCCTGGGCATCGAGACCGGCATCGACCTCGACCAGGTGGTCGACGCCGGCCAGTTCATCTCGCAGCAGCTGGGCCGCAAGGGCGCGAGCCGCGCGGGCAATGCGATCGCGGCCAAGCGCGCCGGATGACAATGCCGCCTACGACACGCGCCGCCTTCCTGCTGACAGCGGGCCTGCTGTGCACCACGGCGCAGGCCGATACCGGCGATATCCGCTGCTTCCAGTCCCCCGGCGTCGGCAAGCCGCTCAGGCTGGCGTTCGGCTTTCCGCCGGAGGGCTCGAAAACGGCCTATGTGCGCTACGAGAACGGGAGCGCGAACATTCCGCTCAAGCTGATCAAGAGCGATGCCGTCGAGACGGCGCCTGGCAGGCCGATGGAAATCACGACCACATGGAAGGAAATGATGCCGGGCGGCGGCACCTACACGGTCGTGTCCCAGGGCGCAAACGTCTATGGATTCACCTACATCCGCGCGAAAGACGGCAAGGCCTACCAGTTCGAGCAGGACCTGGAGGCCTGGGAGGAAGGCGGCTGCCGCTGGACGCGCCGCTGAGCACGGCGGACAACGAAAAAAGCCGACAGCTTTCACTGTCGGCTTTTTCCTTAATGCTGGTCGGAGTACAAGGATTCGAACCTTGGACCCCCTGGTCCCAAACCAGGTGCGCTACCGGGCTGCGCTACACTCCGAAGAAGAAAGATCATATCTGCTTGGAATGAGCAGGTCAAGGTTTAAGGGCAAAATAAAGAAACCAAGGCATTGTTTGTCGTATTCTTCGACAAGGTTAATCGGACAATATTGTGAATCTGGCAGCGCCTTACAGCAGCGATATGGGCATGATGCAAGGGAACAGGCGCGTCTTGATCGGCGTGGGCGTGTCGATTGCCGTGCACCTGGTATTGATGCTTGCCTATCGCAATACCGGCCCCTCACTGCCGGCATTCGAAGCGGATCCGCCCTCTTCCATCGCCGTGCGCATCCTGCCGCCACCGCCACCGCCGCCTCCAGAACCCGAAGCCTTGCCACAAGCGCGCCCCGAGCCCGCAGCGCCACGCAGCGCGCGCCGCTTCCCGCCCAAGCCCGTCATTGCCGTGCCCGCTTCGCCAGATCAGCCGCCATCGCCGGATGCATTCTCCGTCGAGCAATCGGGAGAAACAGCGCCTGCACAGGACAGCGCGCCCCAGTTCGACATGGGTGCGGCAAAGCAGACGGCGCGGGAGCTGGCCGGACGCACCAAGCTCGGCATCGAAGGCACGCCCCACGCACAATTCCCCGATGCGCCGCTGGAGACCGAAACGAAAGCCGCGCGCGCCATCAGCCGGACCAAGCGCGCCAACTGCAAGGACGGCATCCCCGGCGGCCTGCTGGCGCCCTTGTTCCTGATGATGGACAAGAAAGACCACGGCTGCAAATGGTAATCAGCCGGGTGCTACACTAAGCCAATGAAACACCGACTCTTCCTGTTCGACCTCGACGACACCCTGCTCGACTTCAAAGCTTCCGAACAACTGTCTTTCGATCACACGATGCGCGAGCTCGGCCTGCGCGAGCTGCCCGATGGCTTGTTCGCCAGTTACCAGGGGTTCAACCTGGCGCTGTGGCGGGCATTCGAACTCGGCACGGTGTCCAAGGATTTCCTGAAGGTGGAGCGCTTCCGCCAGACCTTCGCCGCCAATGGGCTCGATCTCGATGCGGACGCCGCCAGCCACATCTACCTCGAATCGCTGCCCGACAACGTGGTGCTGGTCGACGGCGCGCAGGAGCTGTGCGAGACCCTGGCCGGCATCGGCGAAGTAGGCATCATCACGAACGGCGCCGCGAGCGTCCAGCAGCGCCGCATCGCCGCCTCGAAACTGCATGCGCACCTGTCGTTCGTCGCCACCTCGGAAGGCTGCGGCCACGCCAAGCCCGACAGCCGCTTCTTCGACTACACCGTGAAACTGGCGCGCGCCTTCTCGCATGCGGAGACTGTCATCGTCGGCGACCGCCTGGACGCCGACATCCTCGGCGCGAACCGCTTCGGCATCGAGAGCTGCTGGTTCAATCCGGACGCCCTGCCGAACGAAACGCAGGCCCGGCCGAGCGTGGAAGTCGCGGCGCTGCACGAGGTCATTCCGGCGCTGCGCGGCCTGGCCGCCGCCTGAGCCACACCAATTCGCCCATTACCCAAGGAAAGCACATGGCAAAGAAAGAAGAACTCGACGAGGAAACGCTGGCATTCATCCACTGGTGCATCGAGGTGGAAAAGTTCCTCGTCGCCGGCGGCGCCACCGTGAAGCAGGCCCAGGACCACATCGAAGAACAGGTCGAGTGGTTCACCGACCAGTTCTACGATGGCCTGAGCCCGGAAGAAGCGGCCAAGGAAGCCCTGGCCTGAGACAGGCGATTATTCGCCCCTGATTTCCAGGGCGCGCTCGTACAGCGCGTTCTTCTTGCGTCCCGTGATCTGGGCCGCGAGGTTGGCGGCCTGCTTCACCGAGCATTCGGTGAGCAGGATCTGCAGGATGCGCTCCGCTTCCGCGTCCTGCGCATCGGTCGCCAGGACCGCCCCTTCCACCAGCACGACGAATTCGCCGCGCTCGCGGTGCTGGTCGGCCTTCACCCAGCCCAATGCTTCGCCCAGCGGGCAGCGGTGCACTTCCTCGAACAGCTTGCTCAGCTCGCGCGCGAACACCACCTGGCGCGTCGGCTCGAACACGGCCAGCAAACCTTCCACGCATTCGACGATGCGGTGCGGTGCTTCGTAGAGGACGAGGGTCGAGGTCTCGCGCACCAGCGCTTGCAGGGCCGCTTCGCGCTGCTTGGCCTTGGCCGGCAGGAAGCCCACGAAGTGGAAGCGGTCGTTGACCAGGCCGCTCGCCGACAGGGCCGTGACGGCTGCAGACGGTCCCGGCAGCGGCACCACGTTCAGGCCGGCTTCGCGCACCGCATCGACGATGCGCGCGCCAGGGTCGGACACGGCCGGCGTGCCCGCGTCGGAGACCAGGGCCACGCGCTGGCCGCTCTTCAATCGCTCGACGATCTTGTCGGCAACCTCGCGCTCGTTGTGCATGTGGGCGGCAATGGTCTGCTTCGACAGGCCAAAACGCTGCAGCAGCGCGCCGGTCTTGCGGGTGTCCTCGCAGGCCACGACATCGGCGAGCGCCAGCAGGTGCAGGGCGCGCAAGGTGATGTCGGTGACGTTGCCGATCGGTGTAGCCACGACATACAGCGTTGCGGTAGGATAGGACTGCTGGGCCGCCTCGCCCATGACGGGAAGCCGGGCGATGTCGATGGTCTGCTGTTCTGTCATAAGGGATTCCGATGCTGAAGAAAAATCTCAAGGCGCTGCTTGCAACGTCCGTGTCTGTTTTGTTGGCCGGCTGCACCAGCACGCCATTGCCGCCCGACATGGGTTGCGGCGTACCGGGCGGATTGTGCGCGCCCGCCGCGCCGAGTGCAAGCCCGCCTCCTGCCGAACCGGGCTACACGCCGCCGGCGCCCGTCGAGCGCGCCGTCACCAATCCCATCGACCTGCCTCCCCCGCTGGACGGCAGCGCGCGCGCCGCGCCTGGCGGCAACGGCACCCGCATCGCCCTGCTGCTGCCGCTCGAATCCGGCGCCCTCGCGCAACCCGCCGAAGCGGTGCGCGCCGGCTTCCTGGCCGGCCATGAGCGTGAACGCAGCGGCGTGACCGTCAACGTGATCCCGACCGGCGACTCGGCCCAGGCCACCCTCGACGCCTACGCGCGGGCAGCGGAATCGAACGACATCGTGGTCGGCCCGCTGGCCCGTCCCGCCGTGGCCGCCCTGGCGTCCAGCGGGGCCGTCAGCAAGCCGACCATCGCCCTGAATCACCCGCAGACCAACGGCCCGCTGCCGCGCCAGATGCTGGTGGTCGGTCTCGCGCTCGAAGACGAAGCGCGCCAGGCGGCCGACTGGGCCGCCGCGGAACAGCCGGGCGGCCGCGCCCTCGTGCTCACCGGATCGGCCGCCTGGCAGCAGCGCCTGACCGGCGCCTTCACGGCGCGCTGGTCGCAGCTGGGCCTGAGCAGCTACGTGGTCGAGCTGCCGAGCAGCGACGGCTACATCGACGGCAACGCCCTGGCCGGACTGCGCGCCCGCCTGCAGCAGGACCCACCGCAGCTGGTGTTCGCCGCCCTGGACGCCGTCGGGCTGCGCCAGGTGCGCAGCGCCATCGGCACCTCGCTGCCGACCTATGGCACCGCCTCGGTCAATCCGGGCCGCGACCCGGCAATGGCAAGCCCGGAGCTCAGCGGTGTGCGCATCCTCGACCTGCCCTGGACCGTGCAGCCCGAGCACCCGCTGGTGGCGAGCTATCCGCGCTGGGATGCCGGCACGGGCGGCTTCGACATGCAGCGCCTCTACGCCCTCGGCATCGACGCCTACCGCATCGCGCGCGAACTGGCGCTGCGCCCGGGCAGCCGCTTCGAGATCGATGGCGTAACCGGGCGCCTGTCGGTCGACATGGGCAGCGGCTCCCCGGCTTTCCGCCGCGTCGAGACCGGCACCGTCTACCGCGACGGCGGCGTGTTCGAATCGGTGGCTTTCGAAAAATAAGATGTGGTCCCTGCGCCTGTCACCGCGGCAGGCCGAGGGCCGTCGATGGGAGCAGGCCGCCCTGCTCTACCTGAAACGCCGCGGTTTGAAAGCGGTCGAAGAGAATTTCCGCTGCAAGGGCGGCGAGATCGACCTGATCATGCGCGATGGCGACACCCTGGTCTTCGTCGAGGTGCGCCAGCGCGCGGATCGCGTTCACGGCGGCGCGGCCGCCAGCATCACCCCCGCCAAGATCCGCCGCCTGGTGCGCGCGGCCCAGTTCTACCTGTTGCGTTTTGCCGTCACCCCACCCTGCCGCTTCGATGTCGTGGCCATCGACGGCGAGCAAGTGGAATGGCTACAGAACGTCATTGAAATGTAAGCAATTTTTACCGCGGTTGCCCGCCCTCCGTTGCCACTGCACTATAATCCTTGGCTATGAATACTCAACGCATCCTCGCTCACTTCCAGGAGAGCGCCGATCTCAAGATGAAATCGGCGCCTGCCCTGGCACAACCCATTTCGCAGGCGATCGAACTGATGTTTGGCGCCCTGTCCAACGGCAACAAGATCCTGGCCTGCGGCAATGGCGGTTCCGCCGCCGACTGCCAGCACTTCGCTGCCGAGCTCGTGGGACGTTTCGAACGCGAGCGTTTCCCGCTCCCGGCGATCGCCCTGACCACCGACACCTCGATCCTGACGGCCGTCGGCAATGACTACAGCTTCAAGGAGATCTTCTCGAAGCAGGTGCAGGCGTTCGGCCAGGCGGGCGACATCCTGCTGGCGATCTCGACCTCGGGCAACTCGGGCAATGTGCTGGCCGCGGTCGAAGCCGCGCTGGAACGCGAGATGCGCATCGTGGCCTTCACCGGCAAGGACGGCGGCGCGTTGGCCAAGCTGCTGACCGACGCCGACGTGCACATCAACGTGCAGCACAACCGCACCGCGCGCATCCAGGAAGTCCACCTGTGCGCGATTCACGCCATCTGCGACGGCATCGACGTCGCGCTGTTCGGAGGAGAAGAGGAATGACGAAAACGCGACCGCTGGCCGGCCTGCTCTCGAAAATCGTACTGGGTACCGCATTGGCGGCCTCGTTGTCGGGCTGCGTTGCCCTGGCTGTCGGCGGCGCCGCCGCGACCGCCCTGGCGACCAATGACCGCCGCACCATCGGCATGCAGACCGAAGACAAGGCGATCAACGTCAAGGCCGAGATCAAGCTGCAGCAGCTCACCGGCGAGAATGGTCACGTCAACGTCACCAGCTACAACCGCAAGGTGCTGCTCACCGGCGAAGTGCGCGACGAAGCGATGAAGGCCGCGGCCGAGCGCGAAGTGCGCGCGATCGACAATGTGGTCTCCGTCATCAACGAACTGGAAATCGCCGGCCCGTCGAGCTATACCTCGCGTTCGAACGACGCCCTGATCACCACCAAGGTCAAGGCCAGCCTGGTCGACAAGAAGACCGTCTCGGCGACCGCCTTCAAGGTCACCACCGAGCGCGGCGTGGTCTACCTGATGGGCCTCGTCACCCCGCGTGAAGGCAATATCGCGGCCGACGTGGCGAAAGGCGTGCCGGGCGTGAACCGTGTCGTCAAGATCTTCGAGTACATCCAGGAAGAGGATCCGCGCGCCAACCAGCCTGCCCCGGCTCAAAGCTAATTCCAACGGCAGGACTGCGGTCCTGCCGTTTTTCATTCGGCATCGACCATGACCTCTTCTTCCCGTTCCTGGATCAAGCCCGCCGCGGCCGCCGCGGTGGTGCTGGCGCTGGCCGGTGTCGGCTACGCCTCCTTCTACAGCAGCACGCCGGCCCCCGACGTCACCTTCATCAGCATCAAAGGCGACAAGATCAGCACCGACTCCCTGCGCGGCAAGGTCGTGATGGTCAACTTCTGGGCGACCTCCTGCACCACCTGCGTGAAGGAGATGCCGCACATGGTCGAGACCTACGAGAAGTACAAGGCACAGGGCATGGAGTTCGTGGCGGTGGCGATGCAGTACGACCCGCCCAACTACGTGCTGAACTTCACCGAGACCAGGAAGCTCCCGTTCACGGTGGCGATCGACTCGGCCGGCGACATCGCCAGGCAGTTCGGCGACGTCACCCTGACCCCGACCACCTTCCTGATCGACAAGAACGGCAAGATCATCAAGCGCTACGTGGGCGAGCCGGATTTCCCGGCCCTGCACAAGCTGATCGAGAAAGAGCTGGCCTCGTAAAGCTGACTTCAGGCCGTGGGATCCAGGATCATCTCGGTGCAGCTTTCGTAGGGTGGGCGGGTCTCCCGCCCGCGCGTTCAACTCCCGCGTCAACAGATGCAGGGCATGCTGTTCACACACTGTCTGAACGCGCGCACGGCAGAGCCGTGCACCCTACGGCTCCTCGTCCGAGCGACACACCTCCGGCAAGCGCGTGTCAGGCCTTCGGGTAAAGAATCATCTGGGTGCAGCGGAACAGCGCGATGGTCTTGCCGCTGTCCTTGTCCGTCACCACGGCATCCCATACATGGGTGGTGCGGCCCAGGTGCACGGCGGTCGCCACCACGGCGATAGTGCCCTGGCGCGCGGTGCCGAGGTGGTTCGATTTCAGTTCGATGGTGGTGAAGCTGTTCGCGCCTTCCGGCAGGTGGGCGATGCAGGCGTAGCCGGCCGCGGTGTCGGCCAGCGTGACGACGCTGCCGGCGTGCAGGTAGCCGTTCGGCGCCAGCAGGTGCGGCTGCACCGGGAGTTCGGCGCAGACGCGGCCTTCCGCGACTTCGGTGATCTGGATGCCGAGGTGGCCGGGCAGGTAGGGTTTGCCGAACTCGTTGAAGGATGCTGGGGTGGTTGTCGGGTTCACGGTGCTGTCGCTTTATCGATAAAAGCGGCATCGTACACCGTGTACCCGGATCGCGCTGGCAGCCCTCTTCAGCGCCGGCGCTTGCCGCCGCTGCTCCGCCCACCGCCGCCGCGCTGGCGCGCCGCCGTATTCTGCTGCTGCAGCATCGCATCCACCCGCTCCGAGGCTTCCCTCGCCAGCTGCTGCGCCAGCTCGATGCTGGGGAAGTGTTCCGGCTCGCGGTAACCCAGCCAGGCATAGGCCGAGTACATGCGGCAGGTATCCTCCACCTCCTGCAGGTTCATGTAGTACAGCTCCTGCGTCGGCGGCGTCAGCTTGCACACCTTCTTCTTCGCCAGCGACAGCGACCAGTGCTCCCAGGCGCTCTGCAGCACCGGTACCTTGGTCGAGATCGGCACCAGCGAGAGCATGAATTTTTCCGCGACCGACAGCGGCAGGGTATCGAGCCATTCGGCGCGCTCGTTCTGCTCCTCGGTGATGCGCGGGTAGAAGAAGCCGTCGGGCACGTCGATGTTGTGCACGAAGCGTTTCAGGAGCTTGACCAGCGAAGTCTCGCCCGTCACCGAGGAGATGCGGTGCAGCTGTTCCAACGAGGGCGCGACCGCGAAGCCCGTGGCCGGCACGGGCGGGATCTTTTCCTTCATCAGGGCGCGCATGACGGTGTGGGTGTCGTCGTCGTAGCCGGCGACGAAGCCCTCTTCGTGCACGCCGTAGCGCCCTGCCCGTCCGGCGATCTGCCTGGCCAGCGCGGCCGAGATTTCTTCTTCCTCGTAGCCGTTGTACTTGACGGAGGTCGTCATCACGATGCGCGCGATCGGCATGTTCAGCCCCATCGCCAGCGCATCGGTGCCGACCACGATATCGGCCTGGCCCTCGCGGAAACGCTCGGCCTGGGCGCGCCGCACCTCGGGCGACAGGTTGCCGTAGACGGTGGCCACCGACAGGCCCTTCTCGGTGATCATGTCGCGCCACATCAGCACGTCGCGGCGCGAGAAAGCGATCACCGCGTCGCCACGCCGCAGGTTGCCGAGCTTGCGCACCGGCGAGGGTTCCATCGCCAGCGGCGCCATGCGTTTCAGGACGTGGACCTCGAGCGGCACTTCCAGCCGGTCGGCCAGCGCCTCGATGGCGCGGCGCGCTTCCGGCGCCCCGACCAGGAACACGGTCGATGCCGGCGCGCCGCACACGGCTGCGGTCCAGGCGGCGCCGCGGTCGCGGTCGGCCAGCATCTGGATCTCGTCGATGACGGCCACTTCCACCGGCGTCTTCGTGTCCAGCATCTCGACGGTGCTGGCCACATGGGTCGCGCCTTCGGCGATGCGGCGCTCCTCGCCCGTGATCAGGCTGACCGCGATGTCCTTGCCATGCGGGCGCGCGTTCTGCAGGCGCTCGTAGTTTTCCAGCGCCAGCAGGCGCAAGGGGGCCAGATACACGCCGCTCTCGGCCTTGGCCAGCGCCTCCATGGCGCGGTGGGTCTTGCCGGAATTGGTGGGGCCGAGCAGGGCGATGAACTTGCGCCCCATCCTGCTGGCGACCTCGAAGGATTCCGGATACTCGGCCAGGTTGATGCTCTCCTTGGTGCGCGCAGCAAAGCGTTCTTCCTGCTCGCGCTCGACCGCATGGGTCAGGCGCTGCGAGATGCGGTGGAAGACGAATTCGGCCGGCTCCGAAGTCTCCAGCTCGTCGAGCACGTGCAGGAAGAGCATCGGGTCCCAGCCGAAGTCGTCGGCCTCTTCCGCGATGTCGCGGACAAAACGCTCGACCTCGGTCTGCAGCGCCTCGATGGCGTCGGGCGTCGCGCGCTCCTTCAATAAGTCGAGCCGTGCCGGCATGTCCATCTTGCGCCACTTGCCTGGCTTGGCCAGCACGCCGCGCGCCGGCACCAGGCGGTAGGGCACGCGCAGGCCTTCGTAACGCACTTCGCCGGAGAAACGCAGGAAGACGCGGCCTTCCATCTTGACCAGTTCGATGCCGCGCTCGGCGAAGTCGAGTTCGCGTTCGAGGAAGGCGTCGTCGTGTTCGGTGTCATCAAGCGGAGGAGGGGAATGATTCATGGGTCGCTGGCTGGTTTCTCGTTGCCGCCACTATATCGCAGCGAGCGACCACGCACGGCCCGTATCAGTCGCGGGCCAGATCGAATCCTTCGTCGAGCCAACCGGTAATGCCGCCGATCATCAGCTTGACCGGACGCCCCAGCCTGGCCAGTCGCTCGGCGCCGCGGTGCGCGCCGTTGCAGTGGGGACCGGCGCAGTAGACGACGAACAGGGTATCCATCGGGTATTCCCGTAATTTGACGTCGACGATCTTCCCGTGCGGGAGGTTGAGCGCACCCGGCACATGGCCTTGTGCGTACAGCAGAGGGCTGCGGGTATCGAGCAGGACGAAATCCTGCTGGCCGCCGGCGATGGCGTCGTGCACGTCGGCGCAGTCGGTCTCGAAGGTGAAGGCCTGGGCGAAGTGGGCCAGGGCCTGTTCGCTGGAGGCTGCGGGGACGGCGGATACGGCGGAAGGCATGGTGGACTCCTGTGTTGGAAGAGCCTGTAGTGTGGCAGCCGGCGGGCGGGCAGGGCAGGCGTTGGCGCGACAGAAACTGGTAACATCGCGCCATGCCCCACCACGTCGCCATCCTCGCCTACGACGGCCTGTGCACCTTCGAATTCGGCTGCGCCATCGAGCTCTTCGCGCTGGACCGGCCCGAGCTGGGCGTGCCCTGGTATTCGTACGCGGTGTGCGCCGTCGAAGCCGGCCCCTTGCGCGCCGCCGGCGGATTGACGGTCGCGGCGCCGCATGGACTCGAAGAGCTCGAGCGTGCCGACACCATCGTGATTCCGGGCTGGCGCGGCGCCGACCAGCCGCCGCCTCCAGCCTTGATCGAAGCCCTGCAACGGGCACACGGGCGCGGCGCGCGCATCTGCTCGATCTGCTCGGGCGCCTTCGTGCTTGCGCATGCGGGCCTGCTCGACGGACGTAGGGCGACCACCCACTGGCGCTACCTGGCGCAGATGGCAAGCGGCTTCCCGGAGGTCGCCGTGGAAGAGGGCGTGCTGTACGTGGAAGACGAGCGCCTCGTCACCTCGGCCGGCTCGGCGGCCGGCCTGGACATGCTGCTGCACCTGGTGCGCAGCGACTTCGGCGTCGAGATCGCGAACCGGGTTGCGCAGCGCCTGGTGGTGCCGGGCCACCGCGACGGCGACCAGGCGCAGCTGGTGGCGCGCCCGCTGCCCTCCAGCGAACACAACGCGATCGCACGCCTGATGGACTGGGTGCGCGAGAACCTGCGCGCGGAGCATTCGGTCGAGTCGATGGCGGCGCAGGCAAAGATGGGCGCGCGCACCTTCCAGCGCCGCTTCAAGGACAGCACGGGGCAAAGCCCGCTGGCCTGGCTGGTGCGCGAACGCGTCGAACTTGCGGCGCGCATCCTGGAGACGCGGCCGCTGCTCCCGCTCGACGCCGTCGCCGACCTGGCCGGACTCGGTTCGCCCGAATCCCTGCGCCGCCATTTCCGCAGCCACGGCCTGCCGCCGCCCGGCCGCTACCGCAAAATGGAAAGGGCCGGCGCCGCCGCGTGAAGCGGCAGGCCGGCCCTTTTGCAAATACCTTTAGCGAAGAATCAGGCGGCGACGCCCGCTTCGTGCGCCTGCTGGTCGGCGTGGTACGAGGAACGCACCATCGCGCCCACGGCGGCGTGCACGAAGCCCATCTCATAGGCCTTCTCTTCGAACATCTTGAAGGTGTCCGGATGCACGTAGCGGCGCACCGGCAGGTGCGAGTTCGACGGCGCCAGGTACTGGCCGATGGTCAGCATGTCGATGTCGTGCTCGCGCATGTCGCGCATGACTTCCAGGATCTCTTCGTCGGTCTCGCCCAGGCCCACCATCAGGCCCGACTTGGTGACCGCGGTCGGGTACATCTTCTTGAAGTCGCGCAGCAGCACCAGCGAGTGCTTGTAGTCGGCGCCCGGGCGCGCTTCCTTGTACAGGCGAGGCACGGTTTCCAGGTTGTGGTTCATCACGTCCGGCAGGCCGTCGGCGAAGATGTTCAGGGCCTTTTCCAGGCGGCCGCGGAAGTCCGGCACCAGCACTTCGATCTTGGTGTTCGGCGACAGGGCGCGGGTCTTGGTGATGCACTCGACGAAGTGGCCGGCGCCGCCGTCACGCAGGTCGTCGCGGTCCACCGAGGTGATCACGACGTAGGACAGGCGCAGGTCGGCGATGGTCTTGGCCAGGTTGCCCGGCTCGTTGACGTCCAGTGGGTCCGGACGGCCGTGGCCGACGTCGCAGAAGGGGCAGCGGCGGGTGCACTTGTCGCCCATGATCATGAAGGTCGCGGTGCCCTTGCCGAAGCACTCGCCGATGTTCGGGCAGCTGGCTTCCTCGCACACCGTCACCAGATTGTTCGCGCGCAGGATGTCCTTGATCTCGTAGAAGCGCGAGGAGGCGGTGGCCGCCTTCACGCGGATCCAGTCGGGCTTCTTGAGGCGCTCGGCATCTGCGATCGGCACGATCTTGATCGGGATGCGCGACGTCTTGCTGGCGCCTTTCTGCTTTTCGGTGGCGTCGTACGTTGCGTTCGACGCGGCGGTGACGTTGGTATCGGTAGTCATTGGCTCGTGCCCTGGCGGGCTTCCATTCAGAGATTGTTCAGTTCCGGCTCGGTAGCCAGTTGGCGCACAAGTTCCTGCGCCAGCGCCTGCTGGACATCCGCCAGCGGAGCGTCCACGCCCATCGTGCGCATGTCGACCGTGGCCAACCCCGAGTAACCGCAGGGGTTGATCCACGTGAACGGGGCCAGGTCCATCGCCACGTTCAGCGAGACCCCGTGATAGGTGCAGCCGTTTCCGCGCACCTTGAGGCCGAGGGCGGCGATCTTCGCACCCTTCTTCGGGCCGTCCGCCATGTAGATGCCGGGCGCCCCGGCAACGCGTTCGCCCGCGAGATTATACGCCGCCAGCACCTCGATGACCGCCTGTTCGATTTTTGCCACAAACTGGCGGGCGTACAGCTTGCCGCCCGGCTTGTTGCGGCGCAGGTCCATCAATAGGTAAATGACAACCTGGCCGGGGCCGTGGTAGGTCACCTCGCCGCCGCGGTCGGTCTGGACGACCGGCACGTCGTGCGGCGCCAGCACGTGGTTGCGGTCGGCGCCCAGGCCGAGGGTGAAGACGGGAGGGTGTTCCACGATCCACAGCTCGTCCCGGGTCTCGGGCGTGCGCGCGTCCGTGAAAGCGCGCATCGCGGCGAAGGTGGGTTCGTAGTCGGCGCGGCCGAGCTCGCGGATCAGCGGCGTGGCGGGACGGGTCATTGGTATAGGGCGGGAATATGGACAGCCCTGCCATTATAAGCCAGCGCGATCGTCTGTGCCCGCCGGCCGTCCATTTCCCAAGGCGCTTACAGCACCATTTTCACCATGGGGTGGGACGACAGGGCGCGGTAGACGTCGTCCAGCATCTCGCGGCTGGTGGCGCGCACGGTGACGGTCAGGCCCGTGTAGTTGCCCTTGGACGAAGGACGGCTCTCCACCTTGCCGGCATGGAAAGTCGGATCCAGCTGCACGATGACCTCGACGATCGTCGGCGCAAAGTCGATATGCGTGGCGCCCATCACCTTGATCGGGAAGTCGCTCGGGTATTCGATGAGGGAGTCTTTCGGGTCCATGTTTTGTCCTATGCAAAGCGTTATTGTAGTCGCTCCAATATGGCGATGCTTCGCTGGAAAAAAAGAGGCCGGCGCTGGGCCGGCCTGAACTATTCCATATTGGGGAAATAGCGGGACATGTTGCAGGGCTCACAGGTGTTGCGGCCTGTGAACCACTGATGCCACTGTACCCAAAGCAAAAGCCGATCGCGACCACCATGCGACGAAATGCGATTTGCCGCGACAGGCGACGCCAGGCGCGGACTGGGCGGTTATTCGCTGCGGATCGCCTGGTCCTGTGCCCTCGGCCGTTCCCTGAGGCGCTGGGGCGCCTCCGCACGCGGCGGCGGCGGGGCGACGGCTTGCGGCGGCGGCGCGACGCGTTGCGGCGGCGGGGCCATGGCGGGGGCCGGCGCCGGCTGGGCGGGCGGCTGCGGCATCGCGACCAGCGGCTGCGGACGCTCGCGGCGGCCTTCGAACCGGTCGCCGCGGTCGCCGCGCTCGAAACGTCTGCCCTGATCGCGGTCACGGTCGTTGCCGTCGTTACCGCGGTCGAAGCGCTGCCAGGGCTGGGGCCGCGGCGGCTGCGCCACGAGCGGGGCAGGTGCCTGCGGCGCCGGATCGGTGGCAAGGACGGGCGGACGCTGCCCACGGTCCGGCCGCGCTCCGTCGTCACGGTCGAAGCGGGAGCTGTCGGGACGCTCGGCACGATCGACACGCGGCCGTTCACTGCGCTCGCCGTCCAGGTCGCGCGGCTCGCTCACGATGCGGTTGCGGATTGCGTCACGCTGTTCGAGGCGGGCACGCAAGCCCTGCGGCGCCGGCGGCGCGGAGGCGGGTGCGTTCGGAACCACCAGCGGCGAAGGCGTCGCGCGCGGTACGTTCGGCACCACGACCGGCCCGCGCTGGCCGAAGTTCGCGTGCGGCACCACGGTCAGGCCGCGGTGGCGGTAGTCGGGGCGGCCCGGTCCGTCGTGACGGTCGCGGTCACGGCCGCGTGGCCCGTCGTGACGGTCGTCCTTGCGGTCACGCCATGCATTCAGCCGGCGCAGGCGCTCGTCCGACAGCCGGTAGCCGGGCACGAAATGGTCGCGCGGGCCGAGCGGATACCAGCCGGTCGCGGGACGCGAGCCGTGCGAATGAAAATTGATGTTCCAGCCGCTGCCGCCGACCCAGCCGACCAGGGCGGGCGCCCATACCGGGCGGCGCTCGATGCGGCCCGGGGCCCAGGCCCAGCGATTGCGCACCTGCACCCAGCGGCCGTAGTGGAAGGGCGCATAGCCCCAGGGCGCGTTGTCGACCCAGGTCCAGCCCCAGGGAGCGATCCAGGTCCAGCGGCCGTCGCGGTAGGGCACCCACGTGGTGGACACCGTGGGCAGCCACAGGGCGCCGTATTCCGGATCCTCCTGCCAACTGCCGTGGCGGTCCAGCTCCTCGTAGCCGGTCATGTCGCTGGTGACGTAGCGCGCCGACCTGGCGCCGTCGAACACGCGGTCGCGCTCCAGCGCCCAGCTATCGAAAGCATCGCTGCGCGCCTGCAGGGTGCGCACATCCTCGTCGCGCAGTTCGGCGCTGCGTCCGGCGCGGATGGTGAGGCTCGCGCCGCCGCCCTCGACCTGGGCTTCGCCGTCGAACACGCTCACCACGCTGGTGTCGCGCACGCGCTCGGCGTCCACGCGCAGGCGGCCGGGTTTCAGCATGCGCACCCGGCCCTGGGGCGTGGAGAGTTCGAACTCGGGCAGTACGTCCTCGCTCAGGATGCGGATGCTGGCGCTGCCGTAGTGCAGGCGCAGGCGCACGCTGTCGTCATCGAGTTCGCTGATCTCGAGCGAGCTGTCGGCATCGACACGGATGGCGGTCGAACCGATGCGCACTTCGGTGCGCCCGCCCGCCTCGGTGGTGATCAGGTTGCGCGTCGTGACCGGCCAGTTGACCAGGGCGTCCTGGCTGGCCTCGCCGACGTCGCCGCCGATGCTGACCTTGCCCTGGACCAGCGCCACCCGGCCGACCCGGCCCGGTGGTTCCGTGTCCAGCGACTCCTGCGCCAGGGCGGCAGTGGATAGCGCCGTGAGCGCGAGCATCACGGCGGTCTTGGCGAAACGCTTGTTCATGTCGGGCTCCGGCGGAACGAGTGGACGAGGACGGCTACCTGATTACAACGCATGAGCGCGCGCTGGGACTACGTAACTTACAGAAAGTTTCAAACGCCGAGTGACGCAACACGGCGGAGTCAAAACTCAGGCGCGGCGGCCCGGTTCGACCAGGAAGAGCAGCGAGCCCATCAGCATCAGGACGGCGCCGAAGACGCGGTTCTGGAGCTTGACCGCGCGCGGGTCGCGGAAGAAGCGCTGCATGGAGGAGGCCAGGGCGGCGTAGCCGTGCATGACGATGGAGTCGATGGTCACCATGGTCACGCCCAGGATCGCCAGCTGCGGCAGCAGCGGCGCTTTCTTGTCGATGAACTGCGGCAGCACCGCCACCATGAAGATGATGCCCTTGGGATTGGTGGCATTGGTGAGGAAGCCGGTCATCACGCGCTTGCCGAAACCCGGGTGGGCGGCCAGGCCGGCGGTGTCGACGGCGGGCGCGTCGGCTTTGGCGCGCCACTGGCCGATGCCGAGCCAGATCAGGTAGAGGGCGCCGACGATCTTGACGGCGGTGAAGGCCGTGCTCGACGCCAGCAGCAGCGAACCGACGCCCGCGCCGGCGATGACCAGCACCAGGACCAGGCCGAACTGCAGGCCGAGCACGGTGGCGCTGGCCTTCTTGAGCCCGTAGGCCAGCCCGTGCGACATGGACAGCACGGCGCCGGAGCCGGGCGAGATGGCGATCAGCGAGCCGGCGATGACGAAGGCGATCCAGGTGGTGAGGAGCATGCTGCTGCGGGAGATAAGGGGGAGCGCTGGGGGAACGACAGAAAGGGGGCCGGCGCGCGCGTCCGGAGGAATCCGGAGCGCGGCGCGTGGCCGGGTACTGCTTACTTCTTCTTCGGGTTGACGGCGGCCTTCAGGGTGGCGCCGGCGGCGAAGCGCGGGGTCTTCGATGCAGCGATCTTGATGACGTCGCCGGTTGCCGGGTTGCGGCCCTTGCGTGCAGCGCGCTTGGTGACCGAGAAGGTGCCGAAGCCGGTGATGCCGACGGTGTCACCTTTCTTCAGGCGTTCGGTGATGATCTCGATGATCGTGTTCACAGCGGTGTTAGCGGCTGCGCCGGACATTTCGGTGCGCTTCGCGAATTCCGCGATCAGTTCGCCTTTTTTCATAGTTCCTCCGGGGTTAAAAGAGCGGGAAGATTAGCATAATTATTGCTGTATGTAATCTGACTACCCAGAGGCGAACGCATCAATACAATCAGGCGAGGCTGGTTTCGACGCCAGGTGCGGCCAGGCGATGGCGCAGCGCGGCGTTGATCAGGGTCTGGTAGCCGGTGCCGCAGCGCTCGGACAGGCTGCGGAATTCGTTCAGCACTTCGTCGTCGAGGTAGATCGTGATACGGGTTTTGCGTTTCGGCGGACGGGTGCGGCGTACTGGCGCCGCGCTCACTGCTTGCAGGGTCGTTTCGGTATTCATGGCATCTCCTTCGGTGGCGAGGCTGCAGTACCGCAGCCAACAGCTTGCACTATACGTATGCCAGTTTGCCAATACCCGCGAAAAGCGACGAGATGCAGATTTCCGCGACTGAAATGCAAAAAGCCGCGCTGAACCGTGTGACCGGCATTCTCCCGTCAGGTAAGATGATGCGATCTTGACACTATTAACTTGAGCGGAGCAATCAATGGCTGGAGGCAGTCTGCTGGCATTACTGGACGATATCGCGAGCGTCCTCGACGACGTGACCCTGATGAGCAAGGTCGCGGCCAAGAAAACGGCCGGCGTGCTCGGCGACGACCTGGCGCTCAACGCGCAGCAGGTCACGGGCGTGAATGCCGACCGCGAGCTGCCGGTGGTATGGGCGGTGGCCAAGGGCTCATTGAAAAACAAGGCGATCCTGGTGCCGGCCGCGCTGGCCATCTCCGCCTTCGTGCCCTGGCTGATCACGCCCCTGCTCGTGATCGGCGGCGCCTTCCTGTGCTACGAAGGTTTCGAGAAGCTGGCCCACAAGTTCCTGCACAGTAAAGAGGAAGACGCGCAGCACAAGGCCGAGCACATAGCCCACCTGGCGGCCGAGAACGTGGACATGTGCGCGCTGGAGAAGGACAAGATCAAGGGCGCGGTGCGCACCGACTTCATCCTGTCGGCGGAAATCATCGTGATCGCCCTCGGCACCGTGGAACAGGCGCCCTTCAGCCAGCAGGTCATGGTCCTGGTCGCCATCGCGCTGGCGATGACGGTCGGCGTCTACGGCCTGGTGGCCGCCATCGTCAAGATGGACGACGCCGGCGTCTACCTGAGCCAGAAAAGCAGCGGCGCCGCGCAGGGCGTCGGCAAGCTGCTGCTGGCCACGGCGCCCAAGCTGATGAAATTCCTGTCCGTGGTCGGCACCGCCGCCATGTTCATGGTCGGCGGCGGCATCATCGCCCATGCCTGGGAACCCCTGCACCATTTCGCCGAGGAAGCCGCGCACATGACGGCCGGCGTGCCGGGCGTCGGCGGCGTGCTGGCGGCCATCACCCCGACCGTGGTCGATGCCCTGGCCGGCGTGCTGGTCGGCGCCATCGTACTGGCAGTGGTGAGCGTCATCCAGCGCATGCGCGGCAAGAAGGCCGCCGCCCACTGATCCTCCCGCGCCGGGCCGGCACAGGCCCGGCGCCTCCGCTGTTTTCCCTCCTCTTCATGAGCGTCCCGTCCATGCCGGTGCGCATGGCGGCACATGTATGCGCCTCGCCACCGATCTAGCAGATTTTCATCCTCCCGGCATGATCTTTACAACAACTGTTGCTTTCTTTTAACAGCAAATTGACAACTTGTCTGTATAAGTGGTTTGATCTCTGAGTCAATACGTGCGTATTACTGCGCCGCAATTGAACATAACTATTAATAATTCTCAGGGAGCATCCATGCATTTCACATCCGGGCGCTATCAGCGCACTGCCGCCGCCCTCGCAGTCGGTATGTTGATTTCCTCAGTCGCCATTGCGCAGAGTTCCGAAGGCTCGATCTATGGCCGCGGCAAGCCGGGTGACAAGGTTACGATCACCAGCGTCGAAACCGGCACTTCGCGCACGATCACCATCGACTCCAACGGCACCTACACGGCACCCAAGCTCCAGCCGGGCGCCTACCGCGTCGAAGCCAGCGGCGTAAGCCGCAACGTGAGCGTCGCCATCGGTTCCGGTACCCCGGTCGACCTGGCCACCGACAACGTTGCCCGCGTCGTGGTCGCGGGCACCCGCACCGTGATCGACACTTCGAGCGTGGAATCGAACACCGTGTTCAGCGCCGACCAGATGGCCGCGCTGCCGGTGGCGCGCGATCCGAATGCGTTCGCACTGCTCGCTCCAGGCGTCGTCAAGGGCGACTCCGACCTGGGCGCAGGCGGCCTGCCGTCCTTCGGCGGCGCCTCGGTTGCCGAGAACAGCTATTACATCAACGGCTTCGACGTCACCAACATCCGTAACTTCCTGTCCTATGCCAACCTGCCGTTCGACGCAGTGGCGGCACAGCAGGTCAAGTCGGGCGGCTACGGCGCCGAATTCGGCCGTTCGCTGGGCGGCGTGATCAGCCTGGTCACCAAGCGCGGCACCAACACCTGGAAGGGCGGCGCTTCGGTCTACTACGAGCCGGATTCGCTGCGCGCCAGCGGCAAGAACATCCGCGACCTGAACAACCCGCAAGACAACAACTACATCTCGTTCAGCAAGGCGCGCCAGCAGCGCGACCTGTCGTTCAACGCCTATGCCGGCGGTCCGATCATCAAGGACAAGCTGTTCGTCTTCGGCCTCGTCGAAGGCCGCCACGACCGTACCGACACCTTCTCGGAATCGAGCAGCACGCGCACCACCTCGACCAAGCCGAACGGCATGATCAAGGTCGACTTCACGCCGACCGATGCGCACCGCCTGGAACTGACCGCGATTTCCAACGAGCGCGAAGAAGAGATCCTCGACTTCAACCGCAACATTACGGTCTACCCGGACCGCAAGAACCTGACCTACCACATGGGCGATCCGGGGATCAGCAAGACCACCTCGGGCGGTGAGATCTTCATCGGCAAGTACACCGGCTACCTGACCGACGACCTGACCGTGTCCGCCTTGGTCGGCTCGGTGAAGGAGCAGTCGGCCCTGACCGTCGGCGCGCGCAAGGCCGGCCTCGATTGCCCGGTCATCCTGGAGATCGACCAGAGCGAGATCGGCTGCTGGGCAATGCCATTCCCAGGCCCACGCGTCCGCTCCCCAACCGCCAAACCCGCCGATGAAGACAAGCGCCGCGCCTTCCGCTTCGACGTCGACTACGCGATTGGCGGCCACTCGCTGCGCGCGGGCGTCGACCGCCAGACCTTCACCTCGTACGCAGGCGCCGAATCGACCTACTCGGGCGGCTACTACTACCGCTATTTCGTGTCCGCGAACGGCACCGTGAACGGCGTGCCGAATGCGGTTGCGCCGGGCGGCCAGTACGTGCGCCGTCGCGAATCGTCGAACACCGGCGGCAGCTTCGAAGTCGAAAACAACGCCTACTACATCGAAGACAACTGGAAGATCACCGACAATGTCCTGCTGTACGCGGGCCTGCGTTCGGAATCGTTCGACAACAAGAACGGCGATGGCATCAGCTTCGTCAAGGCCGACAACCTGCTGGCGCCGCGCCTGGGCTTCTCCTGGGACGTGAAGGGCGACGCCTCGCTGAAGGTGTACGGCAATGCCGGCCGCTACTTCATCCCGGTCGCATCGAACACCAACATCCGCGCCACCCAGGGCGAACTCTTCGAGCAGCGCTTCTACACCTTCAACGGCCGCGATCCGCGTACCCAGGCGCCGCTGAACCTGAGCGCGAGCGACATCGGCGTGCCGCAGATCACCGGCGACGGCACCCTGCCGCGTCCGGCCACCATCGCGGATACCGAGCTGAACCCGATGTCCCAGGACGAATTCATCCTGGGCTTCCAGAAGGCGCTGGCCAAGGGCTGGACCATGGGCATGAAGGCGACCTATCGCAAGGTCAACGACGGCATGGACGACTACTGCTCGCACCTGGGCTTCGAACAATGGGCTGCGGACAACGGGTACAAGAACTTCGATTCCAGCACCATGGCGACCTGCTTCCTGATCAATCCGGGCAACGACGTGTCGCTGCAGATGGACCTGGAAAACGACGGCAAGCTGAAGCAGGTCGTGGTGCCGGCCAAGTACCTCGGCCTGGGCAAGTACACCCGTACCTATCGCGCCATCGAGCTGACCGCGGAGCGTCCGTACAACGGCACCTGGGGCCTGGCAGCGTCCTACACCTGGGCCAAGCTCAAGGGTACCGCGGAAGGCTACGTGAACTCGGTCATCAACCAGGAAGACGCCGGCGTGTCGCAGGACTTCGACTTCGGCTCGCTGGATGACGGCGCCGACGGCTATCTGTCGAACGACCGCCGCCATGTGTTCAAGCTGTACGGCAACTACGGGATCACCGACACGCTGCGCCTCGGCTTCAACGGCACCGTGGCCTCGGGCCGTCCGACCAGCTGCATCGGCTTCGTGCCAGAGACTGCATACGACCATTCCGATGCCCGTAACTACACCACCGCTTCGTCGTACTACTGCCTGAAGGAAGGCGGCAAGTCGAGCCTGCAGCAGCGCGGTACCGCGGGCCGTACCCCATGGACCGCCACCCTCGACCTGCAGCTGGCCTACATGCCGCGTATCGCCAACGGCAAGGTCACCTTCCAGTTCGACGTGTTCAACGTGTTCAACAGCCAGAAGGCGGTCGAGTTCGACGAGCGCCGCGACTACTCCTCGGACACCCTGAGCGAAGGCAAGCTGAACCTGAACTACCAGAAGCCGTCCTCGTTCCAGAGCCCGCGTTCGGTCCGCCTGACCGCCCGCTACGAGTTCTGATCGCTGGCTGATCGGTAATATGGAGGCCGCCTTCGGGCGGCCTTTTTCATTTCAGGAAGCGCGTCACGTTTCCGGCTTCTGCTCTAGACTTGTCGCGGCGGTTCGTCCTGGCGCGTGATGGCCGCGCCGATGGCCAATCCCAGCGCCAGGCAGGCGTACACGCCGGCCAGCGAGGGCGTCGACAGGTGCTTCTCGTAGCCCGGCTGGAAACGCTTGGGCGTGAGCTTGTAGTCGGCGAAGGCGGCGAAAGCCGAAGTGGCGGCGGAAGCGGTGAGGATGCCCACCGGAGTCTTGCGGTCCAGGTATCTGCCGGCGACGCGCTCGAAGACGATCGACCAGAATGTGGAACTGGCATGGTGGATCAGGTAGCCGGGCACCGTATAGCGCAGCGAGGCGCCGTCCTTGCGCGCGGCCTTGTCGCCATGCACGTAGTGGCTGACCGCATTCGTGGGCGCGAGCGCGCTGCCGGTTTCCTTCTTGCCGGCGATCGCCAAGGCCACCGTCGACAGCAGGCTGGAAGTGGCGCCCGACACGAGGCCGCGTTCAATGGTCTTGGTCCAGTTTTGCATGAGATTTCTCTTCAAAGTAAGTGAACGACGTGAAAGGAAGCATGGATGCGGATCTTGCTGACGGGTGCGAGCGGTTTCATCGGGCAACACCTGCTGCAGGCATTGCTGCTTGAAGGCCACCATGTCGTGTGTACGGTACGCAAGCCCCGCAGCAGCACCGACCCACGCCTGACTGACATCCACGCGGACTTCGTCAACGATACCCAACAAACGGGCTGGCTGGCGCGCTTTTCCGGCATCGACGCGGTGGCCAAGCCCATGTGACCCGGACCGACAACCCCGTTTGATACAAGGAGAACCCCATGCGGGCTTACCAGATTCTTCCCGGCGCGAACATCGACGCCCTGCAATGCGTGGACTACCCGGACCGCGACCTTGCGCCTTTCGAGGTGCGCATCCGCGTGCACGCGGTCTCGCTCAACTACCGCGACCTGATGGTCGCCAGCGGCAACTACCTCGTCACCGTGGACGACCCCATCATCCCCTGCTCGGACGGCGCCGGCGAGGTGCTGGCCGTGGGGCCGGGGGTGACGCGGGTGCAGGTGGGCGACCGCGTGGCCGGCTCCTTCTTCCCCTACTGGCAGGATGGCGCGACCTCACCCGAAAAGATCCGCCATGCGCTGGGCGGCGACATCGACGGCATGCTGGCCGAGGAAGTGGTGCTGCACGAAGAGGCCATGGCGAAGATCCCCGCCTCCCTGAGCTTCATCGAGGCGGCCACCATGCCCTGCGCCGGCGTCACGGCCTGGAACGCGATCTTCGTGTCCAGTAACGCGATCAAGCCGGGCGACACGGCGCTCTTCCTCGGCACCGGCGGCGTCTCGGTGCTCGGCATGCAGCTGGCCAGGGCCGCGGGGCTGCGCACCATCATCACCTCGTCCAGCGACGAGAAGCTGCAGCGCGCCCGCGAGCTGGGCGCCCACCACACCATCAACTACCAGTCCATTCCGGAGTGGCACGAAGAGGTGCTGGCGCTGACGCAAGGGCGCGGCGCGAACGTGGTGCTGGAAGTGGGCGGCAAGGGGACGGTGAACCGCTCGGTGTCGGCGGCGGCGATGGGCGGGACGATCGCCATCATCGGCGGCGTCAGCGGCTTCGGCGGCGAGGTGAATCCGGCGTCGCTACTGGCCACGGCCAAGCGCATGGTGGGCATTTTCGTCGGCAGCCGCACCATGCTGGACGACGTGATGCGCTTTGCCGACGTCACTGGGCTGAAGCCCGTGATCGACCGCGTCTTCCCCTTCGGGGAGGCGAAGGAAGCGTATCGCTACATGGAATCGGGTTCCCACTTCGGCAAGGTCGTCATCGACGTGACGAAACAGGCGTAGGTCAGCGCTCCTGCGGCCTGAGTTCGATCTCGAAGACCCTGGGCCACAGCTTGCCGGTGACGAACAGGCGCTTGCGTTTGGCGTCCCAGGCGATGCCGTTCAGGACGGCGTCCGGATCGAGGGTGCCGCGCTGCGCCGCCGGCAGCAGGCCCTCGAGGTTGATCACGCCCTTCACGCTGCCGTTGGCGGGGTCGATGCGCAGGATCAGCTCACTGCCCCAGACATTGGAAAACAGCTCGCCGTCGACCATCTCGAGCTCGTTGAGCCGCTCGATGGGCTGGCCCTTGTGCGTCACCTGGATGCGGCGCAGCTCCTTGTAGGTCCTGGGCTCGAGGATGCGGATGAAGGAGCTGCCGTCGCTCATGTAGACCTGCTTCGCGTCGCTGGCCAGGCCCCAGCCTTCGCCCACGTACTTGAAGGTCTGCTTCAGCTTGAAGGTCTTCATGTCGTAGACGTAGCCGACCTGCGAGGTCCAGGTGAGGGCGACGATGTCGTTGCCGACCGGGGTCGAGCCTTCGCCGAAGATCTCTTGCGGCATGTCGGCCTTCTGCACGACCTTGCCGGTGTTCAGCTCCACCTTGCGCAGCGAGGACGTGCCGTTGCGGCCCGTGGTCTCGTAGAGGTGGCCGTCGCGGAAGAACAGGCCCTGCGTGAAAGCTTTCGGGTCGTGCGGGTAGCTGTTCTTGACGACGTAGCCGTAGACCGGGACGTTGACCTGGGCGCTGGCGCCGGCGCTGGCGGCCAGGGCGAGGGTAGTGACGATGACGTGTTTGAGCATGATGCCCGAATGTAGCACGGTTCAGAACAGCGAGAGGTTCGGCGACGGTTCCGGCGCCTTCTTCGCCACGGTCTGCGGCGCCGCCCAGTCCTTCATCCGCGCCGCCGGATAATGGCGCAGGAAGCTGCGCGCCGTCTCGATGTCGCGGCAGGCCAGCCAGTCCTCCAGCTCCCCTGGTGCGATCACCACCAGCGAACGCTTCTCGTCATCCGGCTTGTGCATGCGCGACATCAGCGGATGGTCGTCGGCGTTGATCGTGATCTGCGTGAAGGAGGACGAGAGGCTGCCGTCGGCTTCCGTCCATTCGCGCCACAGCCCGGCGACGTAGAACAGGCTGTCATCAAGCATGCCGATCGCGTGGCGCACCGCGCGGCCGCTCTCATAGCAGGGCTCGTAGAACCAGGCCATCGGCACCGCGCACAGCTGCAGGCGGCGCCAGGCGGGCGCGAAGGAACGCCGCTCGCCGAGCGATTCGGCGCGCGCATTCATGGTGTCGAAGGGCTTCACGCCGGGCGGGATGTGGCGGCGCGGGACCATGCCGTAGCTGGCCAGGCAGGCCATGGGGCCGCCGTCGCTGCCGCGGCGTACGATGGGAGCCGAATAGTCCTTCCAGACTTCCTCGGGCCAGCGCCAGTCGGCCGGCAGCTCGCTGAAGGCCCCGAGGGTGCCGAACTGTTCGCGGGTGGGAGAGTGGTAGTTGACGCACATGATCCGCCCAGCATAGCTCAAAAATAGGCCAGCAGGCGGCCGCTGGCGATCACGGCGACCCACAGGCCGAGCGACAGCAGGGCGTGCAGGACCGCGATACCGGGCGCGCGCTCCGGCCAGGTATCCGCGCCGCGCCAGGGGCCGGCGTGGAACGCGAGCGCATTCAGGCCGGCGACCAGGATCAGGCCCAGCTTGAGCAGGAAAACCCGGTTCGCCAGCAGGGCCGCCGGGTCGGCCACGAAGAGCAGCACGCCGGTCGGCAGCACCAGCAGCATGCTGCCGGCCGACCATGGCAGCAGGTGGCGCGCCAGCGCGCGCACCGGCAGCTGGCGGCCAAAACCGAGCACGCGCAGGTCGAACATCGCCACCGCGCCCACCAGCAGGGCGAAGCCGACGATGTGCAGGGTCTCGACCGCCGGGTACAGCCAGGGCTGCTCGCGCATGGCCTGCGCCAGCGGCAGGGACGCGGCCAGCGCGGCCGCGTCTTGCAAGGGCATCAGCGCAGCTCCGTGGTCTTGTCCTTGATGGTGATCCGTTCGGCGCGCAGCTCGGTCGCGTTGCTGCGGTGTGGATAACCGTAGACCGTGGCCTGGCCGCCCACCGCCAGGTTCTCCTTGGGCAGGCCGCGGTTCTCCATGCGCGACGGCGGCGCCAGCACCACCATCCAGGTCTTGTCGGCCGTCTTCAGGCGCACGAAGCCGTGCGGCTGCAGGTAGCCGGACTCCTCGATGGTGCCGGACAGGGTGAGCGGCTTGTCGGCGTTGTATTCGCTCCAGCCATGGTGGGCGGAAGCGGAGGTGGCCACCAGCGCGGCCAGCAGCGAGGTCAGCATCAGCGAGCGTTTCATCGGACTCTCCTTGAATGAACTACGGGAAGGCGGCCCAGCACCTGCAGTCTGCCGTCGATCGGCTGCGCCACCACGATCCCGCCCTGCTCCACATACTCGCCGGCCAGGGCGCGGATATTCACGTCGTGCGTCACCAGCACCAGGTTATCCTTGCCGCCCGCCTGGCGCCAGAGGGCGATGCGCGCCAGCACCTCGCCGACCTTGGCGCGCCCGGCGGCTTCGCCGTCCTGGAACATGGAATCGAGCATCGGCGCTTCCTCGACCCGGCCGAAGGCCAGGCGGGCCGTATCGAGGCAGCGGCACCAGCGGCTCGACAGCACGGGGCCGAGCGGAATGCCGCGCTGGCGGAAGGCGGCGCCGAGGTCCACGGCATCGCGCTTGCCCTGTTCCGACAGATTGCGCTGGGTAGAGCAGGCGGCAAGCCGGAAACCGGGCGGGTCGCCGATGCCGGGATCGGTGGCCGCGTGGCGGATGAGCAGCACATGGCCGCCGCCCTGCAGGCCTTGCCAAAGATCGGGTTGCGCCGCCGCCAGTGACGTGGCGAGCAGGGTCGTCATGGCCAGGAAGCATCGTCGAAGCATGGCGTCTCTCCATGGATTGCGGGGCCCGCCGCCGCATTATCCCGCCACGCCACATCGACGAGCGCACGACAGCGGCGAGACGCTGGAGCCGGCGTTCATGGAGAACATGCTTCCATGCCAGGCGCATGGACCGGCGTGAGGCCAGCCGCTACACTAGCCCTGCCACTATCGGGAGACACCATGCACCACCCTTACCTGCGCATTGCGCTGCTGGCGACCGGCCTTGCCCTGTGCGGCGCGGCGCGTGCGAACGACGCTTGCAGCGACATCGGCGCCGAGCTGGCAGCCCGGGTCGGCGCCGACCAGGCCCTTCGCCAGCGCGTCGATTTCCTGGACCAGACCAGCCCCGCCCAGCGCAAGCTGTTCAGCCAGATTGCGCTGGTCGACCGCACCAATACCGAGCGTTTGAAGGCCATCGTGGCGCGCTGCGGCTGGCCGTCGAAGGAAAAGTTCGGACAGCAGGCCGCGGGCGACGCCTGGCTGCTGGCACAGCATGCGGACCATGATGTCGCCTTCCAGAAGCGCGCGCTGGCGCTGATCGAGGAAGCGGCGAGCGCGCGCGGCGAGCGCGTCGACCGCAACTTCGCCTACCTGTACGACCGCGTCGCCGTGGCCGAAGGCCGCCCGCAGCGCTACGGAACGCAACTGCACTCTCCGGATGGCAAGGCCTGCGGCCTGGACTTCAAGCCGATGGAAGAGCGCAGCCAGGTCGAAGCGCGCCGCGCCGAACTGAATTTGCCGCCGCTGGACGCGTACCGGCGCATGGTGCTGGAAATGCAGCACTGCACTTCCTCGGCCAACCCAGGGGACTCCCACTATCCCCAGGGCTGAATCAGACGAAGGTGAAGGTCAGCTCTTCCGGCAGGCGTGACTTCGGCAGGCCGGCGTTGAAGTCGGCTTCGGAGGAATAGCCGAAGCTGGCCAGCACCACGCTCGCCAGGCCTTGCGCGTGCAGGCCGAATTCCTCGTCGAGGATCTTCTGGTCGAAGCCTTCCATCGGGGTGGCGTCGATGCCCAGGGTGGCGGCGCCCAGCAGCGCGGTGCCGAGCGCCAGGTAGACCTGTTTTTCCAGCCACTGCGGCATGTCGCGCGTGGTGTAGCGGTGGGTGCGCACGTAGCCGCGGCGGCCCGCGTCCTGGCCGGCGCGGGCGGCGTCGTCGCGGAAGCGGCCGTCCTGGCCTTCCTGGGCCAGCAGGCGCTCCAGGTGGGCGTCGTCCATGTCGATGCGCGAGCAGAACACGATCACGTGCGAGGCGTCCAGGATCTTGGCCGCGTTGTAGCCGTAGCCGCCCTGCGCCGCCTTGGCCACGCGCGCCTTGCCCTCGGGGGTATTGGCGACGATGAAGTGCCAGGGCTGGGAGTTCACCGAGGAGGGGCTGTGGCGCAGCAGGGTGTAGACCTGCTGCATCAGCTCTTCGGGGATCTGGCGCTCCTTGTCGTAGGCCTTGGCGGTATGGCGCTTGCGGGCTGCCGAGAGAATATCCATCTGTTTCTTCCTTCTTTCACGTAACAACTTAAAAATCTTCGAGCACGATCTTGCCGACCGCACGGCCGCTTTCGATCAGCGCATGGGCGCGGCGCAGGTTCTCGGCCGAGATGCGGCCGTAGTGTTCGCCCAGGGTCGTGCGCAGCTCCCCGGCGTCGACCATGCCGGACACGCGGTTGAGCAGCTCGTGCTGCCTGACCATGTCCGCGGTCTCGAACAGCGAGCGCGTGAACATCAGTTCCCAGTGCAGCGAGATCGACTTGCGCTTGAGCGGCACGGCGTCGAGCTGGGCCGGGTCGTCGATCAGCGCGAACTGCCCCTGCGGGGCCAGCACGTCGACGATGGCCGCGTAGTGCCTGTCGGTGTGGGTCAGGCCGATGACGATGTCGACGCTGGAAAAGCCGAGCGCTTCCAGCTGCGGGCGCAGGGGCTGGGTGTGGTCCACCACGTGCTGGGCGCCGAGTTCGCGCACCCAGTTGCGGCTTTCCTCGCGCGAGGCGGAAGCGACGACGGTCAATGCGGTGAGCTTGCGCGCCAGCTGTATCAGGATCGAGCCGACTCCGCCGGCCGCGCCGATAATCAGGAGCGACTTGCCGGCGCCGCCGCCTTCCTCCACCATGAGGCGGTCGAACAGCAGCTCCCAGGCCGTGATCGAGGTCAGGGGCAGGGCGGCCGCCTGCGCATGGCCGAGCGAGGACGGCTTGCGGCCGACGATGCGCTCGTCCACCGCCTGGAACTGGCTGTTCGAGCCGGGGCGCAGGAGCGAGCCGGCATAGAAGACTTCGTCGCCTTCCCTGAACAGGGTGACGCTGCTGCCGACGGCGCGCACGATGCCGCTGGCGTCCCAGCCCAGCACGCGCGGTTCCGTGACGGCCGCGCCGTTGCGGATCTTGGTGTCCACCGGGTTGACCGAGACGGCGCGCACTTCGACCAGCAGGTCGTGGGGGCCGGCCAGGGGCATCGGCAGGTCAAGCTCGTGCAGGGAAGCGGGGTCGCTGATGGGCAGGCCGTGCTGGGTATACACTACTGCTTTCATGTTGAATCTCCGGTAAGTTTTGGACTTGCCGACGATTCTATTGGGCAGCCCGGCGGGGAAAAAGCCGGCTGGAGCGATTTCACTTTCACAGCTGGAGAGAAAATGATCAGGCTAGACGACCTGGCCCTGTTCGTGCGCACCGCCGCCCTGGGGAGCTTTTCCCGGGCCGCGCGCGAGGTCAACCTGCTGCCCGGCCAGGCCAGCGCCGCGATCGGCCGCCTCGAGCGCGAACTCGACCTCCGCCTGTTCGCCCGCTCCACGCGCAGCCTGCGCCTGACCGAGGAGGGCAAGCGCTACCTGCCCTTCGCCCAGGATGCGCTGCAGGCCCTGCGCGACGGCTTCGACGGCATCCGCGGCGACGCCGGCTGCCTGACCGGCACGCTGCAGATCGCGGCGCCTTCGGACTTCGGGCGCAACCTGCTGCTTCCCTGGATCTCGGAATTCCGGCGCGACCATCCCGGGCTCGACATCCAGCTGCTGGTGTCCGACCAGGTGGCGGACGTATTCCGCGATCCGGTCGACATCGCGCTGCGCTATGGGCAGATCGACGATGCCAGCTACGTCGCCCTGCCGGTGGCGCCAGAGAACCGCCGCGTGCTGGTCGCGTCGAAAGACTACATCGCGCGTCACGGCAGGCCGGCGCTGCTGGAGGAACTCGCCGACCACAACTGCCTGCAATACCGGCTGCGCGGGCGCACCTACGACCGCTGGTCCTTCCCGCTGGCGGACGGCGCGAAGGTCGTGCAGGTGGCGGGACGGCTGGTGAGCGACGATGCGGAAGTGGTGCGGCGCTGGGCGGTGGCCGGCGAAGGCATCGCCTACAAATCCTGGCTCGACGTGAGCGCGGACGTGGCGCAGGGACGCCTGGAAGTGCTGCTGCCGGACGTGCCGGGCGAGCCCACGCCACTGAGCCTGGTGTGCCCGCACCGCCGGCAGTTCTCGCCGGCGGTCAAGCTGCTGCATGCGCTGATCGAAGAGCGCTGCCGGCCGCTGGCGCGCGGCGCTTAAGCGGCCTGCATCTCCGCCACCAGGGCCGCGACCAAATCCGCCGCCGGCATGGCGCGCGCCTGCGCGAAATTGGTGCCGCCCCAGTTGACCGAATATTCCTGGTTGCCTTTGGCCGAGGCGGCCGCATGCAGCTGCTTGGCGGCGTCGTAGGCGATCGGGTAGTCCGGCACGGGCGGATGCCCGCTGGCGCCGACGTCGCGGAACTGGCGGTTGACGATGCCGCGCGCCGCGCGCCCGGAGATGACGGGAGTAAGTTCGGTCTCGAGCTGGGCGCCAGTGGCGATCAGGGAGCGGTGGTGGGGCGAAGCGGACGATTCCGGACAGGCGATGAAGGCGCTGCCCATCTGGACCGCGCTGGCGCCGTAGTACAGGGCAGTGCGGATCTGCGCGCCGTCCATGATGCCGCCCGCCGCGATCAGCGGCAGGGAAGTCTTGCCATGCAGCTGCTGCAGCAGTTCGACGGTGCTCAAGGCCGCGTCCGGCGCTTGCGGATCGAAGACGCCGCGGTGTCCGCCCGCCTCGATGCCCTGGGCGACGATGGCGTCGATGCCGGCCGCTTCGATCTGGCGGGCTTCATCCAGCGAGGTCGCGGTGGCGAACAAGGTGATGCCGGCGGCCTTCAGGGCATCGATCTTCTCCTGCGGCGGCAGGCCGAAATGGAAGCTGAGCACGGCGGGCCGCTCGGCCAGCATTACCTCGAACATCGCGTCGTCGGTGACGAAGGTGCCGTAGATCTCGGTCAATCCCGCCGGAGGCTGGGCGCCGAAGCGCTCGAAGTGCGGACGCAGCCAGGCCAGCCAGGCGGCCTCGCGCGCGGCGTCCGCCTGCGCGGGCACATGCGTGAACACATTCACCTGGAAAGGCCGGGCGGTCTTCTCGCGCACGGCCCGGATCGCGGCCCGTGCGGCTTCGGGCGTCATGGCGCCCACGGCGATCGAGCCCAGCGCGCCGGCCTCCGACACGGCGGCTGCCAGCGCCGCGCTCGACATATTGGCCATCGGGGCCTGGATGATGGGGAAGCGGATACCCAGCTTCGACAGCAGGTCAGTGCGCATGGCGCGGCTCCGTCAGGTCTTGGTCGAAGCACAAGTATAGCCAGAGCCCGAGACTTACGCTCCGCGTACCAGCAGCACGGCCAGCACCAGCATCAGGGTGCCGGTGCAGCCCTCGATCACGCGCCATACGGACGGGCGGCCGAGTACGCGGGCGAAGCGCTGCGCGCTCAGGCCCAGCGCCGTGAACCACAGCACCGAGGCCGTCATCGCGCCCGCGGCGAAGGAGGTACGGGCTTCGCCCGCCAGGCTGCTGCCGACCGCTCCCAGCAGCACCACGGTGTCGAGGTAGACGTGCGGGTTCAGCAGCGACAGCGCCAGTACGGTGGCCAGCGCGCGGCCCAGGGTTTGCGTCTTCGCATCGGGCGACAGTTCGAGGGAGGCGCCGCCGCGCAGGCTGCTCTTCCAGCAGCGCCAGCCATACCAGACGAGGAAGGCGCCGCCGCCGTAGCGCGCCACCGTCATCAGGGTCGGAGAGGCTTCGACCAGGGCGCCCAGGCCCGAGATGCCAAGCGCGATCAGGACCACGTCGACGACGATGCAGGTAGCGACCGTGGCCGCCACGTGGTGGCCGCGCACGCCGGTGCGGATCACGTGGGCGTTCTGGGCGCCGATGGCCATGATCAGGCTGGCGCCCAGGCCCAGTCCTTGCAGGAATACCTGTTGAGAAAACATAAAAACTCCGTATCGAAGAGCGCATCTTCGCTTCCTGCCGGGCTAAATTCAAATATATTCATGATATTTAAGGATAGTTAAGAAAAATTAATGAAGATCGATCCCCGCCGCAGCGCCGCCTTCATCGCCGCCGTCGACACCGGCAGCCTGGAGCTGGCCGCCGTCCAGCTGTCGCTGACCCCCTCCGCCGTCTCGCAGCGCATCTCGGCGCTGGAACAGGATTTCGGCACGCCCCTGCTGGTGCGCAGCCGTCCCTGTCGTCCCACTGCGCCGGGCACGCGCCTGCTGCAGTACCTGCGCCGTTCGACCCTGCTGGAATCGGAGTTCCTGGCCGAGATGGGCATGGATGCGGGGCCGGCGCGGGTCAGCCTGGCCGTCAACAACGACACCCTCGCCACCTGGCTGCTGCCGGTGCTGGCGCCCATCCTCGCCGACGAGGAGCTGCTGGTGGAATTCGTGCTCGACAACCAGGGCCATACCTTCGCGCTGCTGGAACAGGGCCGCGTGGTGGCCTGCGTGGCGGGCGAGCCCACGCCCATGCGCGGCTGCACCGTGAGTCCGCTGGGACTGATGCGCTACCGGATGGTGGCCTCGAAGGATTTCGCGCAGCACTGGTTCGCCGGCGGTTTCACGCGCGAGAACGCGCAACGCGCGCCGGTGATCGTCTTCGACCGCAAGGATTCGCTGCAGTCGGCCTTCCTGCTGCGCCACTTCGGCCTGCTAGAAGCCGCCTACCCCTTCCACTACGTGCCGGCCAGCGATCCGTATGTGGGCGCGATCCGGCACGGCATGGGCTACGGCATGCTGCCGCAGGAGCAGTGCGCGGCGCTCCTGCACGAGGGCGTGCTGGTCGACCTGGCGCCCGACCTTTTTGTGGACGTGCCGCTGTACTGGCATGCCTGGCGCATCCAGCCGCCGCGCCTGGAGCGCATGGGCGCGGCGCTGGTGAAAGCCGCGCGTGACGTCCTGCTACCGCTGCCCTGAGACCAGGGTCAGGTGCGGCCTGCGCCGGTCCGGGCGCCGTGCGCTGCGCGCCACGGCCACCGGCCAGGCCTGCGCCAAGGCCCAGAGCAGCTCGGGCACGAAGTAACACCACAGCAGCGGCAAGCCGCCCTGCGCCAGCGCCCAGGCCATCCACAGCGCGAACACCGCGCGCCCGCACGCATCGAAGCGCCCCAGCACCAGGCTGGTGCGCAGCAGGCGCAGGCTGGCCCACAGCAGCACCAGGCTGCCCAGCAGGCAGGCGAACAGCACCTGCACCGGCGCGCTGGCCGGCAGCGGCGCGCCGCCCAGGCTCACGTTCAGGTTCGACAGCTGCGGATACAGCAGGGCGAAGGTCCAGGGCGTGGCGAAGGGCGTGATGATCAGGATGTCGTACAGCGCGCTGGCGCGCGTGAGACGGAAGTAGGCGGGGGGTGAAAGGGAAAGCATGGCGGGCTCCGGCTGTGGCTGCAGAAACCATGCTGGCATGCCTGGCGCACCCGCTTCTTGCGATAGAAGAAAAAAGGGCCGGACGCCTGCGCGTCCAGCCCCAAGGGAATCACGGAGAAATCAGGTGCCGATGCGGCCGCCGTCGTTCTTGGTGATGACGATGGTCGCCGAGCGCGGACGCTTGCCGGCGCCATAGCCGGCGTTCGACGGCCACTGGCTGGTGTACTTCGTCGGATCGGCGACGTTGGCGGCGGCGGTGCCTTCGCCCGGGTGCTGGATGTTGATGAACAGCGCCTTGCCGTCCGGGGTCTCGGCGATGCCGGTGATCTCGGAGCCGACCGGGCCCACCAGGAAGCGCTTGAGCGTGTCGGCCGTCGCCGCCTTGCCGACGTAGGTGTCGACCGCCAGGTTGCTGCCGTTGGCGCGCGGGTAGCTCAGGCTGACCTTCTTGCCGTCGCCGACCTGGCCCGGCAGGCCCGCCAGCATCATGCAGTTGGTGACGTCGGTGTAGGCGCCGTCGTCGGTCTGGATCCAGCAGATGCCGGTGGAGGGCGTGAAGGCCAGGCCGTCCGGGCTCGAGAAGTCCTGGTCGGCGGTGAGGCCGGACAGGTTGACCTTCGCGCCGTCCGCGCCGGATTCGGCGCCGAACAGGTAGACGTCCCAGCTGAAGGTGGCGGCGGTGGAGCCGGCGGCGCCTTCCTTGACGCGGATGACGTGGCCGTTCGGGTTGCCCGCCTGCGCGGTCGTGCCCTTCATGTCGGTGTAGACGCGCGGATTGGCGGCGTCCGGCGCGGCCTGGCTCGAGCCGCTCGGTTCGACGCGGCGGTTGCTGTTGTTGGTGAGCGTGAAGTAGATCTCGCCGGTGCCCGGATGCACCGAGCACCATTCCGGACGGTCCATCTTGGTCGCGCCGACGGCGTCGCCGGCCAGGCGGGCGTTGACCAGCACGTCGGCCTGGTCGGCGAATTTATAGCCGGCGTAGGCGGCGATCAAGGGGTTGGCGATCGACAGCTCGATCCATTGGCCGGTGCCGTCGGCATTGAACTTGGCCACGTACAGCTTGCCGCTGTCGAGGTATTTGTCGCCGGTAGCAACGCGGTCGCCTGGTGCCGCATCGGCGGCGGCCCAGACCGCGGTCGACACGAACTTGTAGATGTATTCGTTGCGCGAGTCGTCGCCCATGTACACGGCCAGCGGCTGGCCGGCGACGGGTTTGCCGAAGACGGCGCTCTCGTGTGCGAAGCGGCCCAGGGCGGTGCGTTTCTTGATGGCGCGGGTCTTGTCGAAGGCGTCCATCTCGACGATGTAGCCCATGCCGTTCATCTCGTTGCGGTAGTCGTCGCTGCCGTCGAGCGAGGTGCCCTTTTTGCTGATGTTCCAGCGCTGGTATTTGTCCTCGGTACCACCGGTTTCCCAGCCGTGGCGCGAGGCGGCGCCGGCATCGCGGCCGTAGCGCTTGAGCGAGGTGACGCTCTTGTCGTTGCCGCGCGCGGTGTCATCCGTGGCAGCGCGGGTGAAGTAGCCGGACCAGTTCTCTTCGCCCGACAGGTAGGTGTTCCACGGGGTCCTGCCGGTGCCACAGTTGTTCAGGGTGCCGCGGATCTTGGTGCCGCCCGTCGAGTACTTGGTGACCACCAGCGCATTGCCGCGCACCGGGCCCGAGAGCTCGATGTCGGTCTGCTGGTGCACGCGGCGATTCATTGCCGAATCCTTCACATAGCTCCACTTGCCGCTTGCCGCGCGCACTTCGACCACGGACAGGCCGTGCAGGGCCATCTCCTTGTCCACTTCCGCAGCAGGACGCGGCAGGGACATGGTGCCGCCATTGGCGTGCACGAAGAAGGAGGACAGCTTCTCGTCGGTGGTGGCTTCGTGGTTCATCACCAGCACGCCGCGGTCGTTGACCGTGGTCGCCGGGCCGTTGCTGGCGGAGAGGGCGAAGAATTCCATGCCGTCGTGGTGGTCGCCGGCGCGGTTTTCGAAGTCGGTGTCGGTGCCGTCGTTCTTGAAGGCGGGGGTATTGGCGGTGAGCGGATCGCCCAGCGCGTAGATCACGCTGGCGGTGTAGCCGGCCGGGACGACGACAGTATCAGCCAGGCTCTTGGAGACGGCCGTGAAGCCGAGCAGCTTCTCGGCCGGCGGTGGATTGCCGGTCGGCGGATTCGGCGAGGTCACGACGTCGTCGTTGTCCGAGCCGCCGCAGCCGGAGAGGCCGATGGCGCCCAGCAGCGCGGAAGCCGCCGTCGCGGCGCCGCCGCGCAGCAGGCTGCGGCGGCTCAGGCGGGCTTCGAGGACGGTGCTGAATTGTTCGTTCGACGAAACGTTCGTATCGATGTCGTGATGGTCGATGCGGGCGAGGTCGGTCGGCTTGTTCACGGGTAATCCTGTTGGTTGTTAGGAAAAGTCCGTGCATGGTAAGAAGCCAACATGACAACCTTGTGACGATCTCGTAACAATTCGATGACAGGCGCCGATGCTGGCGACGAAAATCATGTCCTTGCGGCTATACTGCCCGGACCCCACTCAGGATATGCACATGCAGGACAGCAGCAGCGCCGCCAGCGCGCTCGATCCGGCCACGCTCGGCCGACAACTTTTCGAAGCCAGTCCCGACTGCGTCAAGCTGCTCGACGGCGAAGGCCGCATCGTCGCGATCAACCGCTGCGGCGTCGCGGCCCTGGGTGCGGACAGTATCGACACCCTGCGCGGCCGCCTCTGGAGATCCTTGGTGCCCGAGACGAGCCATGCCGAGCTCGATAACGCCATGGCGCTGGCGCGAGCCGGCGGCATCGGCCGCTTCCGGGGCGCCATGCCGAACCTGCAGGGCCGCACCCGCTGGTGGGAGGTGACCATCAGCCCGATCGATGGCGGCCTGCTGGCGACTTCGCGCGACATCACCGAACAGGTCGAGGCCGAGGCCGAGCGCGAGCGCCTGGTGGCCCAGCTCAGGAGCGCGAACGAGCGCATGGAAGACGTGTTCCGCCAGGCGCCCGCCTTCATGTGCGTGTTTGCCGGTCCCGAGCTGGTGTTCGACATGGTCAACGATCGCTACCTGCAGCTGGTCGGCGGGCGCGATCCGGTCGGCCTGAGCCTGCGCGAAGCGCTGCCGGAACTGGCCGGCCAGGGTTTCGTCGAGCTGCTCGAGGGCGTGTACCGCAGCGGCGAGCCGGTGTTCGGCACCGACGTGCCGGTGATGCTCCAGCGGCGGCCCGGTGCGCCCCTGGAACGCCGCTTCGTCGACCAGGTCTACATGCCGCTGCGCGACCCCGACGGCGGCATCAGCGGCATCCTGGTGCACGGCATCGACGTCACCGAACGCAAGCTGGCGGAGATCGCCCTGTTCGAGAGCCGCGAGCGTTTCCAGAAGATCGTCAGCCAGGCCGCCACCGGCGTGGTGCAGATGGATACCGAAGGCCGCATCACCCTCGCCAACCAGAGGTATTGCGACATGATCGGCCACAGCGAGAGCGAACTGCTGGGTACCAGCGTGCTCGACGTAACGGCCGCCGGCTCGGTGCCGGTCACGGTCGAGGCCATCCGGCGCCTGGCCGGCGGCGAGCAGGGCGTCATGATCGACAAGGAGTACGTGCGCCGCGACGGCACCGTGATGCCGGCCACCAGCAGCGTGAACGCCCTGCGCGGCCCGAGCGGCGAGTTCCAGGGCCTGGTCGCCATCGTCGTGGACACCACCGAGAAGCGGCGCACCGAGGAACAGCTGCGCGCCGGCGAGGAACGCTACCGCACCCTGTTCGAATCGGTCGACCAGGGCTTCTGTATCCTCGAGATGATCTTCGACGAGGACGAGCGGCCGGTCGACTACCGCTTCCTCGAGATGAACCGCATGTTCGAGGTGCACACCGGCCTGGTGGGCGGCGCCGGCAAGACGGCGCGCGAGATGGTGCCGACGCTGGACAGCTTCTGGTTCGAGACTTACGGCCGGGTGGCGCAAACCGGCGAACCGGTGCGCTTCGAGAGCGAGGCCCCGGCCATGGAACGCTGGTTCGACGTCTACGCCACCCGCCTGGGCGGCCCCGGCAGCCGGCGCGTCGCCCTGCTGTTCAGCGACATCACCAGCCGCAAGGAGTCGGAGGCCACCCTGCGCAAGCTGGCCAGCGACCTGGCCGAGGCCGACCGCCGCAAGACCGAATTCCTCGCCACCCTCGCGCACGAGCTGCGCAACCCGCTGGCGCCGATCCGCAGCGGCCTGGGCGTGATGCGCCTGAAGGGCGACAGCCCGGCCGCGGTGGCGCGGGTGCGCGAGATGATGGAGCGCCAGGTCGGCCATATGGTGCGCCTGATCGACGACCTGCTCGACATCGCCCGCATCAGCGGCGGCAAGCTGGAACTCAAAAAAGAGCGCGCCGACCTGCGCAGCCTGCTCTCGAGCGCCGTCGAAACCAGCCTGCCGCTGGTCGAAAGCGGGCGCCACGCGCTGACGGTGGACCTGCCGGAGACCGAGGTGCCGGTCGAGGCGGACGTGACCCGTATCGCCCAGGTCGTGGCCAACCTGCTGAATAACGCGGCCAAGTACACGCCGCCCGGTGGCCGCATCGGCCTGGCGCTGCGCGTCGAGGAGGATCACGCCCTTGTGTCGGTGGCCGACAACGGCATCGGCATCCCGCCGGACCAGCTGGTCTCGGTGTTCGAGATGTTCAGCCAGGTCGGCCAGCATACCGAGCGTTCGCAGGGAGGACTCGGGATCGGCCTGTCCCTGGTGCGGCGCCTCGTGCACATGCATGGCGGCGAGGTGAGCGCGGCAAGCGGGGGACCGGGCACCGGCAGCGTGTTCACGGTGCGCCTGCCGCTGGCGAGCGGCGTCCAGGCCGGCGGTGGCGCGGCCTCGGCATTCGAGCGCGATGGCGCCGGCGGCGAGGGCGTGCGCATCCTGGTGGTGGACGACAACGTCGACGCCGCCGTGACGCTGTCGATGATCCTGGACGCCTGCGGCTACACGACCCAGGTGGCGCACGACGGCGCGCACGCCGTGGAGCTGGCCGCGGCGTTTCGTCCCCAGGTCGCCTTCCTCGACATCGGCATGCCCGGCATGGACGGCTACCAGACCGCGCGCGCGATGCGACGGGTGGAAGGCCTCGAGCACATCGCCCTGGTGGCGCTGACCGGCTGGGGCGCCGACAGCGACCGTCAACAATCCAGCGAAGCCGGCTTCGACCACCATCTCACCAAGCCGGTGCAGCTGGACGTGGTGCAGGATTTGTTGGCCAAGCTCGCGGCCTGATGCTTCAAGCCTGGCGCTGGCCCAGGGCGATCGAGGCGGCGCCGGCCAGCGCCAGCCCCACGCCGAGGTAGTCGCTCCACACCGGCTTGACCCCATCCACCACATACAGCCAGCCCAGGGCGGTGGCGATGTAGACCGCGCCGTAGGCCGCGTACACGCGTCCGCTCGCAGCCGGATGCAGGGTCAGGAGATACACGAAGACCACCAGGCTGAGCGCCGCCGGCAGCAGCAGCCAGGGCGAGCCCTTCCCCGTCAGCCACAGCAGCGGCAGGTAGCAGCCGAGCAGCTCGGCGATGGCGGTGAGGAAGTAGAGGCCGGCGGTGCGGCCGAAGGGCAGGAGCTCGAAGGACATCTTGAAGAGGGCTTGTGGAAAACCCGCATCTTATCCTCAAGCGGGTTTCGCTCACTTTTCGGCCTGGGCCTGGAACCACTGCCGGCTGCTTTCATCCGCCGGGAAGAAGGATTCCAGGCGCAGCTCGTGCACGGTGACGTCGTGCGGCGTGCCCAGGGTGGTGATCGTGGTGAACAGGTTCAGCACGATGTCGTCCTTCTTCAGGGTGACCGGCAGGAAGGGCAGTGCGCGCCGTTCCAGGTTGGGCTGGCTGGCGGCACCGGCGATGCCGGGCAGCGCCATCAGCTCGTCCAGCATAGCCGTCGCTTCGCTGCCGGGACCGTCGCCCATCGCCTCGCGCTGCACCCACAGCAAGAGGTCGGTGCAGACGTCTTCCCAGTTCACCAGATACCGGCGCAGGCCGTTCGGGTCCAGGATCAGCTTCAATACGTTGACCGACCCGTCGCGCGGGATCGGCGCATGGGGCGGCATGCCGAGGAACAGGCGCATCATGTTCGCGGCCGGCTCGTTGGCCATCACCAGGTTCCACAGGCGGTCGACCACCAGGGCCGGATAGGGCGCCTGCTGCTCCAGCATGAAGTCGAGGGCCTGCATCACGGCGCCGAGCTCCGGGTCCGACAGGCTGCGCTCGCGGTAGGCCGGTGCGAAGCCGGCCGCCAGCAGCATGGCGTTACGCTGGCGCAGCGGGATGTCGAGCACCAGGCCGAGTTTCAGGATCAGCTCGCGGCCGGGCTGGGCCCGGCCGTTCTCCAGGAAGCTCAGGTGGCGCTGCGAGATGCCGGCGTCCAGCGCCAGGCGCAGCTGGCTGATGCCGCGCTTGCCGCGCCAGTAGCGCAGGGCGGCGCCGAAATCGCTGAAGTACTGGTGCTCGGCTGCGTTTGCACTCGTATCCATGCCTCCTCCGTTCAAGATTGCGGCCGATTGTGCCCGCGAACTCACGCCTTGTCGAGAAAGCCGGTGACGCTGGCCAGGCGGCCGTCGCCCGCCACCACCGCGATGTCGGTGCCGTGCGCGACGCTGTCGCCGTCCGGGGCGCGCAGGGTCCAGGAGAAGCGCACCACGTCGTTGTGGCCGTCGGGCACGCCCGCCAGTTCGAAACGGTGGCCGGGGAAGTGGTGCTGGGCGCCGGCGATCAGGGTCTCGATGCCCTCGTGGCCGCTGCCCTGCATCATCGGATCGACGTAGCGGGCGTTCGGGGTGAACAGTTGCTTCACATGGTTGCGGCGGGCGGCGCCGTCGGCTTCGTTCCAGGCGGCCAGGTACTGGCGGGCGATCGTGCTTGCGTTGTTCATGGTCATCTCCGATTGGTGGTTGTCGACTTGACGGTTTTCATTCTCCGCAAGACGGGCAGGCGCGGCGATTACCTCCCAGGTAATGCAGTCCCGCCACCTCGATCGCGCCTGCGCCATCGATTCGCGATGTGGCGTATCCTCGCCGGGAGGACAAAGGAAACCATCTTGAGCGAGCAGACACTTTCAGCAATCAAGCAGGGCGCCCAGCAGCTGGCCGACGTCGTCACCCTGAGCGCGCCGCAGCGCTACCTGCGCTTTGTCGAAGGGGTGGCCGCCAGCGGCGAGGTCTGGGGCCTGTACCGCGACGGCTGGGCGCTGGCGAAGACCGACGACGGCACCCTGGTGTTCGCCATGTGGCCGGCCAGCGAATTCGCCGACCTGTGCGCGGAATTCGAGTGGGACGGCTACGAGCCGCAATCCTTTCCGCTGGACGACCTCCTGAACGACCTGCTGCCGCAGCTGGAAGAGGATGGGGTGTTGCCGGGGATTTTCTATACGCCGGGCGACAAGGGACTGACGCCGACCGCCTACATGCTGCGCGTGGACCTGGAACGGGCTCTCAAGAATTCGTAGGGTGGGCGGTCCTCCGCCCACGCGTTCAGCCAGCCCCGTGAACAAACGCTCCGTCCGTTCACACAGAGTTCGAACGCGTGGGCGGGAGACCCGGCTGCGCGCCCCGGCCCACCCTACAGTAACTCGTAACGCACGTCGCGGCGGTCTTCCGTCTGCAATCCTTCGACCAGGTAGGCATCCCAGCCCAGGCGGCCGTCGACGCCATCCAGGCGCACGTTGTGCACATCCGCCGCCAGCAAGACCAGCTCGACCTCGTATTCCAGCGTCACCCCGGTGAACATCGACAGCATGCTGCGCAGCGCCCGCGCCGCCAGGCCGCCCGGCAGGAAGCCGTTGAAGCCGGCCCGGTCGAGCGGCCCCACCACCAGGCGCAGGCGCAAATCCCGCTGCCAGACCCGCGCGCCGGCGATCGTCCCGGCCCCGAGCACGGCCTTGTCGCTGCCGAGCAGGGTCTGCTGGGCCAGCGGCACCTCGTACCAGCTCCCGACGAACTGCTCCGCCACGACCTGCTGCCCGAAGTATTCGGACAGCACCCGCGCCAGCTGCACGCTGGAGCTGGGGCGGTGCCGCATCGACGAAGCGAAGTAGGCAAGCGATTCGTCCAGCACGCCGCCATCCTCGCTGCTGCTCAGGCGCCGCCGCAGTGCCTTGTCGCCCAGGCCCGCAAGGCTGAGCAGGATAGTGATGAAGCCGTCCTCGCCATCGACCTGGTACTGCAGCGCCAGTCGGTACTTGCGCCAGGCTTCGTAGAACAGGGCCAGCAAGCGGTTCGAAAAGGCGTCGAGAAAGGCGCGTGCGCCTTCGGCTTCGGGCTCGCCTTTGGCCTGCGCCTGGTGCTCGGCGATGCGCTCGGTGTAGTGCAGCGGCAGCACGCCCTGGGAGCCCAGCAGGCCCATGAAGGCCGGGGTCAGGCGCAGGTATTTCAGGCTGCCGTCCTTCAGGGCTCCAGCGAGCGCCGGCGTGCCGGCGTCGAGCTCGCGCGGTTCCGGCGTGATCGACTCCAGCTGGCTGGGCGGGAAGCCGAGCGAGAGCGAGTTCTGGAAGCGCAGGTAGTCCGCCACCAGGCCACGGCGCGGCTTGCAGCGGCGGCGCAGCCACAGTTCCAGCATGCGCACCGCCTGGAAGTACTCGAAGCGGTAGGGCTCGCGGAACAGGCGCTCGATTACAGCAGGCGCAAATCGCCGCTGCGGGGCTCGCATGTCAATAGCGCTTCTCCGGTTTTGTGGGACACGATCACCAGCTGGGTGAAGCTGTTCGCATGCACGTAGAGGGCGAGGAAACGCGCGATCACCTCCGCGAAGGCGTGGATGCCGCTGCCGATGAAGGCTTCCTCGTCGATGCCGATCTTTACTTCGACCCCGCGCACCAGGCAGGTGAAGGGATTCCCGTCCAGCCAGGTGGTCGTGGGACGCTGGGCGATCGACTTGATGCCGCCGATCTGGCGCTGCGAGGAGGGCGAACGCGGCAGGTCGTACAGGGCCAGCATCTCGCGGAAGGCCTCGACGCCAGCATCAAGCAGGGACAGGTGGTTCAGCGCCAGGTGCGACACCAGGCGCCAGTGCGCACCGCGCCAGTGCGCGAAACGGCAGGAGCTTGACGGCTTGCGCAGGAAGGAGATGGCGCGCACGCTGGAGCCGCCTTCCAGGAACAGGTCGCCGCCCGGCTGGCCGTAGCTCAGGTTCGACGGCAGGTCGCGGTTGGTGCAGGTGAGTTCGATGTTCAGGGTGTCGGTCTCGATTTCGGCGGGGTCGAAGTCGATGTCGACGATCGAGACCTGGGTCTCGAAACCGGGGCTGCGGTCCGCAAGCGCCTCGTCGCGCCGCACGCAATAGTAGTGGCCCGCATCCTCCGGCGTCTGCGCGTGGTGCAGCGCATAGAAGGGGCGGAAGCTTACCAGTGACTCGCCCTGCGGCGTCTGGCGCACCAGGGTGAGCGACTCGATGGCGTAGACCTCGTAGGCCCAGGCGCGCCGCGCATCGCCGAGCACCGGATAGCTGGCGCTGGTGTGCGTCACCCGGATCGGTTCGCCGCGCTGGCGGAACAGGTTGATCACCGGGGTGCAGCCCAGCAGCACATTATTGGTCGACAGGGTGCCGAGCATGCGCGCCAGGTTCGAATCCGAACGGATGCCGGAGAGGGCCAGGTGCAGGGTCACGGCGCGCGTGCCCGGCGGGACGGCGCTTGCCAGTGCGGCCAGGTCGATGTCGACGAAGTTGAACTTCTCGGGGAAGCAGAAGTATTCGGTGAGCAGGCGGTAGGCGGCGTGCGAGCGCGCGGGGAAGTCGATCAGCGCCTCGTCCTCCTCGAAGCCGGCCGGGCGCACGGGAATCGCCGGCAAGGCACGCCACACCCCGCTGCCCTCGACCTCGACCCAGGCGCCCACGGTGCGCATGAACAGCGCGTCGCGCAGGGCCGCGCAGAAGGAGGGCTCGCCATCGAGGAAGACGCGCAACGTCGGCGTGCCGCTTTTCTCCAGCGCCCCCTGTTCGGATGTCGAGGCCAGCCCCAGGCTGATGCAGGATGAGGCATTGCCCGGCAGCTGGGCGGCATCGGGCGCTTCGATGACGGCGGAAAAGCGCGCGGCGTTCAAGGCCAGCGGCGCCACGTCGACCGTGTACACGGTGCGGAAGGTGCAGGCGGCGCCGCGCACCGGGCGCGTATTGAGCTGGGTGCCGCGCGCGATCGTGCCGGGGCCGGACTGCGCGGCCGCACCGCCCAGGTCCATGCGCGCGATCGAGCAGGAGGGGAAGGGCCGCAGGTAGTGCGGGTAGAGCACCTCGAACAGCGCTTCGGTGAACTCCGGATAGTCGTCATCCAGGCGGCGCGCGATGCGCGCGTTGAGCAGGGCGAAGGATTCGATCATGCGCTCCGTGTGCGGATCTTCGCACACTTCTCCGCTGATCAGGAGGCGCCCGGCGATGCGCGGATAGCGTTCGGCGAACTCGCGCAGGTTGCGGCGCAGGTAGGCCAGTTCGCTTTCGTAATAGGGGAGCAGCTGGTCGACGCTCATGCCGCGGCTCCCGCCGGGCGGCTCGCCTTGCCGGCCTTGCTGATGCTGTACTGGAGGGTCGAGGGCGTGAGCACGGCGTCGAAGTTGACCGGCTCCTGCGAGGCGCTGGCCACCAGCACCGCCGTGATCGAGAAATTCAGGCGGTTGACGGAGTCGCCGCGCATATCCAGGCTGGCGCGCACATTGCGCAGGCGCGGCTCGTGGCAGGCGATGGTCTTCTCGATGCTGGCGCAGATCTCGGCGCGGTCGGAGGGACTGGACAGGCAGCGGTCGGCGAAGTCCCCCAGGCCGTAGGTGACCATCGAACGGCTGCACTCGGGATAGGCTTTCAACGCGCCGTCCGGAATGGTCGAGCGTGTGTTGAGCAAAGCCTCGAGGTCGCGCACGACCGTGTCCTTCAGCTCCTCTGCCGTCAGGCGCTGGGCGGCGTTGTTGCCGTGGCCACGGTTCGGCAGCCCCAGCAGGCGATCGAACAAGCCTGGCGTATATCCCTTCATCCCGCTCTCCTCGCGCTGTCGCATTCGTGAACACGAAACGCGATGTTGCCACGTGAACTCGTACCAACGTTTGATCAAGTTCACATGCGAAACCCTTGCCGCTTGTTATGTTTCGCTGAGTATCCGACCAACCATTGAGGGAAGGCAGGACATGACCAGCAAAGTTCTCTGGGGCGAAGGCCTGTTACTGCGACCGCAGCACTTCCAGCGGCAAGACCACTACCACGAGCAGTGCCTGTACAAGAGCATCAAGGCGGTCCACCCCTATGCCTGGGGCGTCGAGAACCTGCAGGTGGACAAGGAAGCATTGGGGAGCGGCGTGCTGCGCCTGCTGGGCCTGTCGCTGCGCTTCCAGGACGGCGAGCTGGTCGACGCGCCCGACGTCGACGCCCTGCCCGAGACGGTCGACCTGAGCCTCCTGCCGCCCACCCAGCAGGCGGCCACCTACTACATCGCCCTGCCCGGCATGAAGCCTTTCAGCGGCAATTTCACGCCGCCGGGCCAGGCCTCGAATACGGCGCGCTTCGTGCAGGCCAACCAGGACACGCCCGACCTGTATACCCAGGCGGCGCAGGTGCAGCTGGCCTACCTGAAAAAATCGCTGCGCCTGGTGTCCGAGGCCGAGCCGCGCGATTCCTACGTCCACTTCCCGCTGCTGCGCGTGCGCCGCGCCTCCACCGGCGGCTTCGAGCTGGACGACGCCTTCGTGCCGCCGACCCAGTCGGTAGGCGCCGCGCCCGCCCTGTTCCAGCAGCTGCGCCGCCTGCTCGACGCGCTGCAGGCCAAGGTGGCCGCCCTGTACGGGCACCAGCGCGAGCCGAGCCGCAATGTGGTGGAGTTCCGCTCCGGCGACATGGCGTCGTTCTGGCTGCTGCACACGGCCAGCTCGGCCTGTGCGACCCTGACGCACAACTTCCAGCATCCCGCCCTGCATCCGGAACGGCTGTTCCAGCAACTGCTCGACGTCGCGGGCGGCCTGATGACGTTTTCGAAAAGCTGGCAATTGGGCGACCTGCCGGCCTACCAGCATGGCGACCCCGGTCCCTGCTTCACCAAGCTGCATGCCATCATCCGCGAACTGCTCGACACGGTGATCTCGTCGAAATACTTCGCCATCGCCCTGTCGGAGGTGCGGCCCTCCTACCACATCGGGGCGCTGGACTCCGGCAAGATCGACGAGAAGACCACCTTCTACATCGCGGTGTCGGCCGCGATCCCCGCGGTGGAACTGGTCGACGTGGTGCCGCTGCGCTTCAAGGTGGGCGCGCCGGACGACGTCGAGAAATTCGTGCTCTCGGCCCTGCCGGGGGTGAGGCTGCAGTACGCGCCGCAACTGCCGGCGGCGGTGCCGGTGCGGCCCGAGACCTGCTACTTCGTGCTGGAAGCGAAGGGGCCGATGTATGAACGCATGCTCAAGGCGCAATCGATCTCGATCTATGTCCCGGCTGGCATGAAGGAATTGCGGCTGGAACTGCTGGCCGTCGCCGCATGAAGGCGGCGCCGGACTTCGCGGCCCTGGGCGACGCCCTCGGCCTGTTCGGCACGGGACTGAGCCAGCATGCCCGCCTGATCGCCCTGAGGAGCAAGCAGGACAGCGGCCTGCCGGAAGCGCTCGCGGTGGAGGGCTTTACCGGGCATGAAGAGATCAACGCGCTGTTCCTGTTCGAGATCGATGCGCTGTCCACCTCCACCGGCCTGGACCTGGCGCTGTTCATCGGCGAAGAGCTGACCCTCGGCCTGCTCCAGCCGGACGGCAGCCGGCGCAGCTGGCATGGGCTGTGTACCGCCGCGTCCTGGCTGGGCGCGGATGGCGGCGTGGCGCGCTACCGGCTGCGGCTGGAGCCGGCCCTGGCCATGCTGGCGCTGCGGCGCGACAGCTACATCTTCCAGGACAAGAACGTTCGCGACATTGCCTGTGAATTACTGGCGGATTATCCACAAATGCGGTTTGCGTTTGATGTAGCGCAGGAGCTGCAGCCACGCGCGGTCTGCACCCAGTACCGCGAAAGTGACCTGGCTTTCTTCATGCGCCTGCTGGCCTCGGAAGGCTTGAACTGGCGCCTCGAGCACGAGCAGCCAGAGATGGGAGAACACGGCGGGCACCGGCTGGTGATCTTCGACAGCCGGGCGGCGGCGCCCTCGACGCCTTGCGGAGACGTGCTCCGCTTTCATGGCATGCGGGCGACCGAAGAGGACGATGCGATCGACGGGTTCCGGGCGCGGCGCAGCGTGCAGGGCAATAGCGTGGCGATCAGTAGTTGGGATCCCGCGCAATTGATGGCGCCAGGGGCCGAGCACGCCACCGGCTTGAATGCCGGCGAGCTGCCTCGCATGGCGGTGTACGACGGCAGCGGGGAACGGATTTTCTCGGAACAAGGGGCCGCGGATGCGCACAGCGAGCTGATGCTGCAGGCGCATACGGGTGAATTGGAAATGCTGGCGGACAAGGAGATCACGGTGATCTCGGTGAATGACTGCATCGAGATCGAGGCAAAGGAAAAGATCGTACTGCAGGCGGGGGAGTCGTCGATCACGCTGGAGGGTGGTGATCGAATCTTCCCAACAGAGCGACACCGGCGGCAAAGGCATCGCGCGAATGGGTGACAAAGTCACCTGTCCCATGCATGGCCCCAATCCCATCATCGGCGGCGACTCGACGCCGATCGTGGATGGCAAGCCCGCCGCGCGCCATGGCGACAAGACGGCCTGCGGCGCCACCCTCATCGCAGGTCAACAAGCAAGCTTCGACAATCTCCGAGTGCCCATCATGACAACTGCTACAACAACACCGACACGCCAGGCTGTCGAATGGTTCAAGTATGGCGCCGTGATCCTGACGACCTTTCTCGTCTGCTGGACCTGCATGCTCTGGTATTGGCACAAAACGCAACGTGACCCGGGAACGGGCGAGCTGGCATTGACCCTCGTTGCCTTGCCCCTGGCTCTGCTGTTGGGGTTCTGGAAGACGAGCAAGGCGGTCGCGGCCAAGGATGCGGCGGTCATGGCCGGTGGCGCCAAACCGGCAATGGCGTCGGCGGCTACGGCGGCAGCCCTTGAGACCGCCTCGTCCTCGCCCGTGCTCGCCATCGTCGCGACGGCGCTGCGTTCTCCCCATGGAAGCTCCGCTGATGAACTCGCCAGCGCCATCGCCGACAATGAGGCCCGCGCCGACCTGGACAAGGAACTGTTCGACGACAATGGTTTTCCCGTCATGACCGCGCGCAGCGATGAAGCGCTCGATGAAGCCTTGCAGGACGAGATCATGGAATGGCTGTCCGCCCAGGGAATGCCCCAGCTACGCTTCAGCGAAGAGCAATGGCGCTCCCTGACCCTGGCGACGGGCGTGGCGAGCGAACTGGGCAGTCGTGCAGGCGAACTGATCCCTGCCGAGGGAACGCCACCCTTGCTTCAGTTGCGCCTGCTTCTGCCGCAGGAATGGCCGGCCGATGTGCACCGCGCGGCGACGATGTGGCTCAAGCATGCCGTCAGCCAGTACGGCTGGCCTGTGGATAAGATCGGGGTCCCGGAAGTAGCGGACCAGGTGCAAGCGCTGACGCCAGCCGCAATGCTCACGCAACTGATGCCTTCGGCTACCAAACCGGGTTCCATGATCGCCATCGTCATCGCCTGCGCGTCCCTGATTGGACAAGAAAGCGTGGACCGCCTGGCTGCGAGCGAATTGCTGTTCACCTCGTCGTCCCAGGCACGGGGGCAGATCCCGGGCGAGGGTGCGGCAGGCTTGTTGCTGACAGACGTAGAACAGGCGCGGCAGTACGGGCTTGGCGACAATGCCTTGCTGGGTCCCATCGGTGAAAAACGCCGCGATGACTCTGCCGACGAAGCACGACGCGTCGAGGCGACGGTGTTGCTGGAATTGAGCGAGCAAATCGCCAAAGCAGGCGGCATCGAACTGGCGCAGATCGATATGGTGGTGGCCGACACCGCGCACCGCTCGAACCGGGTGCTCGAATTGATGTCCCTGGCGGCTCCGACCATTCCCCAGCTCGACGCGGCCGATGACGTGATCCGTATCGGCCTGGGCAGTGGGAGCTGCGGCGCCGTGCCCTTCGTGACGGTGCTTGCACTGGCGCAGCACTACGCACGCAAACGCAATGTGCCCGTCCTATGCATCAGCAACGAGGATCCCTGGCTGCGCGCCGCCGCCCTGATCTACCCGATGGCGTGAACCTCAGGCGTCGAGCGCGCTGACCACCAGCTTGCGCTTGCCGTTCGGCGCCAGCGGAATGTCGTGCTCTTCCTGCAGGGAGATGTCGAAGAAGCCGCCCCAGCGGCGTTGCTGGGCGTCGAGCACGAAGGCCTTCTGCTCGTCGTTGAGGCTGCCGTGGCGCGGCACCACGGCCAGGGTGATCTCGCCGGCCCTGTTCTGGCGCACCTGGTACAGTCGCACGAAATCCCAGGTCACTTCGTCGATGACGATCGACAGGCCCGGAATGCGCTTGCCGCTGCGGTCGACCAGATACTCGTGGCCGCGGCCATCGATGCCCGCGCAGCGACCGCTTGCGTCGATCAGTCCGTAGTCATTGGTGCGATAACGGATCAGGGGCATCACGTCATTCCACAGCGAGGTACCGACGATCTCGGGACGGTCGCCATCCATGCGGTTCTCGTTCCAGCCATACAGGGCGTCGAACTGGTAGTCCGATGTGCCTGTATCGTCGACCTTGAGGAAGGCCAGGTTCGTCCGTTCCGACAAACCATAGTTCAGCGATACAGGCGCACGGAAGAGGCGTCGGATCGCGGCCAGCTGGCTCGGCGTTGCCGGTTCCGAAGCCAGCAGCACCGCCTTGACCTGCACGTCGAGTTCGCCGGCCTGGAGAAGTTCGGACAGCGCCGTTGCGGAACTCGGGTAGGCGTGCACGAACTCGGGGCGGAAGCGGTTGATGGCGTCGACGATCGCTGCCTTGTGCTGCTCATGCACGTGATAGGGCGAGAGCATCAGGCGGTTGCCGACCACCCGTGCCGGCTCCTCGTGCGCCAGGCGGCGCGCGTCGGCGCCGATGCGCAGGATGCGCGACTTGTCGAAGGAGAAGCCGAGCTTGCCCCATTCATGGGTGAAGAAGGCTTTTTCGATATCGGCCAGGCGCTTGGTGCGCCACAGGCCGATGCCCTGGCCGGAAGAACCGCCGCTGGTGGCGTACATCAGTTTCTCGGGATCGAGCCGGCTGTCGAGGAAGTCGCGCTGTTGCGACATCACTTCTTCCTTGGAGAGATAAGGAAAAGCGGCGAAGACCTCGTGCAGTGGCTCGTTGGCCGCCTCGGCGCTGCTGAGCTTTACGCTGCGCTGGTAGAAGGGCACATGATCGAGCGCATGCACGAGGATGTGGCGCAGGCGCGCGTTCGCATGTTCGGCGATGGCCGCCTTGTCCCCTTTCAGGAGCTCGCAGACGCGGAAGAAATCCGGGTGGTAGAGCACCCGGCTCGGGATGTATCGGCGCCAGGTGTAATAGGGCTTGGCGAGAAGGTCGTGCAGGCTCACATCGTCACCCGTTCAGAATGCGTTTGAATCCTTCCGGGCTGACACCTCCCAGTCCCAGCGCTTCCAGCGTGCGTGCCTCCGCGGTGAAGTCGCGGTCGAGCAGGGCACCGGCGATGCAGATCAGCGCGTCCGCCGTCGGCGTCGGCACGCCCATCAGGCGGCCGACCGAAGACAGCAGCGCCAGGCCCATCGGCACGTCTTCCGTGATGAAGCGCGTCTGCAGCGTGGCCGGCCCTTTCGGGCCGCCTTCTTGCGCATAGCGGCGGAACACGGAGATCGACTCCTGCGACAGGTCTTCCTCGTTGCGGAACTTGCACTCGTCAAAATAGGGCGAGGGCTTGCCGCCGGTGGCCGCGATGACGGCGTTCTTTTCCGCGTCGAGCTTGTACAGCAGGTTCAGCACGCAGGGCGTGAAGGCTTCGCGGTACATCCAGAATTCGCCCTGGGCGTACTCGATGCGGCTGGCCGACAGCAGCGAGCCGACGGTGTGCACAATCAGGTTCGGGTTGTGCATGGCCGACTCGAGCACGTTGCTGCGGATCGCGACATAGGTCGGGAACAGGCGGGCGGCGCGCTCCAGGCCTTCGGCGGCGCGCTCGCGCGGCAGGAAGGCCAGGGCGTTGCGGGTATTCTTGAACAGGACGTTGACGACGCCCGGCTCGGTGATGCGCGCGTCGTAGGGCAGGCTCTCGCCTTCCGCGAGTAGGAAAGGCTCCTTCTCCTGGTGGGGCAGGAAGTAGCAGGAGCCCATGTAGCCCGGCGCCATCAGCACCAGCTGGTGCGCCTTCAGGTAGGGGCCGATCAGGGCCGCGATCTCGGCATGGCATTGTGTCTGGGTGGTGATGATGATCGCGTCAGGGGTTTCCGCAAAGGCTTCCTCGACGTCGCGCGTGGCCAGGGCCAGCGTGGCGGTGCTGGTCTCGCCGCCCTTGGGATTGCTGACAATCTTGATGGTGCGCGTTTCGCGAACGTGATCGAAATTTTCGTCATGCAGGGAGCGGGAGGTCTTGAGCAGGACCACCCGGTGTCCGTCCTGCGCGAGGATCGCGCCAAGCGCACACCCGGCGTTGCCTGCACCAACCATTAACACATTCATGCGTCCTCCAGTAGACAGCCAGGGGCACGACGCGGCGAGCGTCAGTGACAGGTCCGCTCACTCAAGGGCGGTGGCTCGTTTGTCGGTCGACATGGGAGGACGGGTGGGACGCCTGAACGTCACACCAGAGAGAATTCCTGTCGCTACCCACGCGAGAAAATGCTAGACGGGCAAGCTTTTGGCCTGCTTATCGATGAAATTAAGATAAGTTTGTTTGATGGGGAAGTCAACCGAATTCCCAATTGAACGCGGCAGTACGATAAGCAAAGATAAGGCCGTGATGCAGGCTTTTACTCGATTTTAGTTGCCTGATGTAATCAGACGAGATGCGCGAAATTTGCCTTGGATCAGCCTTTTCGAACCCATTTAAGAGTGAGAAGGGATGATGTGCACTAGGCTGGGGGAAATTGATGAGTTGCCAGAGAATTGCTGAGCAGCAGCTTTGGCCACCAGTGGGCCGGAGACGAGCAAAAAGTGGCAGGAAAGCCGATGCGTCCGGCGAACGAAGCTCTCGTGTGGATAACCAATAAAGTTTGATAGTGTTATACTATAAAAATCAAAGACTTAGTGTTCTAACTAACGCAGCCTAACAAAAATATAGTTTGATAGTAAAGCCGTCTCAACATTTGCCCAACAGTTTTTTGCGCTAATAAAGTTTGATAGTACTGGGCAACCCATTCCTGAACGCATGAGCTAAGTCGAATATTTTTCAAATTAGCCCTTAGCAAGAACCTGTAAGAGGCTTTGCCCATCAAGGATACTGGAGCTGCCGCCGGTTCTACACCCTGCATAACGTCTTCTGTGTCCAAAAATGGCGGCGCCCCTCCCCCCGCCTGAGGCGGCCTACTATTTGGTGCTGAAGGCTGATAGACGTGAGTACGCCTGTCAATATGCTTGTAGTGTGCAAGTACTCGTGAACATTGTGCGCTTCGGCTGACCGGTGATGGAAGCCACACTCTCCCACATGAGCCACATCAACGCCTTGCCGGACTGCGTCAAGAAGCTGTCAAGCAGGTCACGGCGCAGATAGCTGAAAGAGCCATCGATTTGCCAGCAGTCTTCGATGTCTAAACTGCTTTTATGGAGCCGCGGTATCACACGCTGGAAGCGTTCATGACCAGGGATCGTGGATTCAAGCACGGAAGGATGGTGCAAATCGTCGCCAGCGCGGACTGACCTTAGCTTACAACGGGAGTGGGGGCGACGCTATCTTCCCAGTGGACAGCCCGTAAAAAATCGTCGCGCTTCAGTACGCAAAGAGCGAACTCACCGCGCTGGAATGGCCCTCCTAGGCGCGCAGCTACGCTAGGGCCAGCAAGGTAGAAGATGTGAGAGCCCGCATGGAAGAAGACGTGCGCGGTAGCGCGCTTCCATTTTTCTATGAATTGCTTATTCGGCCCCATCCAGTGCATAACGGCGAATTCCTTGCCGTCTAGGTTGACGACGCGTGAACTGAAGTCTAGCGACATGCCGAAATATGTCCTCAGAAACGAGCTTTCGTCGTGGATATGGACAAGCCAAAACATTCGATGCTCACTTCGATAAAAGGCCTCACGCGCGTTTCGCTCATCCTCGTTGATTGAAGAGTGTTGCAGTTCAAGAACGGTCGCCCGTGAGGTACCGCTACCGACCAGGATGTCAGCGCGGTGCAGTTCTCCCGTTGCTTTGTCTCGTAGAGCTATCTCGCGGCAAGACATGTCGAAGAGCTCTTTCCAACCCAAATGCCAAGGGCCCTCAGGTTCGCTCCAGGGATCGCAGTCGCCTGCCTTATGCCGCCAGTGGGGCGTATTCTCAACAGGCATCACCGCAGTGAGCAAACTGCCGCAGTCGCGGCAGGTCGTCCGCTCTCCCTTTACGGTGGGCGCACGCTTCTGATCGCCGACCCATGCATAGAGCATCTACAGCTTCCCTATGGGCGTTGGTAACTGATCCGCGCAGGCCTTAATTGTGCACATGCTAAAGGCGGCCATGGTGAGGGACGGAGGATTAGGCAGGAAAAGGTACTTCGTCGGCTCTCCCCTGGACGCGCTGATCTTTGATGAGCGCGCGGGTTTGCTTTGCGGTTACAGGCGATTTGGTCTTTGAGTCTTCATAAAGGTCACCGTAGGCCAAGACCTTGGCGGTGGTATAGGGCTTCCTGTTCGGGCTGTTCTTCGTCATTTGCAAGGCAATAACTTCCGGATCAACACCTTCTTCAAGCATGCGGCCGACCCGTTCAACAGCGGCGCCCGCTCTCGACGCTGGGCTTGAGACTTTTTCAATGAGATCGACGCTGCCATCAACGATAGCATTCTTGATATTGGAGGATTTAGACATGTTGAGACCCTTTCACACGCCATTAACTGGGCGCTCGATGTTTGAGTTATGTGGACGAAGATTTCTTGATCTGCGCCACCCGAGATTGAGAAATACCGATGCGCCTTGCTACTTCCATCTGTGTGAGTCCTTGATCGAGCAAAGACAGGACAGAGTTGTTTCGCTCATCGATCGTGTGTGGCGCAGCCAATCGAGTGTTCTGACTCCGCCCCCCTGCTATCCATTCGTTATGCTGGATTTGCCCATCATGGTGATGCACATCGGCGAACACCATTCCGGTTCGATTGTCAACTTGAAGCGAAAATCGAGCGACGTCTGGGTTGCTCGTAAGCTGCCGCGTTAGCTCACCAAGCTGCTGATGAATCTCGTCGACCCGCAACACCGGACGCGGCACAGGCTTCATAGGTCTTGCCATGTTGTATTTGAAATAATTTTGTTTATAATATTAATTATATTAGAAACGGGGGGCGTGTCAACGGTCAGACGCTGCTAGGCGAATGCGAAGGAGGTTGGTTGTTGGGCTGCAAGTTGCCCTGTACAGCAGAGTGGGCCACGCTGCCACTTACGCTGAGGGCAGAGTAGTATGACTCGCAGAATATGATCGCACGGCATTTGTATGTGGCCATGACCCGAGATGGGGCTGGTTATGCTTAATACTAATGTACTGTTGGGATAAGTCGGAGGAGTGGAATGGCAAGGGAAAAAAAGCTCGCAAGCCCGAGCGGCGCGAAAGAAGAGGCTACTGGGAAACTCATGGAAAAGATCGTGGAGGACGTGATCAAGGCGAAGGCAATGCCTTTCGCGCAATGGCACGCCCTCAGCTCCAACCCCTTGGTTCCCCTTGCCATTCCAGCGTCCCAAGATGGGCAATATCCCGTGACCCAAGTCGGAGTAGATGCAGCCCACGAGCTGACACGGCAAACCTGGAAATCGCGCGAAGACTTGCGTCAGACAATTGATCGGCAGGCTTTCACCAGGCTATCGTTCCAGGCTATCGGAGACACGCTTCGCAACTGCCAATCCCGCCTTCCAGAAGTCACGGACGACCAGAACCAGGAAGATGTTGCGGTCGGTGACGATTTTTACGCTGCGCTCGCGGGAGATTACCAAGCGCACCTGCAGCAACTCACCATGAGAGCCAGTCCCGACGTCGATCGGCATATCCCTTGCCATCTGTTTCACGTAGACCAGGCAGTACCGGCGTTCGCCGTGGGGCCGGTGCGGTTCCTGCCCAGAGCAGAATGGCTCGCTTCATTCGTAAAGGATTCGGAGGTTCGTGAGCTTATCCGCCAGGTCGAAAGTCGTGAATTGGACATGGATTCGTTGAGTGTTCGATCGATGGATGCCGGGGCTGGCCGCCATACCTCACACGCGCTGGACGTTCTACGCACGCTGCGCAACTACGGCTGGGTAGCGACAATCCGGATGAAGGAGCATGAACCTGCTCGATCACATTTTAAGGCGTCTGTGGTGGTGGGGCTGGCGATTGACGCAATTGGACTGAGGTTCCAAGTCGAGGATGCACGACGCTTTAGCAAAGCTGGCAGGCAGCATCTTTTTGCAGAGGACAGGCTGGCGACCACACTTGATGGGCGGATCTTGCGTGGATCGAGCGTACAGATGCCTGGGGTTGGTGGTCCGCCGGGCGCGCTCGCAGCCAAGATGGCGGGCGAGCAACCCTTCCTGGATGCTGCCGGGTGCATCTTGCAGCACTACATCGATGGACGACGGAGCGGACATGCGTTGCATCTCGTGGAACGTTGGGCCAATGCACTGTACTGGGTCGGCGAAGCTCGTCGCGAAGCTTCCGATTTTATGGCCGTTGTGAACTATGGCTGTGCCGCCGACGGACTCTCTGGCGCCGGTGGAGCTGCTAAGGACATGACAGCCTTCGCCGAGGCAGCTCTCAAGCCGGTCGATGAGGCCATCCCAGACGATGTGCTCACCGTCGATGCAGCGGTTAACAAAGTCTACCGCGAGGGCCGCAACAAACTCGCTCACGGCGAGATGCCGGGGTTGCTGGAGGATCTTGCGGAGCCGCGAGCAGTCGGCGATGCGCTGCTCTCGGCGCTCTTCGATGTTGTGACCCCGGTGCTGGCTGACCTCCTACAAAACGAGCCGAACCTTCCTAAGCTTGATGAGAAGCGGGCCTACCGTTTGTTTGAGGCGAAACTGGCTGCGAAAAAACAAATGCTCGGCAGATAAACTGATTAGTGGCATGTACGCGGTCTAACTTACTGAAGCTACACCTGAATGAGCAGCTCTCAACGTGGACCGTGAAGTGGTTACTGGTAGGGATCAGCACTCTCCCCTGAGGCGACGACCGGAAAGCCACAAAAGCAGAGACGCCATCACATCGGCAACGGCGGGCCTATAGCAAAATCGGGCTAAACGAAGCACAGCTTGCTCGAAGTTTCGCGGCGCATTCCTCCGTCAAATTATTGCCAGTCCGCATTACCAAACTTTTTGTTCGTTGTCAGACTTTTTTGCTCGCCGAACTAATCAATGCGCGTTCGTCGCGTTGGGAAAAAACTGCTATGAACACTTCCGCTACGCCCACATCTGGCGCCTTGACCCTGCAGCAGCAGATCCTGCGCAGAAAGCTTAACGATGATATAGGCAAGATTCTCAACCGTCGTGCCGACAGCGCGATAGGTAAGTTCGCGCACCAAGTAGCTACTAGCCGGGACTGGACGGTCGAAGAGCAGCCCACAAGTACGCTCCCGTCGGCGTTGCGCGATATGATCACGGTGAGCCAGCGCGATGCCGGCAACGCCTTGCTCGAAGAAACCCGGGTGCTAAACAACCAATATGCCGGTCTGAGCTTCAGGACGGTGGAGGTGATGCTGGCGAACGACCAGGATTTTCTCGACCTGCATCAGCGCGCGCAGGCTTGGGCGACGAATGTTACTCGGCAAATTTGCTTTACGCTGCGCCATCGAGCACGTAGTGATCCTTTCCGAGCATTCTTTAGTGCCTACGACTGCGTTGTCGCGCCAATCGACATGAACATCGTGCACGGCAGCGATCGGCTCTACTCAATGGTGTGGGAAACCGTTGTCGACCTCTTGCCGTACCAGTTGTTTGATGCTCTCCTGCTAACGCCGGGCCACTGTACGCTGTCGCATGGACCCGGCCCTGCACATCAGAGCACTCTCGCTTTCGCGCGTGACATGACCGCCCAGGAGCAGCAGCGTGTCGGAACTATCATCAGCCTGTATGCGGTCGAGCCGGTTGCCTACCTCGACAATGTCGTGCTCACCCCGCTGCTGGCTGCGCTGCGCCAGGACCTCACGACACCGGATCTGGCCGAGCTCCGTCGGACCTATCAGGATATGTTCGCCGATCTGCTCGAAGCCTATCCCTATCTTTTGTCGAGCGACCGCGCACTGCGCTACATGTTCACCATCCCGGGAACCAGCTGCGTGGCTACATTCTCCTTCCTGGCGCCGAACGGTTGCGCCAGGATCGTCTTCTGCGACGATGCAGAAAGCCTGCGCCGCGGCTTGCACACTAACTTTGTCCGAGGCGCTCTTAAAGTAGGTTATGACGGCATCATTACTTGGTGGATGCATCCTTGGCGCGCGCTCGATGCCGTGTTTGGTGCGGAGGGCGCAGTCATACTGTCATGGTGGCTACTCAAGCAGGTGCACCGCCAGTTGGTCCAGGATTTCCTGAGCATCGAACATTACTATTTGCACGGTACCGATGAGCAGGCAGCGCTGCCAGCAGCCGACAATGCCCCGGATGAAACCCTACTCTATGTGGCTTTGGCGAAGACGGCGGAAGCAGCCGCTGATGCAGGCGATGAGACCGGAGAGTCCGTGCAGAAAATCGACGCCGACCGAGCGTCGAACATACTCCCGCAACTGCGTAGGCGTTACTTCTTCAAGTTGCTCGAACGCTGCGGCGTCGAGGTTGCCCAAGGCAAGGGATCGGAGATCAAATTACTACGCAAGTCTAAGCGACCATTTAGGCTCGGCAATCACTATGGGAGTAACCCGACCATCCCCGCTTTCCTCGCTGCTAGCATTCTGAAACGGCTCGACATTACACACCAAGACTGGGTGGAAGCGATCGCAGCCGGCTGAAGGTCCCTTCCGTTAGTCAGGCGTAGTGTCCCTTTAGTCGGGCTAGCAGCGACTACCGCGCTCGGGCCCGTACTGCTCTGGTCCGTCGGTTCTCCATAGCCTTTGCTCTTGAAATGGTTGGCGAGAACGACCAGCCGTCGGCCATCGGGAAGCGCGACATGATATTCGGGGCAGTCGCGGCTGAACACAAGCTCGCCGTCCACCCGATCGTCGACATGGCTACGCATGAAGTCAACTGGTTACTGACCGCGACAGCAAAGGCCCACGTCGATCCCTCGTTCGTCGTTGCCATCCATTACCAGGATGTGCTCGTAACACCACCCGGCGATGGGTTGAAGCACTTGTTCGTTAAATCGCGACAACGAGGGTCTGTGCTCGGCCTCGACCACTAGGACCTGCGCGTCGACGTCCCGGATGACTCTGGCAATGTTGCGGGTCGCCTGTTCGTCGACCGCCTCCATTTGCAGTTCCAGCCACCCAAGCCAATCGTCGCGTCCGTTCGCGACGACCCGCGCCGTCCCGTTTTCCCGTTCCACTAATCGGCCCCGGTTGCGACGCATTCGTACGAACTTCGAGTCGTCCGAGCCGATAAGCCCGAGCACATTCAGCAGCCGTACGATCTCCTCCTTGTCCCGGGCGTCGTACACGCGCTTGGCCAGGATGGCGTTGGCATCCGCGAACGCGTCGAGGATCCGGGCCGCAGTCCCGCCCTCCTCGCCAGCGTCGCGCACGTCCCATTCGGTATCGTCGAACACCTTTGCGCGCTCGAAAAGATTCTCAACGTTGTAAGAGCAGAGTCTAAGCATTTTTCCTCTCCTCCCGCTCGCTTCGGCAGGGCGGACAAACATCACGAGGCGTGTGGATGTCCACCTTTGACCATCTTGGCGTGCCTCAATTTCCGGGCGCGTGACTCTTCCATCGCAACACTGCGTTGGACAGCTGCATCGGATCGATATTCCGCGCACCGATCGCATTAAGTTTTGTGATGACAGCCTCGACAGGTGGCGCGTTCGTGCTGATTACCTTCACAGCCTCCTCCGGGCTGTCGACTGTACGGACGTATTGATCGAACTCAACCTGTGTCATGTTCTTGCTGGCTACGAAAAGCTGCCTCAGCAAATCCAAAACGGGCAGATGAACCTTGTCGTCGGGCGTTTCCGGCATCGTCCAGAACGCGCTGTCATAGAAGAGCATAGAGGTGATCGGTTGGTTCCCGCCCATGTTGCGGTAATAAACCTGCGCTGCGTCCTGGAAGACCTCCTGCAGCGTGCCCGCGCGGCCCTCGGAGAAGATGATTCCACACGACGCGAGCGCGAGCAGGACGTCCTCCCGAATACTATTGAGGAAATACTTGGCCACATGTGTCGCTAGCGGCGTGAGCGGCTCATGGCCGTAATGCCAGGTCGGAACGGCTAGGCTGCGGTTGAGTGGTGTCAGCCTGTCCTTGAATTCGTTCGCGATCTCCCACGCCGGCAGCATCCAGTCATATAGTTCGCTGGCGTATTCCTCGTTCAGGGACCACTTCCCGTCCATCCCCACCAGGACCCGGCCCATATTCTCCGGCAGCTTCGCGAAGCTTCCCGCCGCCATCCTATCAATTGCTTCAGTTAGGGCCTGCTCACCCCGTCCCGCGTACAACGCGCCCAGATGTGACGCCTCCATGCAGCCCGGTCCGCCGCCGCTCGCCACCACGAAACCCGACTCGGAAAACAGCTGCGCCATGCGGGCCACTGCGCGGTATGTCGCGCTACCGCGTGGCTCCCTGTGGCCACCCATGATGGCGATGGGTCGGCGGCCAGCGCGCATCTCCTCCTCGAGGTAGGCGTTCATCCCGCGCACGATCGATACGTCGTGGAGTCCCTGCACCATGGCCGCGAAAGGATCCGAGATCGTCGTACGCCCTTGTTGCTGGAAGTAGATGTAACTCTTGTAATCGAGCGTCTCGGTGACACTATGGGGATTCTTCGGGTCGAAGCCCCGCAACAGTTCGAAGGGCGCGTAGACGCCACCAGGAATCGGGTTGAAGGGCGGATGCTTGATTAGGTCGATCGGTGTTGCCATCGTGGTCTCCTGTTTAGCCGCTTGGTTGGTGTTTCAACTTTTACACCGTCATTGAGCGATGACGACTACGGTGATCGCGTCAATAAACAATCCATCGTCGAGAATGTCGAGATCCTAGAGGGTTCGAGTGTCCAGTCCAGACCACCAATTAGTCCGAAAGCGACGTTGGGAACTCGTCCACCGAGGAGCTACCATCGCCGAACTGTGCGGCGTGAGGCTGGCTCTAATCCTCCCTTCAATATCCGCCCTCGCGTAGCAATTTCCTGAACACGGTGGCGATCTCGCCACGCCCCCCCGCCTCGGCCTTCTCGGCCTCCAGCGGGACTCTAGCGATCACCGCTTTCGCACGCTCGAGTTGGCGTTGATACTCATCGGCGTCTATCGGATCGGCTGGAGGGAGGTCGGCCGTCGAGGCCACGAGAAAAGCGTGCTCGACTAACGACACGTTCAATGTGTCCGCAGGGACTTTGAGCAAATTCCAAGGGATGATCTTCCCTTCTTGTTCAAGCAGTTCGCATAGTCGCGCGACATCACGCGCGATTGCTTTTCCAATCTCCGAATCCTTGATGGCAGTGTCAGTCGCCAGAACATGCTCCAACTGTGAAAACTCCCCCCGCGGTTCATGGCGGATACCGTAGTGCTCACGCGGAATGTGATGCACGACGAAGTTGGCCGCGCGTTCGATCCATTCGAGCGGGGCTTCCGGATTGCCCAGGTGATGCGAGGAAAGCCGATGGGCGTCCATGGCGTTTTGCTTGCCGTGCCTCGCATCGCCCCACTTGAACATCGAGGCCGAGAGGTGCGGATTGAAAAAGCCGACGTTGACCCAGGCGCCATCGTCCAAAGAACTGACATAGTCGATGTACCATTGATCGGCGCTCCCAAGCCGGCCTTTCAAGTGCTTGCCGAGCACGACTTCGTCGAGGTCATGGCGATCCACCGTTGGACGTGGATGGCCAAGCGCGTCGAGAACGGTCGCGAGGTCCCGGGCATGCGACCACGACAGGATCATTCCACGGCGCCATTCGTAACGGTCCAGCGGCGGGGTATCGGCCAGCCCGCGCTGGGCCAGCAGCTCAGCCGAGCGCATAACCGAGTCCATGCGCGCCAACACGTGCGCCGGTACCCTGGCCTCTATACGTCGGTCGAATTCCTCGATCGGCACGCTGTCCGGCTCGTCGTCGGTGTCAAAGATGCGCGGCCGATGCGCCGCGAGCGAGGTTCCGTCGATGGCGGGATCACAATTGCGTGCGATCCTTAGCACATTTTTCCCATCCGTTCCTTCGTAGTACCCGCGCAGCCCAGGGCTCATCTTAAAATCTCCATGATTTCGGTAATGTCATCGCGCCCCATCGCCTCGCGCAGGCGCTCCTCGACGGTTGCACCAGGGAGGGCTCCCCCGAATCGGCGAGCTCTAATCGCCCCCAGCTCAAGGATCGCGGAACGTCCCTGCCCGGCGATGATCTGTCGTTGCGCCTGCGCAAGCACCGGATGCAGGTCGTACCCCCGCGCCCTATGTTCCAGCATGGCGGCCAGATACTCGTGACTCTCGACTTCTACGAGTATCCTCTCGATCGATCCGTCGACGGGTTGTTCGATCGATAACGCGGAAAAGAGTTGGGTCCTCAACGCCTCGCATTCCTCGGGCAGGATGCTTTCGTAGTGAAGGCGATCAAGCATCGCCAGCATGTCCGCTCCTCGCCCCCTCGCCGATCTCGCGGCCGTGTCCCTTGTCTTTAGAACCTCGAGAATCGCCGCGGGCTTGAGTTCACCCATGACATACTTCCCGTTCGCGTCGCGTTTCCGATAGTGGAGGCTTGTGCCGATACCAACACCGTCCACGCCCGAATAGACGCACGCGGGCATGTGCCGCTCGTCCATGCCCGCCGACACGTAGGTTTCCAGTCCCTGTTCATGGGCGAGATGAATCAGTTCCAGCCACTGCGCGTTCGTGAAAGTCGTGATGACCGGTTCGCTAGTCGCGAGGTTGGAGGCGCCATCCCATGTCACCTTCTCGAATCCGCCAGCCACGGTGATTTCGATGGCGAGCCGTGCAATCTCCCACTTGGTGTTGACCCAGTGTGGGGTTCCCGTTCCACGATCGTCCAGCAATGGCACATTCAGGTTGAATGCCGCGGAAAGAAATTGCCGGGAGCGGTCGCGCAGCACATTACCCGCGATCGCTTCCATGAAGCGGACAAGCTGGGTGACGGACATTCGCTCTATCGCGACCTTACAATCGGCGATACCATGACTAAACATGACGGTGCACGCGCTGGCGGTCATATGCGCTGCCTTGAGCAGATCCTCCTCGAATTCGCGGGCCATCACAACCTTGGTCGCCGGATCCGGCGAAGCACCGTTCTCGAACGGTGGACGCCCGATATAGGCGGTACAGGGGGCCGCAGTGCCTACTTGCAGGCGAACACGGGCGGCGTTCAACGGCGCGGGCAACCGATACGCCTCGACGATCTCGCGATCGGTCTGTTTGCCGCGGTCGATATGCTCGACATGAACCACGGTGCCGGCTAGCAGTCGCGAGTCGAGACAGGTCACCAGATTGTGTCCCTCGCCGGGATCCGCGAGCGAGAGACTGGTTTGATAGCGACGGAATCCGGAGATGCCGATGCCGATATAGGCCGGGGGAGGCGCCGCGCCGGCCTCCAACGCCTGAAACGCGGCCGCCCTGACAAACTGCTCCGTACCCGAGAGTTTTCGGCCCGCGAGACGGGCCTTGTCAATCATCTGGCATACCGCGGCCAAAAACGCCTGGTCAATCCTCGATCTCGCGAGCGAGTCGGAAATCGTAGTAGCTGAAGAGGCCACGGGATCGGGTGTGCCACCAATGCCGAACACGATACCTTGGTCGTCCCCCGTAATGGTCACGGGTAGGGGCGATTGTGACGAGGGCGGCTGTTCAAAAAGATCGATGATTTCGCCGATCAGCGATCGCATCTCCTGCCCGCTGCGGGCGGTGGCCGCGTTGCGGGCAAGTATGTGCGCCTGACGCGCCCTGTTGCTCATTTGCGGAAACGCGGCAACGGTCGAATCCACGAGCGTCTCAAATTCCAACAACGCGTCGTTTATCGAGCGCCTGCGAATCAGCCGCGCCTGCTCGCGCGACACGAAATCGGCGGATTGAGCGAGCTCGACGGCTTGCTTTTCCTCCATCAGGAGGCGGCGGATCTCGCCGATTACGAGAAACCGAAGATCGCCCAATGGCACCCGGCGCGAGGAGTGGGAAACGGTATCTGACATTAGGTGCCCTCCTTGAAGGCAAACGATGAAATCACCATTGGCATGCCGACGACGTCCATTTCCGGACAAAACCCTTCGGCGGCGCTGGCGATATCCATCACCGCCCCAATACCCTTTTCCTCAAGCCGCGCGGCGGACACCGTTGAGGCCTCGATCACCCGCCGCCTATTCTCGGCGCGATCGTCGATAATGGCGACGACCGTGTATGACGGTGTTCCAGGAGCAACCTCGAGATATTCGACCCGCCCGTTTTCCGCCTTACCATAGTGGACACCAGCGCGGATGCCCTGCTCAAGCAATGTGATCGCGGTAGCCTTCGAGGATGCGTCGTACATCGATCCGCCAGGTCCGAAGAAGGCGAAGGGCTCGACCGCTTCCCCTAGCATGCGTCTAATGCTCGCGAGGGATGCTTCGCGAGTGGCGGGATCGCGATTGCTTAGGAAGACCACGCGCGCGCCCGCTTCCGCCACCCGGCCTGCCCACTGGGAGAAACCGGTGGCGGGCAGGTCATCCGCGAGATCACGGTCCCAGTAGCCGTCGCGGAGCCAGGAGTGAACTTTATTGGTGATGAATTCCTCACACCTGGAGACATGATCAGGATCGATCACATGGCCCGTGCGTGCCTGCAGTTGCGCAGTGCAATATACCCCGTACGCCTGAATCGACGTTGAGGTATAGCCGGGCAGCAACGCGGGCTCGGCGTTCCGCCATATCTCATCCAGAGTCCGGGCGAAAGTATCAGGCGCGACATTGGCCATCTTATCGATCTCCCCCGCGTGGGCACGGAGACGATCCAATACTTCCCGCGATTTTTGAGGTGCCAATAATGAGGTCAGGTCCAAATCGACGCATACGACCGGGGCCAGACCAGATAACGGGACTTTCACTACACGGTCAAAAAATTTCTCCCAGACAAGCGATTGCTGGCATATGGAAACCCATGGCATATCGCCCTTTATACTTGCCGCTTGTTCTCGAAATGCAACAATTTTAGAAGTCGGTGTCATCGCGGATCCGATCCAAGCCCAAAGTCGATCTAGCCAAAATTGCAATTTAGTTTATAACGTTCGCGTCTCGATCGGATCTAACTAAGGAGGGAGCGCCGCCAATATAGGCAGCGACCACATTCGATAGTTTCGAGGGGCTTTGTTACGCAAATCGTGCTCGGCCAGCGTAGAACCTGTACGTCTGGTAGGTTGAACGAACGAAACCAGCTCCACAGAAGTACCGCACGACCAACTAGTAAACGTGCAATAAAGCCATCAAGGCACGGCTCGCTGGTCAGCTGGCTTG